>NZ_CP016456.1:698750-1048125 GCF_001713415.1 Sphingobium sp. RAC03 | reverse complement strand
ATGGTCTTCGCCATCGCTTTGCTCTTCTGGCAGCTGCGCGCGGGGCCAGCCGCGCAATTGCTGGCGATCCCGCCTGCCGCCTGGGCCGCGCATCGTCTGGTCGTCGTCATCCTCACTGGATCACGCCGGGCCAGGATTGCGGGCGGGGCAGGGGTGGCGTTGCTCGTAGCGATCGCCTGCGCCTATCCGCTCTATCCGCAGGCGTTGAAACTCTATCAACAGGCGACCGGTAAGACGCCGCGTCCCTGGCGCCCGTCCGCCGTGGCGCGCAACGATGCGATCAAGAAAGCGAACGGGCGCTGCCGGACCCAGCCTGCGCTCGCGGTGCTGGATCAACTCCCGCCCGCGACCATCTTCACCATGGTCGATCTGGGGCCGCGCCTGATCGCGACCACACATCATAGCGCGCTCACCGGACCCTATCACCGCAACGGCGCGACGATCCTCGACATCCACCACGCTTTCGACGGCCCGGCGCGCGACTTCCGCGCTATCGCGGCGAAGCATCATGCGACCTATCTGCTGGTCTGCCCCTGGTTTCCCGAAGGCACCATCTATCAGTCGCGCAATCCCACGGGCTTCTATGCCGACCTGATGCGCGACAAATTGCCCGACTGGCTGGTGCCGGTCACGCTCAACACGGGCATGACCTTGCCCTATCAGCTCTACCGCATCGACTATTCAGCGCCGGGCGGCGAAAAAGTCCCGCAACAGCGCTGAGGCTTCCGCCTCGGCCAAGCCGCCATAGACGTCCGGGCGGTGCAGGCATTGCGGCTGAGCGAAGAGGCGCGGCCCTTGCTCGATCGCGCCGCCCTTGGGATCGCCCACCGCATAATAGAGCCGGGCGATTCGCGCGTGGGAGATTGCCCCCGCACACATCGGGCAGGGCTCCAGCGTCACCCACAGGTCGCAGCCGGTCAGGCGAAAGTCATTCAGATACGCCGCCGCCGCCCGCATCGCCACGATTTCGGCATGGGCGGTCGGATCGCAATCGCGCCGATTGCGATTCTCGCCCTCACCGATGATCGCGCCATCCCTGGTCACGACGGCGCCGATCGGCACTTCACCCGCCGCCTCGGCCAAACGGGCAAGATCGAGCGCACGGCGCATCGGGGCGGGCAAGGGAAAGGGCGGAGCCATGGCTCCGCCCGTTACAGGATCAGGCAGGGGAGGGGAAGAATCAGGGCTTCTTGACGTCTACCGTGGGCACTTCGACGGTTTCGGTGCGGCTGCCGACATCGACCTTGGCGACATTGGCCTCATATTTGGGCAGCGTGCCTTCCTTGACCGCGATCTGCGGCAATTGCCCGTCACGCGTCTTTTGCAGGTCGATAAAGCCCGTGGCGATGCCTCCGGCCAGGACCAGCAGGATAATGACGAGTAGACCACCAATGAATCGCATTTCGACCTCCCTTAGGATAACAACGGCTCAACGCAGGCCTCACCCAAAGGGTTGCATCCAACGCGCGCGGGTTGACGGGAGCCACGAATCCCATTATCGGCGCGACTTTCCGAACGAACCCGAATTACAAGGTTGATTGACTATGTCGCGCATTTGCGAGCTGACCGGCAAGGGTCGCCAGGTGGGTCACAATGTTTCCCACGCCAATAACAAGACCAAGCGGGTGTTCCTGCCCAATCTGCAGAATGTTTCGCTGATCTCCGAAACGCTGGAATCCAGCTTCAAGCTGCGCGTGTCGACCCATGGTCTGCGTTCGGTCGAACATAATGGCGGCCTGGACAACTGGCTGGTCAAGACCAGCGACGACAAGCTGTCGCTCAAGGCCCGTCGCCTCAAGCGCGATATCGTCAAGAAGCAGGCTGCCACCGCCGCCTGATTTCTATCGATTCGTTTCGGCATAAGAAGCGGCCCCGCAACGGGCCGCTTTTTTGCGTGATGGACTTTCGGCCTACGATCACCTGATGGTTGAGGGCGGACCGATCACTTTTTTTTGCCCGCGCCCCGGCCCGCGATACGGTCGAGGGCGCGGCGTTCGGCTTGGCTTGCGCTATTGTAGGTCTCTTCGCTCGCCAATTTGCGCCAGCGCTCCAGACGCGTGCGCTCAAGCTGTCCGCTGGCGATAGCGGTCTGAACCGCACAGCCTGGTTCGACATCATGGGTGCAGTCGGAAAAGCGGCAATGGTCCGCCATATCGACGATGTCGTCGAAAACCTCCGCAATGCCGGTTCCCGCATCGACCAATTGCAATTCCCGCATGCCAGGCGTGTCGAGTAACCAGCCGCCACCTTCCAGCCGGTGCATCTCGCGTACTGTGGTCGTGTGCCGCCCTGTATCATCGCCCTTGCGGATGGCCTGCGTCGCTATGCTATCGGAACCGCGAAGGCTGTTCACCAGCGTCGATTTGCCGACGCCCGATGACCCCAGAAGGGCGACCGTCTGGCCCTTTCCACACCATCTGGAAAGACGCGCGACACTGTCCCGATCCCGCCCGTCAATGGCCTCGATCGCCAACCCCGGCTGCAAATCTCGAACCGCGGCCACGAAAGAGTCTGGCGTATCCGTCAGGTCGATCTTGGTGAGAATAACGACCGGTTGCACGCCGACCTCCCGTGCCAACACGAGATAGCGTTCCAGCCGCGGGGCGCTGAAATCTTGATTGCAAGAAGCAACGACGAATAGCGTATCGACGTTCGCCGCGATCAATTGCGTCCTTTTATCGTGGCCGGCCGCGCGCCGTTTGAACAGGTTTGCGCGTTGCAGGACATGTTTGATCTCAAACGTGGCATTGTCGATCAGCAACCAGTCGCCGACCGTGGGATGTTCTTCGGCGATCGTGGCATCGGCGATATGGGGTGAGATCAGCCGCGTCGTTCGCTCACCGGCCACCGCGATCTTGCCGCGATGAACGGCCATGACTCGGACGGGATGGCATCCCGCAGCCTCATGGGCCGCCATCTGCGCGCTGAAAAAGGACCGCCATCCAAGCTCTTCCAAAGTCTCAGTCATTATGTCCACATATCCATCGCGCCGTTCCTGGCTTTTAATTCCCATGGGCTGTGCGCGGCTACCAAAACAAGATGTTTAAAATAACGCCGTCTCCGTCGCGCATGGTGGAGGCCGTCGAACGATCAGCCGTAAAATTCGCTCTCGATCTTTGAAAGCGTGTCGAAGCCATCGGCGATATGGCCACGCATGGCGGCTTCGGCGCCTTCCGCATCGCCCGCCAACAGCAAGGCGACCATCTTCTTGTGATCGGCGTTTGCGGTGCGCAGGCGGCTTTCGTCGTAGAAGCTTTCGAACAATAGCCGGTGGATGGGGACGTTCAGGCGCTTGAGCAATTCGGCGATGACGCTGTTGCCGGACCCCTGCACGATGATCCGATGCCATTCGAGATTCAACCGGCCAAAGCGGTCGGGCGCGCGATCGATCACGCACTGGTCCAGTTGGTCCTGCACCGCGCATAGTTGGCGCTTGTCTTCGTCCGAGGCATGGCGCGCAAAATCCGCAGCGCAGATGCCTTCCAACGCGATGCGGGCGCGATAGATTTGCGCGACTTCCTCTAGGCCCGTGCTCTTGACGGAAGCACCGCGGAACTCCTCGATCTGGACGAGGCCCTCTCCCTCCAGACGTTGCAGCGCCTCGCGCACCTTTGACCGGCTGGCCCCAGTCTGGCGGATGATGTCGACCTCCACGAGCCGCTGTCCCGGCGAAAAACGCCCGTTTCTGATGCGGTTGCGGACCCAGTCCGCCACTTCCACGCCCGTTGGCGCGCGTTTTTCCATACCGTCCATGGGCAGATAGTCTCGCCATCGGACAATATTGTCAACAATATTGTCAGCGAGTTTTTGGTTGCATCGGCCTGTCTGATCGCTGATGAAATTGTCAACAATAGGAGAGAGCGATGCAGGCGGCGCGATCGATCGCAATGCTGGCGGCCTTGGGGGTCGCCATGCCGGGGCTGGCCAGGGACTATGCCGATGTACAGCGCAGTTCGGTCTATGTGCCGGTGCGCGATGGCACGAAGCTGGCCGTCAACCTGTATCGCCCTAGCGACAAGGACAAGGTCGCGGCCGAAAAGTTGCCGGTGATCTTCGTCTTCACCCCCTACCGGGCACGGTTTCGGGACAAGGATGGCGCGATCAAGGAAGTCGCCCTGGACGACCGGCTGGCATTACGGTCGTTGATCAAGGCGGGCTATGTCGTCGCTGTCGCGGATATTCGCGGCAAGGGCGCGTCCTTTGGTCGCCGTCACGGCTTTCAGGACAGGACCGAAGCGCGTGACGGCCATGATCTGGTCGAATGGCTGGCGCGGCAGCCCTTTTCCAGCGGCAAGGTCGGCATGATCGGTTGCTCCTATCTGGGCGGCACCACCTTTCACACCGCCACCACCGCGCCGCCGTCGCTCAAGGCGGTGTTCGTCGGCGCGTCCGACCTCGACAAATATGCTTTCGTTCGGCGCGGCGGGATCACGGCACAATTCAACACTCGGCCGGACGAGCCGCTGAGCGACGATCTGGCGAGCCTGCCGGTCGATGGCGACCGCGACGGCGCGCAATTGCAGGCGGCGGTGCAGCAACATGCGAAGAACACGCCGATGGCGGCGCTATGGTATGGCATGCCGTATCGCGACAGCGTGTCGCCGCTGACCGGCAACGCCTTCTGGGAAGAGGTCGGCGTCTATCGCTATCTCGATGCGATCCGGCAGGCGGGGATCGCCACCTATTTCTGGAGTAACTGGCAGGACGAGCCAACCGCCCAGTCGATCCTGAGCGCAGCGAACATGGCGGGATCGAAGTTCCTGGCCGGGCCGGGCAGCCATTGCGTGCCGCCGCCGGGGTTCGACTTTACCGGGGAGGTCGTGCGCTATTTCGACCATCATCTTAAAGGCGTCGCCAATGGCATCGCCGCCGAACCGCGCGCAACCTATTGGGTCGAGGGGCTGGACGGCAAGGGCGGCTATGTGCGGTCCAACGCCTTACCGGGCGAGACCGCCAAGCCGATCCGCTGGTTTTTCGACGCAGGGCGGAGCGGCACGGCCCGGTCGGTCAATGACGGACAACTGGGCACCCAGACGGGCAAGACAGGTACAGACCGGTTTACCGTGCGCTACGACCTGCCGCCCGCCGACTATTTCGCCTTCTGGGCCAAGCCGATGGACGACAAGGGCCTGAGCTATACCAGCGCGCCCTTGGTCAAGGCGACCAAACTGATCGGCTATCCGGTTGTGCGGTTACGCGTTTCGGCGGACAAGCCCGACGCCAATATCTTTGCCTATCTCGACCAGGTGGCCGCCGATGGCACGACGGAAGTCGTCGCCTTCGGGCGACTGGCCCTGTCGCACCGCAAGACGGGCAAGCCACCCTATGAGACGATGGGCCTGCCCTGGCATTCTGGTTTGCGCGCTGATGTCGCGCCATTGCCGCCGGGGCAGCAGGCGGACCTGGCGATCGACCTGACGCCGGTGTCGCGGGTCGTGCCGGCAGGGGCGCGGCTGCGCGTGACGATCGCGGGTGCAGACCCGCGCCAGCGCAACCTCAAAGATATCGAACAGAAACCCGCACCGGTCATCACCGTGCAGCGGGGCGGAACGAGGGCATCGTGGATCGAACTGCCGATCGCGGATTGAACGACGGCGCAATGATAATGGCCGCGCAACGCGGCGAGGGAGGATGGCATGAACAGGAATCGTAAAGGTGGGATCAGCCTGCGGGCCGCTTTGCAGATCGGCTGCTGCGGGATCGCTGTAGGTCTATCAGCTGTGGCGGCAGCGCAGGAGGAGGCGAGCACCGCCGACATCGTCGTCACCGGCAGCCGCGTGCGTGGCGCGGCCCCCGTCGGCTCCACCGTCACAACGCTCGGCCGCGCCGAAATGGAAGCGTCCAGCGCCGTCACGGTCGATCGCATGATCAAGGAAATTCCGCAGGTCTTTGACCTTGGCGTGTCGGAAAATTCACGCGGCCAATCGGGCGGCAGCGGCAACATCACCTATGGCAACTCGGTCAATCTGCGCGGCATCGGCCCCTATGCCACGCTTGTCATCATCGACGGTCATCGCGTGACCAACAACAGCCGGTCGATCGACCCTTCGGTCCTGCCTTCTCTGGGTGTTGAGCGGATCGAGGTCGTGGCGGATGGCGCATCGGCCGTCTATGGGTCGGATGCCGTGGCTGGCGTGGTCAACCTGATCCCGCGCCGGTCGCTGGACGGGGGCGAAGTCTTTGCCCGGTCGGGCATCGCCTCACGCGGCGATTTTCATGAAACGACGCTGGGCGCGGCCATCGGCAAGGTGTTCGACCGCGGGCAGATCATGGTCGCCTATGAGCATGTCGAACGATCAAACCTGAGCGGCGATGACCGGTCCTTCTTCACCAGTGACCAGCGGGCGTCAGGCGGCGGCGATTACCGGATCGCGCGCTGCGCACCCGGCAACATCAATGCCAATGGCACCACCTATGCCATTCCGACAGGTGGCGTGACGCAGGCCAATGCGGGATCGCTGGCGGCAGGGACGATCAACCGGTGCGATGAGCTGGCCAATCAGGATTTGATGCCGGAACAGAATTATGACTCGGTCAACAGCACGGGCCGGTTCGAATTTAACGATTGGCTGAGCGTCTTCTATGATGGCTTTTACTCCAAACGGAACTTCTATCGCCAGTCGGCCTATTCCAACGCCCGGCTGACCGTGCCGCAGACCAATGCCTTTTTCGTGCGGCCCGCAGGCTTTACCGGCACCAGCTATACGCTCGATTATAATTTCCGCGATGACGTGCCGACCAATGACAGTTTCGGATCGGCCGAAAGCTGGCAGATCACGCCCGGCGTGCGCGCCAAGCTGCCCCATGATTGGGAAGCCGAAGCCTTGTTCGGCTATGGCAAGACCAATGATTTTTCCGGTTCCTATCATGGCATCAACAATGCAGCGCTCAACGCGGCACTGGCGAGCAGCGATCCTGCGACGGCGTTCGATCCCTATGGGCTGGGACGCACCAGCGAGACGCTATTGGCGACGATCGCCAACCAGATATTCCTCGCCCCCACCAATGGTCGCCTGAAAACCTATGAGGCCCGGCTCAACGGACCGCTCTTCACCCTGCCCGGCGGCGCGGTGAAGCTGGCGACGGGCTATGAACGGCAGGATTTCACCGTTGCCCTGGGGTCTGCGCGAGGCGCGCCGACCAACCCGATCACCTTCCGCCATTTCGGCCGCAAGGTGGATTCGGTCTATGGCGAACTCTACATCCCCATCTTCGGCGCGGACAATGCGATGCCGGGGTTCGAGCGGCTGGAACTGAACGCGGCGGTGCGCCACGACAAATATAGCGACGTCGGATCGACCACCAACCCCAAATTCGGCATCAATTGGCAACCCGTGCGCTGGGCCAAGCTACGCGCCAGTTACGGCACATCCTTCCGCGCGCCGACGATCCCGGAAATCTATGGCAATTCCAACAATATCTTCGGCCAGAGCTACCAGAATCCGGCCGGTGGCGCGCCGCTGCAGGGCTATGCTCTGTCCGGTCCCAATCTGGACCTGAAACCCGAAACGGCAACGACCTGGTCGATCGGTGCGGACTTTGATCCTCTGCCCAACCTGCGTTTCGGCATCACCTATTGGGACGTTAAATATGAAAATCAGGTACTCGCCAATCTGTCGAACCTGACCATCCTCGGCAATGAAGCGGAATATGCCGGGACCGACATCATCCTGCGCGGGGCGGCCGCGGCGGCGCGGGTACAGGAATTGCTGGCGCAGGGCGTGGCGCTGGCAGGCGGCTCCTTCCCCGGCGGCGATCCGGCGAACGTCACGCTGTTCGTCGACGGGCGCAGCCAGAATCTGGGCGTATCGGTGACGCGCGGTATCGATTTTACCGGCACCTGGAACACCCGGCTGGGCGCGAAGGACGCGTTGACGGTCAATATATCCGGAACCTATCTGACCAAATATAATGTCGCCGTGACGCCTGCGGCGCCTCTGGTCGATCGGCGCAATGTCATCTTCAACCCGTTGAAGCTGAAAGCGCGCGCAAGCGTGACATGGGATCATGGTCCGTTCAGCGCACGAGTGCTGGCGACCCATGTCGGAGGCTATCGCAACAATCTGTCGAGGCCGGTGCAATCGGTAAAAAGCTATACGCCGGTCGATCTGACGCTGAACTGGAAGGTTGGCGATCAACAGGCTGACGGCTTCTTCGAAAAGGGACTCGTGCTGGGGCTGGAGGTGCGCAACATGTTCGATATCGCGCCGCCCTATGTCAACCTGGCGCCCAATGGCAATGGTGGCGGCGGCTATGACGCGACGGCGAGCGACCCGATCGGGCGGCTGTTCGCGGTCAGCGTGCGCAAGTCCTTCTGACACGGAGCGGATGACAGCGTGACACAGGATGCGATCTCGATCGTGCTGGCAGGCGATCTGGTTCTGGACGAGCCGGATGGTGCCTATTGGCTGGCCGGGATCGCGCCCGCGCTGCGCGCTGCGGACCTTTCGATCGGCCATTTGGAGGTGCCGCATACGGTGCGCGGGGCGGAGTTGAAAGGCGATGTCCCCGCACCCGGCGCACCGCCCGAAAATCTGGCCGCCATTGCCGATGCGGGCTTTGCCATGCTGAGCCTGGCGGGCAATCACATCGCGGATTGCGGCGCGGAAGGCATTGCCGATACGATAGCGGGACTGGATGCGCTGGGCGTGGCGCATTGCGGCGCGGGGCTGACGCTCGCCGCCGCACGCGCA
This sequence comes from Sphingobium sp. RAC03, assembly GCF_001713415.1. Classification (GTDB taxonomy): domain Bacteria; phylum Pseudomonadota; class Alphaproteobacteria; order Sphingomonadales; family Sphingomonadaceae; genus Sphingobium. The sequence goes on along the minus strand of NZ_CP016456.1, from coordinate 1,039,432 downwards.
CCGGCCATCGTCACGCGCGGCGGACATCGGATCGCACTGCTCAGCTATAATTGCGTGGGTCCGGTCGCAAGCTGGGCGAGCAAGGATAAAGCCGGATGCGCCTGGCTGCGGATCGAGACGGCCGACGGCGCGCCGATCGCGCCAGCGGCTGCGCTCGCCACGCTGACGGACGAGGCACGCGCCATGCTCAAGGGCGACATTGCCGCCGTTCGGGACCAGGCCGACATCGTGCTGGTCGCGCTACACAAGGGCATCGTCCATACCCCCGTCCAGTTGGCGCCCTATGAGCGGGCGGTGTCGCATGCCGCGATCGATGCGGGCGCGGATGTCGTCATCGGCCATCACGCCCATATCGTGCGGGGCATCGAATTTTACCGGGGCAAGCCGATCTTCCACGGGCTTGGCAATGGCTGCGTCGTGACGAGCGCGCTCAGCCCGGCGCAGGACCATCCGGCGCGGGCGGAATGGGCGGCGCGGCGGCGGACTTTGTTCGGGTTCGAACCCGACCCGGCCTATCCGCTCGCGCCTTTTCACCCCGAAGCGGTCAATGCCTTTCTGGGCCATGTCACATGGGATGCGGACCGGACCATCGGGGTCCGCATCATTCCGGTCGATGTCGAGCCGCCCGGTCGTCCAACACTAGCGTCGGCGACGCGCGCGGCGGAGATTTGCGCCTATGTCGAACAGATCACGCACGCTGCCGGGCTACCGGCGATCACAATCAGCAACGACGGCTGGGTCGAAGAGGTGACTGCATGAATGCTGCCAAGACCATGATGATATGGACGGGCGGGGTCGCCTTGATCATTGCAGCGGCGCTCAATCTGCTGGCGGTGATCGGTCGGCACACCGGCCTGCCGCTCAAGGGCGCGATCGAACTGGTGCAGGTCGTCGTCCTGATCGGCGGATCGCTGGCGCTGGTCGCCGCGACGCTGGGCCGCAACCATGCGCGCGTTCACCTGATCCTCGATCGGCTGACCGGCAGCAACCGCGATGTCGCCGAATGGGTCTGCACCGCGCTGTCGATCCTGTTCTACCTGATGCTACTGGGCGGCTCCTGCTGGCTGGCGGCGGACCTGTGGGGCAGCCAGGAGGTGAGCGAACTGGTCGGTGTGCCCTGGTGGGCGATGCGCGCCTTTCTCAACATAACGCTGGTCGTCATCATCGCGCTGCTTGTCCGCCAGCTGTTGGAAGGGCGCCGACCATGATCCTTGCAACGCCCGAAACCGGGCTGATCGGCCTTATCCTCCTGTTCGCCATGCTGTTGTGCGGCGTGCCGATCGGCGTTTCGCTGGGCCTTGTCGGCGTCGGCGGCCTGATGGTCGCGCTTGGGCCGGAGGGGGCTCTCATCAAGGCGGGCGTCGTCGTGGTCGAAACGCTGACCCGCTATGAACTGGGCACATTGCCGCTGTTCATGCTGATGGCGCATCTCTTCTTTGCGGCCAATGCCAGTCGGGATCTGTTCGATGCAGCCGCCAAGATGATTGGCCATCGGCGCGGCGGCCTGGCCTATGCGTCGATCGGGGGCTGCGCCGGATTTGGATCGATCAACGGTTCCAGCCTGGCGACGGCGGCGACCATCGGCCTGGTCGCGCTGCCCGAAATGCGCCAGCGCGGCTATAGCGATGCGCTGGCGACCGGCACCGTCGCTGCCGGTGGCACATTGGGCCAGATGTTGCCGCCATCGGGCGCGCTGATCGTCTATGGCATCATCGCCGAACAATCGATCGGCACGCTGTTCACCGCCACGCTCATTCCCGGCATTTCGCAGATGCTCTTCTATTGCCTGGTCGTGTGGCTGCTCGTGCGCTGGCGTCCTTCGATCGCGCCGCCGAGCGAGCGGGCGAGTTGGGCGGAGCGTGGCCGGGCGATGTTGCGCATCGCCGACATGCTGCTGCTCTTGGCCGTGGTGCTGGGCGGGATCGTACTGGGCTGGTTCAGCCCGTCCGAAGCCTCCTCCATCGGCACGGCCGGCGCTCTGGCGATCACGGCATGGCGAGGGCGGCTCAACCGCGAGGTGTTGTTCCGCGCCTTTTCCGAAACCTTGCGGACGACGGGCCTCATCTTCCTGGTCATCATCGGTGCGATCATCTTTTCGGTCTTCATCAGCGTGACCGGGCTGACCGAAGCGGTTGGCACTGCCGTGTCGGCCATGGACATGGGCACCATCCCGACCCTGCTGGTCGTCGCGCTGCTTTTGCTGCTGCTGGGATCGGTGCTGGACGGGCTGGCATTGATGCTGCTGACCACGCCTATCCTGCTGCCGATCGTCGAAGGGGTGGGCATGTCGCCGATCTGGTTCGGCATCTTCATCACCCGCGCCATGGAGATCGGCTTCGTCCACCCGCCGCTGGGGATGAACCTCTATGTCATCCAGGGGGTGGCGAAGGACGTGCCGTTGGGACGGATATTCAAGGGCGTGCTGCCCTTCCTCGGCAGTGATCTCATCCACCTGCTCCTCATCATCCTGTTCCCGGCCATGGCGCTGTGGCTGCCCACTGTTATTGGACAATGACCATGATTGCCTATGTCGGCCCCGACCTACCGCAAGATGTGCTGACCGCCACGGGCGCCTGTTCCGGCCCGGTGGGATGGAATGTCGATCGGCCCCTTCCGGCGGCGGATCGCTGGCTCGAAAGCAAATTTCCGCTCTGGACGCGGTCCATCCTGCAGGATTGGGCGGATGGCGCGCTGAATGGGCTGGACGCGGTGCTCTTCTCGCGCGGTGACGATGCAGCGCAGCGGCTCTATTATTATATCTGCGAATTGCGGCAGCGGGGCGAGATTGCTGGTCCCGAACCGATGATCTTCGACACCGCCACGATCCAGCGCGCCAGCAGCGTCGCGCATATGGGCAAGGCGATCAGACGACTGGCCGCGCACCTCGGCATCGACGATGACGCGCTGGAGCAAGGGATTGTGGCGACCAACGCGCTGCGGATTGCTGCGCCGCAATTCGGCGGCGACGCGCCATTGTGCCTGCTGGGGGGCACACCGCCGCCCGATGCCCGCATCCATGCGATGATTGAGGCGGCCGGATGGCGCGCGGCCGGACCGACGCTGGCGCAAAGCTGGCAAAATCCCGGCGACCTTCGCGTGGAGGAAGGCAGCGGCGATCCATGTGCCGCGATCGCGCGCCAGTTGCATGAGGCCGCGCAAGGCAGCCGGGCCTTTCGCGATCATGCCGATGCACTGGCGGCGCAAGCGCGGCACACCCGCGCATCGGCGGTCCTGTTATGGTTCGCGGAAGAGGATGAGGCGCGCATCTGGCACTTGCCCGCGCAGCGGGACGCACTGGCCGACGCCAGTATACCGACGCTCATCCTCACCCGACGCGACTGGCGCGCGAACGATGGGGTGGCACAGGAGATTGCGAAATTTTTGAAGGAGTTAAAGGCATGACCCCGCTTGCAGGTCATCGCGTCGCCACATTGGGCGGCATGGCGGATCGCCCACTGGCGCGCTTCCTGGCGTCGCTGGGCGCTGAACTGGGCGGACCGGTCGAAGGCGCGTCCTTCGTCATCGACGATCTCGGCTTGGAAAGCCTGAAAGACGTCGCGATACCGGAGACGGCTGTGCATGTCTCGGTCACCACCTTCGGGTCGGGCGGGCCGCGATCCGGCTGGAAGGGTGGCGAGTTCGTCGCGTCGGCCATGGGCGGGGCGCTGCGGGTGACGGGTGAACCCGACCTCCCGCCGGTCAAGGAAGCGGGCGATGCCTGCACCTTCCATGCGGACATGGTCGCGGCGAGTGGTGCGATGGCCGCCCATTATGCACGCGGCACGCATGGCAAGGGGCAGCATGTCGACATATCCATCCAGCAGGTAGCCTTCAGCCGTAATTTCAACGGGATATTGTGCTGGCAGTTCGACCGGCGCAAATTGAAACGGGTCGGCGGCGCGCTCGCCTATGGCCAAGCGACGGTGCGTGCGATCTGGCGGCTGGCCGATGGATGGTGTTTCCATTCGCTGATGACCGGGCGACTGGGGGCACCCGCCAATCAGGCTCTGTCCGACTGGATGGATGCCGTCGGCGCGCCCAATCCGCTGCACGGCACCGATTGGCTCAGCTATAACCGTTCGACGCTGCCCGCCGACACGCGCGCGATGTGGGAAGCAGCCATCGACGCCTTCTTCCGATCGCGCACCAAGGCGGAGATCGCGACCGAAGGGCTGCGGCGGGGGATCAATGCTTGCGTCGCGAACGAACCGACCGATGTGCTGGCAGACCGGCATCTCGCCGCGCGCGGCTTTTTCGACACGCCATCGGGCCTGCCGGAACGATTTGCCGCGATCCGCGCGGGTTCGGCGGTTGCCGCGCCTGCCATTCATACAGGCGATCGGCCGGGGCCATTGGCAGGTGTCCGGGTACTTGATTTCGCCTGGGCACTGGTCGGGTCGATCACGACCAAGACGCTGGGCGACCTGGGCGCGGAGATCGTGAAGATCGAAAGCCGCACGCGCCCGGATCTTGCCCGGTTGGATGTGCAGGTGTCCGCATCGCAGCCGGGCAATTGGGATGACAAGCCTTGGTTCGCACATCTCAATTCGTCCAAGCGCAGCCTGTCGCTCAATATGAAGAAGCCGGAGGCGCGCGAACTCATCGATCCGCTGATCGACTGGGCGGACGTGGTGGTCGAGAATTTCTCGCCGGGCACGATGAAGAAGCTGGGGTTGGACTATGACGCGCTTTGCCAGCGCAATCCGGGCATCGTGATGGTGTCGGGCAGCGTGTTCGGGCAGACGGGGCCGCTGGCGCAGGAATGGGGCGTCGATGGCACGGGTGGCGCGTTGTCGGGGCGCACATTCCTGACCGGCTATCCGACGCGCGACCCGGTGATACCCGGCGCCGTGCCCTATGGGGATGTGATCGTGCCGTTCGTGATGGCAGGCGCCGTGGCGGCCGCGCTCCAGCATCGGCGCGAAACGGGACGGGGCGCGCATATCGATGCATCCATGTATGAAATTTGCGTGCAGCAGATGCGCGATAGCTTGTCCGCCGCGCGGCGCGGCGAGCGACCGCAACGGTCGGGCAATGCCGATCCGGGCGTCTTCTTCCAGGATGTGTTTCCGGCACGCGGCGAAGACCGCTGGGTCGCGATCAGCCTGTTCGATGAAGACGATCGTGCGCGGCTGCACGCGATGACCGGCCCCGATGTCGCGGCATGGACCGCGCAGCGCGAGGACCATGCCATCGCCTCTACCCTTCAAGCGGCCGGTATCGCCTGCGGCGTGGTGCAGGATTGCGAGGATATGATCGACCTTGATCCGCAACTGGCCGGACGTGGCGCGCTGGTGACGCTCGATCATCCGATCCTGGGACCGTTCGGCCATATCGCGACACCCATATCATTTTCCCGCGACAGGTTCGCACCCTTCCGCGCGCCTGGCATGGGCGAGCATGCCCATGCCATCGCCCGGACCCTGTGCGGGCTTGATGATGCGCGCATCGCCGAACTGGAAGCGGCAGGAGTTTTTCAATGAACGACATAATAGCCCCGCGCGCCACCGGCCAGCGCAGCCGCAAGGATCTGGCCTGCACCGCCGTCGCCAGCGTGTATCAGAAGCAATTTGGCGCGGACCTCAAACGGCGGGTCGTGGACGAAGGCGAACCCTTCGCCATCGTCCAGGCCGACACGCCGCACGAGATTTTCCATGTGATGGACATCCCCATCATCACCAACCAATGGTGGTCGGCCTATATCTCCGCCAAACAATTGTCCGGCCATTATTTCGACGTGATGGCGCGGCATGGCTATCCTGAAAATAGTTGCAAATATTGCTCGCTTGGCCTGGCCTGCACGCTGGCGAACGATCCCAAGACCGCGCCCTGGGGCGGATTGCCCAAGCCAACCGTGCTGGTCGCACGCCTGACCTGCGACTGCATCCAGCATGTCTTTGGCCAATGGGCACAGGCACTGGGCAGCGAATTTTTCCCGATGGAAGCGCCGGCATGGGAGCATAAGGAAGCCCATTGGTTCCAGCACAGCCGCAGCGCGTGGCGACGGGTCTATGAGCCGGATCGCATCGCGCTGATGGTCGCGGAAATGCGCGATCTCATCACCTTGTTGGAAAATCGCACCGGCCGCCGCTTCGACGAGGCGAAGCTGCATCACCTGATGGAGCGGATCAACGAACAGGAAGGCTATATCTGGGAAGCCGCGCAGGCGATCGGCAGCGCGCGCCCCTGCCCGGTGTCGATCGCCGAGCAGATGCCCAATACGATGATTCCGCAATGGCATCGCGGGTCGGACTGGGCCGTCGCCCACGCCAGGCGCTTTCGCGACGAAGTCATGGAACGGGTGGCGAGCGGCGCGGGTGCGGCCGACAATGAACGCATAAGGCTGATGTGGATCGGTGCGGGCGTGTGGCATGATCCGGGCTTTTATCAGGCGCTGGAAGAGCGACTGGGCGCGGTCTTCGTCTGGTCGATGTATATGCCCTTTGCCGGGCCGCAATATATTCGCGAGCTGCAGGGCCAGCCGATGGATGCGCTGGCCAGCCGCATCTGTTCGATGAACGAAGTGCTGCATCTGCCGCCATGGATGAACGGGTGGATGACCAGCGAGGCGGAACGGTGCGGCATCGATGCCTGCGTCATCCTGCTGCCGCCCGACAACCGCCTGTCGCAATCGGGCACGAAACTGACGGCGCTTTCGCTGGAAGCAGCGGGCGTTCCGGTGCTGGCGATCGACGCGGACATGGTGGATGCGGCCAATTGGAACCATGACGCGATGGTCGCGATGGTTGCCGACTTTCTGGCCGCGCGGGGGCTGGCGTGACGCTCCGCGCGCTGCTGTCCCTGTTGGTGCCGCTGTGCCTGATGGCGGCGTGCGCCCGGCCGCTACCGCCCGGCGTGACCGAACTGACTTATGCGACGCCCTACAGCCCGAACCATCCGTTCAGCAAGGCGGACAAGGCATGGATGGAATTTGTCGAACACAAGTCGCAAGGGCGCATCCGCATTCGGCCGATCTGGTCGGGCGCGCTGCTGTCGTCGGATATGTCGATGGAGGAATTGCGCCATGGCGTGGCCGATGTCGGCCTCATCACGCCCATCTATGTGCGCGGCGGCACCCATCTGATCCGCATCCAGACCGGATTCTACAGCGGGGCGGACAGCATCGACTCGCAGTTGAAACTTTATCGCTGCATCGCCGCGGCCAACCCGCAGATCGGCCATGAGCTGCATGGACTGAAGGTACTGGCGGTCCAGGGCGGCTCGCTCGCCGGGATCGTCACGACCGACCGGCAGGTGCGCAATCTGGCCGACCTGCGCGGGCTGCGGCTGCGCGCGCCCACCGAATTGCTCACGGTGCTGGAGTCGCTGGGCGCGGACCCGGTCAACATGCCGATGGCGGATGTCTATTCGGCGATGGCCAAGGGGGTGATCGACGGCGTGATCGCGCCGGGCGATACGTTCAAGTCGCTGCATTTCGCGGAAGTGGCCAGCCATTATAACAACCTCGCTATCCCGCGCGGTGCCTATCCGGCGCGGGCGATAGGGCTGGCGCGATGGAACCGGTTGAGCGAGGCGGAGCGGGCGATCCTGACGCAGTCGCAAGCGGTGTGGGAGGATGCGCTGTCGCGCGAAATCCATGCGGCGCTGGTCAAGGGGCTGGAGGAAGCCAAGGCGCAGAAGGTGACGATATCCGGCATGTCTGCGCAGGAGCAGGCGCGCTTCGACGCACTGTACCTGCGTGATTCCGAAGGCAATGCCCGCAGCCTGTCGCGGTTTGGCATCGACGGGATGCAGGCGTTCCGAACGGCGCGGGCAGCAGTGCGCGGGCGCGACGATATACAATGCGGAGGGAAGATATGACGCCTTTGATCGTGATCGCGGCCATGGCAATGATGATCGTCGGCACCGCATCGGCGCAGCCGACGCAGGACAAGGTCGCGCGCCGGATCGGCGATCCGGCAGGCACGGGGCGATGGCCTGCAGTGGCGGAAGGCTTTGCCGATGCGCCCGGCTATACGCTGTACCGTCCCGCCACATGGCCGCGCGAACGATTGCCGTTGGTCTTGTGGGGTAATGGCGGCTGTCGCGACAATGGCCTGTCGGCCAGCCATTTCCTGCGCGAAATCGCCAGTCATGGCTATATCGTGATCGCCAATGGCGCACCGCGCGAAGAGCGGCCGCCGCTGACCGCTTTGCCGAACGACGATACTGCGCCTGCGCCGGTGGGGCCGCCACCGGCCAAGGCCGACGAAACGCAGGTGGATCAGTTGCTGGCGGCGATCGACTGGGCGACGCAGAGCATCCATCGCGATCATGTCGATACAAAGCGGATCGCAGTGATGGGGCATAGCTGCGGCGGATTGCAGGCGCTGGCCGCAGGTGCCGATCCACGTATCGACACGGTCGTCGCGTTCAACAGCGGGGTCTATAACCGGCCCGGCGGCGGTCTGAGCGGTATATGGATCACTAAGGATGATTTGAAAAAGCTGCATACGCCCGTCGCCTATATATTGGGCGGGCCATCCGACATCGCCTACCCCAATGGGAGCGACGATGTGGCGCGGCTGTCGCATGTCCCCGTCTTCTACGCGAACAAGGATACGGGGCATGGCGGCACATTTTCGCTCGTCAATGGCGGGGATTATGGCCGGGTCGCGGTCGGGTGGCTCGACTGGCAATTGAAGCAGGATGCCGGTGCCGCCGCGATGTTCGTCGGTGCGGACTGCACCCTTTGCCAAGACCCCAGCTGGTCCATCATCCGCAAGCAATTCCCGGAGCAACCATGAACAAGCCGCTCGCGGGCATCCGCATCGCCGATTTCAGCCATGTCATGGCCGGTCCCTACGCCTCGCATCTTTTGCGTCTGATGGGGGCGGAGGTGATCAAGATCGAGCCGCCGCAGGGCGACAGCTTCCGGTCCTACAATGTCGATCCACGGTTCGAGGGCATGTCCCCGGCGTTCATCGCCGCCAATGCGGGAAAGAAATCGATAGCCCTTGATCTGAAACAGGCCGACGATCTTGCGATCGCCCAGGCTATCGTGTCGCGCTGCGACGTCCTGCTCGAAAATTTCCGGCCCGGTGTGATCGATCGTCTGGGGCTTGGCTATGATGCCGTCCGCGCGTTGAACCCGGACATCATCTTTTGCTCGGTATCGGGCTATGGGCAGGATAGTCCGCAACGGGACTGGCCCGCGATCGACAATATCGTCCAGGCTACCAGCGGCATGATGATGCTGAGCGGCGAAGAGGGCGATCCGCCTGTCCGGGTCGGCTTTCCCATCGTCGATACCTTGACCGGCCAGACTGCCGCCTTTGCCATCCTTTCTGCGCTGATCCGGCGCATGCAGGGCGACGGCGGCAGCTTCATCGACGTGTCCATGTTCGACGCCAGCCTGGCGTTCATGACATCGGCGGTGACGCCTTTCCTGGTGACGGGGCGCGCGATGACGCGCATGGGCAATACCGGCTATAGCGGCCTGCCGACCGCATCGCTGTTCACCGCGCGGGACGGCCGCCAAGTGTCGCTGGGCGTCGTGCAGCCCAACCAGTTCGCCGCCCTCGCCCGCTTCACCGGCCGCGAGGATTGGCTGAGCAATCCGCTCTTTGCCACGCCGGAGGCGCGACGCGCGAATTTCGACGCCATGAAGGCGGAGTTGGAAACGGTCATCGCCACCCGCGACGCCGCTGATTGGGAAGCGGGCATGAGCGCGGCAGGCATACCCTGCGGCATGGTCCGCCGCGTGGACGAAGCCGCAGCCCTTGCGCGGCCGGACGCCTTATTGTCGTTCGATGGCCTCGGCGGGCCGGATGGCGCGATCCGCGCGCCGGGCGCTGGCTTTCGCCTGACGCCAGGCGCGCAGGAGGGCCAAATGCCGCCCCGACTGGACGAGCATCGCGATGAGATATTGGATTGGCTCAGCGTTGCCGACGATCGATAGTCACGGATATCCGCGTTAACCGACTACATTTTGTCCCATCGATATCCGGTCGTCGCTCCCTTCAAATCCTCAGAGCAGCCAGCGGCGCAGGGCTAAGGATAGCAGCCCAAGGGCTGCGATGCTCGCGGCCCAGATGCCGATGAACCAGCCGATTTGGCGTAGCTGTCTACGCATCAGTGATAGCCATCGCTGCCGACCTTGCCCCGGAATACCCAATAGGCCCAGGCCGTGTAGGCTAGGATGATCGGAACCAGGACCGCGCCGCCGACCAGCATGAAGAGCTGGCTGCGATAGGGGGCGGCGGCTTCCCAGATAGTGACGCGCGCCGGGATGACATAGGGCCAGATCGAAATGCCAAGGCCGAGCAGGCACAGGCCGAACAAAGCGAGTGCCCAGAGAAAGGGCTGCGCATCCTTGCGCTGGGAGAGGCTGCGGTAGAAGAGCGCGGTGACGATGATCGTCGCCAGCGGCACTTGCGCGGTGGCCAGCACGCCGGGCCATGCCAGCCAGCGGCTTTGATAGCTGCCCTCCAGCGTCAGCGTGGCGAGGCTGACCGCGCCGATCACGACCAGCATGACGATGCCCAGCCGACCGGCATAGGTTACCGCCTGACGCTGCAGGCCGCCCTCGGTCTTCCAGTTGAGCCAGCAGGCGCCCAGCAGCGCATAGCCGACCATCAGGCCAAAGCCGGTGAGCAGCGAGAAGGGCGAGAGCCATTCCCACCATCCGCCCGAATAGGCGCGGCCCTCGACGCTGATCCCCTGCAGCAAGGCACCCAGCGCAATCCCTTGCGCGAAAGTCGCGACAGCGGACCCGCCGGTGAAGGCGCGGTCCCACCAGGCGCGGTGCGCCGGATCGCGCCAGCGAAACTCGAACGCGACGCCGCGCAGGACGAGGCCGAGCAGCATGGCGATCAGCGGGGCGTAGAGGGCGGGCAGGATGATGGCATAGGCCAGCGGAAAGGCGGCAAGCAGCCCACCGCCGCCCAGCACCAGCCAGGTTTCATTGCCATCCCATACCGGCGCGATGCTGTTCATCGCAGTGTCGCGATCCTTGCCCACCTTGAACAGCGGGAAGAGCAGGCCGATGCCGAGGTCGAACCCGTCCATCACGACATAGGCGATGATCGCAAAGCCGATGATGGCAGCCCAGATGACGGTCAGGTCGATCATGCGTCGCCTCCTTCGATGGCGGGTGCGGGGGTTATGCCGGCGGTGCGGATCGGCGCACCGTCCAGCGTGCTTTCATGCGCTTCGGGCGGCTTCTTCATCAGGTGCAGCAGATACCAGATGCCCATGCCGAAGACGCTGAAATAGACGATGACGAAGGCCAGCAGCGAGGCCGCGACGGCGGGCGCATCCAGTGGCGAGGCGCTTTGCGCGGTGCGCAGCAGGCCATAGACGGTGAAAGGCTGCCGCCCGACTTCGGTCACGATCCATCCCGCCAGCACGGCGACGAACCCCGATGGTCCCAGCAATAGCGCGGCGCGATGCAGCCATGGCCAGTCATGCAGCTTGCCGCGCCAGCGCGCAATCAGGCTCCACAGGCCCAGCCCCAGCATTGCAAAGCCGATGCCGACCATGACGCGAAACGCCCAGAAGACGATCCCGACCGGCGGCTGATCGGCTTCCGGCACGGTGTCGAGCCCCTTCATCGGCGCATTGAGATCATGTTTGAGGATCAGCGACGATGCCTTGGGAATGGATACAGCATAATCGACCCGCTTGTTGGCGCTGTCGGGGATGCCGAACAGGATCAGCGGCGCGCCGTCGGGATGGCTGTCATAATGGCCTTCCATCGCCATCACCTTGACCGGCTGATGCTCCAGCGTGTTGAGGCCGTGCATGTCGCCCGCGAAAATCTGGATCGGCGCGACGATCGCCGCCATCCACATCGCCATGGAGAACATGGTGCGCGCGCCGGGGTTGGCCCGGTCCTTGAGCAGGTGCCAGGCACCCACGCCACCGACGGCAAAGGCTGTCGTCAGATAGGCCGCCAGGACGGTGTGGACCAGGCGATAGGGGAAGCTGGGGTTGAAGATGATCGCCATCCAGCTGGGGCCGGGCAGGAACTGGCCGTTCGCGCCGATCTCGTAACCGGTGGGTGTCTGCATCCAGCTATTGACCGAGAGAATCCAAAAGGCGGAGATGAAGGTGCCGATGGCGACCGCGCAGGTGGCGGTGAAGTGCAGTTTGCGCCCGACCTTGTTGATGCCGAACAGCATGACACCCAGGAACCCGGCCTCCAGGAAGAAGGCGGTCAGCACTTCATAGGCCATGAGCGGCCCGATGACCGGACCCGCCTTGTCGGAGAAGACCGACCAGTTGGTGCCGAACTGATAGGACATGACGATGCCCGACACGACGCCCATGGCGAAGACGACGGCAAAAATCTTGAGCCAGTAGCGGAAGAGATTGGCATAGACGCCCTTGCCGGTGGCGAGCCACAGCCCTTCCAGCACCATCAGGAAACTGGCGAGGCCGATCGAAAAGGCCGGGAAGAGGAAATGGAAGCTCACCGTGAAGGCGAACTGGGCGCGGGCGAGGATCAGGGCGTCTAAGGAGTCGAACATTGGAAATGTCCTTTCGCCCGACCTTGTACCAGACGGGCAGGGATAAAGAGATAGGTCAGATTGTCAGAGCCCCGGTATGAAGGCCGCGGCGCTGCGCCAGAGCATGTAGAGGGCGACGACGAAGATCAGGATCGCAAAGACGGTGGTCAGCCGCCCGGTCTTGGCCCCCAGCCGCTCGGCCAGCCGCGTGCCGCCGACGCTGCCGACGACCCCGCCCGCCACGAACACGGCGGCGAGCGGCCAGTCGATCAGCCCGGAAAAGGCATAGTTGGCGGCCGTGGTGAGGCCGAAAGCGGTGACGGCGACGAGCGAGGTGCCCACCGCCATCAACATCGGCATGCCGGTCGAGGCGACCAGGCCCGGCACGATCAGGAAGCCGCCGCCGATGCCGAAAAAGCCGGAAAACAAGCCCGACCCAAGGCCATAGCCCACCACCTTGGGCGCTTTTTCGCGATTGCATTCCGCGCCCGGATTGCCCGCATTGCCGCGCCCCTTGAGCATCAGCACGCCGACCAGCAGCATGACGAGCGCGAACAGGGCCAGCAATTTGTCGCCATCCACCATCTTGCCAAAGGTCGATCCGGCGAGCGCGCCGACGATGCCCGCTGCGGCATAGATGCCGCCGCAGCGCCATTTGACATGATGGGCGCGGGCATGGCTGGCCAGCCCCGTCGCGGCATTGATGGCGACCGCGAGCGCGCTGGTGCCGATGGCGACATGCGGGTTGGGCACGCCGACCAGATAGACCATCAGCGGCACGGCCAGGATGGACCCGCCACCGCCCACCAGACCCAGCACGAAACCGACCAGGCTGCCCGACAGGCCACCCAGCAGATATTGGGTCAGGTCCATCATGACTGCGACTCGATGGGCTGGGGCTTGACCATCCACTCGCGGCCCTTGAGCATTCCATGCCAATAGACCGGCGGCAGGATGGTATCCTTGAGCAGCCAGGACAGGCGCGACGGGCGGGTGCCGTCGATCAGCCAGTTGGGGAAGCTGGGCATCAATTTGCCGCCATAGCCGAACTCGGCCAGCACGATCTTGCCGGCCTCGACAGTCAGCGGGCAACTGCCATAGCCGTCATAGGCGGCGACCGGGGGATGGCCATCAAGCGCGGCCAGGGCGTTCACCGCGACCACCGGCGCCTGCTTGCGGGCGGCGGCCATCGTCTTGGCATTGGATGCGGAACAGGCATCGCCGAGCGCGAAGATATCGGGATAGACGGGGTGGCGCAGCGTCGCCTCGTCCACCGCGACGAAGCCGGAGGGGGCGGCGAGCAGACTGTTGCGGATGAAGTCGGGCGCAACTTGCGGGGGGACAACATGGATCATGTCAAAGCGTTCCGCCACGCGCCTGACGCCATCGCCGTCCGCCTGCTCGAAAATGGCGGTCTTGGCCGGGCCATCAATCTCCACCAGCTTCGACCCGAAATTGAGGTGAATGCCGTAGCGATCGACATAGTCCATCAGCGCCGGGACATAGGCGGCGACCCCGAACAGCGCTGGACCGGCGGTGTGGAACTGCACGTCGCTTTGCGCCAGTATCCCCGCCTTTTCCCAGCGGTGGCAGGACAGATACATCGCCTTTTGCGGGGCGCCCGCGCATTTGATCGGCATGGGCGGCTGGGTGAACAGCGCGCGTCCGCCCTTGAACGCCTTGGCCAGGCGATTGGTATAGGGGGCCAGATCGTAGCGATAATTGGACGTGACGCCATCATGGCCCAGCGCATCGGCAAGGCCCGGAATGGCGTTCCAGTCGAGCTTGATGCCGGGGCAGACGATCAACACGCCATAGCCGATCCGCCGCCCGTCATCGAGCAGCACCTGTTTGTCATCGGGCTGGAAATGGCTGACCGACCCCTTGATCCAGGTCGCGCCGTTCGGGATCAGGTGCACCTCGCTGCGCCGGGTAAAGCCGCTGTCGAACACGCCCGCGCCCACCATCGTCCAGCCGGGCTGATAATAATGATCGTCGCTCGGTTCGATGATGGCGAGGCGGATGCCCCGGCGGCGCTTGAGGATGCTGGCGGCCGTGGCGATCCCGGCGCTGCCGCCGCCGATGATCAGGATATCATAAGAGGCGGCATCGTGTCCGGCGACCAGTGCGTCCGCCATCGCCGCCAGTTTTTCGGCGCGGGCGCCCGACCGGCAATAGCCCAGCACCGGGCCGGGGAGGGTGTCGAGCGCGTGGCGCATCGCCTGCGCATCGGCATCGGTCATCGCGCCGGGGATTACGGGGATGTGCGCGAAGGCGAGGCCAACGGCTGTGGCAACCGCACCGATGTGGGCCGCGGTCGGCTGGTCATCCTCCTCGCCATCGGGGCGGTTGCAGATGATCGCGCGAAAGCCCTCGCGCGCGGCCTGTTCGACATCGTGCGGCGTCAGTTGCGGGGCGGTGGCAAAGGCCGGGGTCAGCCGCTTGATATCCATGATGATCCTCCTTGGTCCGGCGTGCCGGTTATGGTCTTGACGTGACGCGGTGCACCGCCATGCCGCCCAGCATGGCCAGCACGAACGGAGCAACCGCCGCCGGGGCGAGTGCCAGGCTGGCGAGAGCGGGGCCGGGGCACAGGCCGCCTATGCCCCAGCCAATGCCGAACAGGATCGCGCCGAGCGCGAGCTTCCCGTCGATCCCGCGTGTTTCGGGCAGGTTGAACTGCTGATCGGCGATGGGGCGCTCGATCCGCTTCTGCACCAGCCAGGCGAGCGCCATCGGGATCATCGCGCCGCCCATGACGAAGGCCAGCGTCGGATCCCATGGTCCCAACAGGTCGAGGAAGGCGCGCACCCGCATCGGATCGGCCATGCCCGACAGGGCAAGGCCTGCGCCGAACAGCGAACCGGACAGTAGCGCAAGGATGATCCGCATCACAAAAGCCCCGTCAAACGGAGGATCGCCACGGTGGCAAAGCCGCTGCCCATGAACAAAGCGGTGGCGGTGAGCGAGCGGCGCGACAGGCGCGACACGCCACATACGCCATGGCCGCTGGTGCAGCCTGATCCGAGCCGCGTGCCATACCCGACGATCAGGCCGGCAACGATCAGCAGGGCGGGCGCGGGGTAGCTGGCCGGGACGCCGCCCGACAGCAGCGCTACGACCAGCGCACCCAAGGGCAAGCCAAGGATGAAGGCGATGGCGACGCTACGCGGCGCGCCGCCCTGCGTGAAGCCAACGGCCCGCGCCGCAAGCCCGCTGACGCCCGCGATCCGGCCGAGGCCGAGCAGCATGATCGCCGCCGCCACGCCGATCATCAGCCCGCCGATGAGGCCCGCGACCGGCTGGGCATCGGGAAAGCCGGGGATCATAGCTGGTTCACCGGTATCTTGAGATAGGCGACGCCATTATCCTCGGCGACCGGCAGATGGCCCGCGCGCATATTGACCTGAACCGAGGGCAGGATGAGGCGCGGCATGTCCAGCGTGCGGTCGCGCGCTTCGCGCATCGCGACGAATTCATCTTCGGTGATGCCGTCATGGGCGTGGATATTGGCCCGGCGCTGGTTCGCCACGGTCGTTTCCCAGACATAATGGTCGCGGCCAGCGGGCAGATAGTCATGGCACAGGAAGAGCCGGGTTTCGGGCGGCAGTTCCAGCAACCGGCGCATCGACCGGAACAAGGTGCGGGCGTCGCCGCCGGGGAAGTCGGCGCGGGCCGTGCCATAATCGGGCATGAACATGGTATCGCCCACGAACACCGCATCGCCGATCACATAGGCAACGCAGGCCGGGGTGTGGCCCGGCACATGCAGCACCGTGACCGACAGGGTGCCGATCGCGAAACTGTCACCATCGGCCCACAGATGGTCGAAGTCCGATCCGTCACGCGGGAATTCCGCGCCGACGTTGAACAGCTTGCCGAACATATGCTGCACTTCGCAGATATGCGCGCCGATCGCGATCTTCCCGCCCAGCTTCTGCTGGAGATAGGGGGCTGCCGACAGATGATCGGCATGGGCATGGGTTTCCAGATGCCAATCGACGGTCAGTCCCTCTGCCTCGACATAGGCGATCACCGGATCGGCGGACGCGACATTCGTGCGGCCGGAGGCGGGGTCATAGGTCATTACGCTGTCGATCACGGCGGCGCGACGCGTCTGCGCATCATGCACGACATAGGTCACGGTGAAGGTCGGCGGATCGAAGAAGGACTTGATCACGGGCACGCCTTCGCGGGCGGCGAGGATCTGCGTCTGGGCCTTGGTCAATGCGGGGTCGGACATGCGACTCTCCTCTAGTTTCATATTTACATGAACCATGTATATGTATAGAGACGGGCCGTCAAGGGGTTGCCTCATGGTGGCCAGGATTGCAGGACGACAGGCATGAACGAAGTGATGACAGATGGACGGCGGCCGGTGCGGATCGGCGACATGGCCCCCGATTTCCGTGCCCGATCAACAAAGGGCGATTTTCAACTCTCGGCGCTGCGTGGCCAATGGGTGATCTTCTTTTCGCACCCCGCCGATTTCACGCCGGTATGCAGCACCGAGTTCGCCGCGCTGGCGCGGCGTCAGTCGGAGTTCGACGCGCTCGATTGCAGGCTGGTCGGCCTGTCGGTGGACAGCCTTTACGCCCATCTCGCCTGGGTTCGCGCATTGCGCGATCTGTTCGGCGTGGGAATCGACTTTCCCATCATCGAAGATCCCAGCATGGCGGTGGGCCGTGCCTATGGCATGATCGATGATGCCGCCGTCGACAGCATGGCCATGCGCTCGACCTTCTTCATCGATCCGCAGGGGGCCGTTCGCGCGACGACCTGCTATCCGCATAATGTCGGCCGCTCGGTGGACGAGATGCTGCGCCTGTTGCGCGCGTTGCAGCGGGTCGATGGCGCAAGCAGCCTGACGCCTGAGGGCTGGACGGACGGTCAGCCGCTATTGCTGCCCGCCGCTGACGGGACCGATGCAGCACCCGACTGGTTCTGCCGGTTCGAGGCGTCCGCATGAGCGCGCTTTATGTGGATCGCGACGCCGCGGCGTTGGCCGCTGAAAAGATCAAGGTCTTCGCCCAGCCGCAGCGGTTGATGATCCTGTCCTGCCTGCTGCGCGGCGAACGCAATGTCGGCGAGATCGCCGAGATCACGGGCATCGGCCAGCCCGCGCTCAGCCAGCAACTGGCCGAACTGCGCCGCGCCGACCTGGTGCAGAACCGCAAGGAGGCCAAGCAGGTCTGGTATATGCTCGCCGACGATGGCGTGGCGCTCTGCGTCCGCACGATCGAGGCAATATTCGCAGGCGATGGCGCACCGTCTTTGCCAACCGTCGAACCGACATCCTTACCCGCGCCGACGATCGACGGTGTGGCGGCCTTTGCCCGCATTATACACTAGGCGCGTTCGCCGGTCCGACCCCATTTTGGCTTGGCGACATAGGAGATAGCGGAACAAATCAGATCCTACTCCATGCACGGATATGTATAATTCTCACATAAATATGCAATGATATTGAGTATATTTCACTCTTGGCCAGCATCCGCTGTCTGCAGGGGAGATTCCATATGCTCACACGTCGCCTGTTTCTGGGAGCGTCGACCGCCACCGCGCTTCTAACATCGTCCCTGGTGCGCGCGCAGATCAAGGTGAATCCGTTCACACTGGGCATCGCGTCCGGCGCGCCGCGTGATACCAGTGTGATCCTGTGGACCCGGCTTGCGCCCGACCCGCTGAAAGGCGGCGGCATGCCGTCGAGCGACGTGCCGGTCCGCTACCGGGTCTGGGCCGATGCGGAACAGCGCAGGCTTGTCCGCGAGAGTGAGGCTGTTGCGCGCGCGAGCGAAGGCCATTCGGTGCATGCGCTGATCGAGGGACTGCAGCCGGGTCGCGAATATTGGTATCAGTTTACGGTGGGTGATTTCGAGACGGCTATCGGCCGGACCCGCACCAGCGATCGCCGCGATCCGTCGGTCAAACTGGCGGTCGCCAGCTGTCAATCCTGGCAGAGCGGCTATTTCAACGCCTTTGCCGATATGGCCGCCTGGGCGCCGGACTGCGTGATCCATGTCGGCGATTATATCTATGAAGGGGGTATCAGCCCGCTGGGCGAGCGTCGCGTCGACCTGGCCGGAGAACAGCGCGTCTTCCGCACCGTGCGTCAGCATAATAGCGCGGAAATCGTGAGCCTTTGGGATTATCGCAACCGCTATGCGCTCTACAATTCTGACCCCGCGCTCCAGGCGGCGCGGGCGGCCAGCCCGTGGATCGTCGCCATGGACGATCATGAAATCGACAATAATTGGGCAGGCGATACGCCGCAGGATCCCGAAGCGCAGACGCCGCTGGAATGGAAGGTCCGCAAACTGGCCGCCTTGAAGGCCTATTATGAGCATATGCCGATCGAAAAGCCGCCGATCATCGACGGGATCGAGAGCAGTCTGCAGATGTATGGTCTGTATCGCTTTGGCCCGGCGCAGGTGCATCTGCTCGACACCCGCCAGTTTCGCGCCGATCAGGTGTGCGGTGATGGCTTTCCGGGGCAAGTGCCGTGCGCGGAAGCGGCTCGTCCCGACCGGTCGATGCTGGGGGCGACGCAGGAACAATGGCTTTATGGGGCGCTGAAACGATCGGACGCGGCGTTCAACGTACTGGCATCTCAATGCTGGTTGTCACCCTATCGCTACAATAAGGCGCCAGAGCCTGCCGCCGTGAACTTCGACAGTTGGGATGGCTATCCTGTCGCGCGTCAGCAGTTGCTGGATGTTTTGGGCGATGGCGTGGCCAATCCCTTGGCGATCAGCGGCGATTGGCATTGTGCCGCGGCCATGACGATGCATGCCGAGCCGTTTAACGTCAAATCCCGCAGGATCGGGCATGAATTTGCCGGAACGTCGATCGCATCGGAATGTCCATGGGACGGGGCGATGGAACAATCGCGCGCCGATAACCCGCATGTGCGCCATTATAATGGCCGTCAGCGGGGCTATTGCCGGTTCGAGGTGGACGGCAAACATTGGACCACGGCCTATCGCGTGGTCGCGGACCAATATGATGCCAAGTCCGCCGTTTCGACCGAGATAGAGATGCGCGTCGCCGACCTGTAGGCCGGTCATGAAAAAGGGGGCTGGCCGATGTCTCG
Source organism: Sphingobium sp. RAC03 (assembly GCF_001713415.1). Lineage (GTDB taxonomy): Bacteria > Pseudomonadota > Alphaproteobacteria > Sphingomonadales > Sphingomonadaceae > Sphingobium. Next base: position 1,019,887 of record NZ_CP016456.1, on the reverse strand, counting down.
GCCAGCCCCCTTTTTCCGTGCCTTTGCTCGGCTTCAGGCTCGCATGAGCGGATCGCTGATGCCGTGGCGTCCGGTTTCTACCCGCCCGGCCAGGCGGATGTCCATGCCCGCCATGGCGACGGTCAGATCATACCAGTCTTCGCTCTTCGCCACTGGCCAGCGTTCGTTCGTGCTGCTGCCTCCGATCACCATGATCGCCCTGTCGGCCTGAACCCCATAGGCGTCCTTGCCCAATGTGACGTTGGCAGGCGTCGATCCATCGGAGGCCAGGCGCAGGCGCATGGCTTTGCCCGCGGCATCATAACGGGCAGTGAGGACCGGCGCGGCGGCGGCCTGCGCCAGATCGCCCGTGAAGCCCCGGACGAAGCCATTGGGCCCAAGCACGATGAGGTCGAAGCGGCCCTGATCGTTGGCGGCCCATTGATCGTTCAGCGATTTGCCCGCTTCCACCGTGTAGCGGCGCGGGATCTGATGCAGCCTGTGTCTGTCATAGACGTGGAAGACGGCACCGGCGCGTCCTTCATTGGTGAAGGTCAGGGTGAGGGCGTCCTTCGTCGCGACGGCATCGATGTGGAGGATGTAGGGCAGGGCGCGCGATCGGCGGATACCCGCTTCCTGATACATGTCCTGCGGCGCGCGCGGCGGCAGCGCCTTGGGACGGGCAAGATGATCGGCCAGGATCGCGCTGGCGGCGCTGACATCGGGCAGGTCGGGGAAAGTGGCATCGCTACTCTGGCTGAAATCGAAGCAGCTGGTCAGGTCGCCACAGACAGCGCGATGCCATGGGCTGATGCCGGGGATCGTGACACCGAAGCGTTTTTCGAGGAACTGGCCGACCGAAGTGTGATCGAATATCTCGCTGTTGACCCAGCCGCCCCGGCTCCATGGCGAAACGACATACATGGGCACGCGCGGGCCAAGCCCCCAGGGCCGTGTCGTGCCGCTCACATCGTCATCGCGCGACGTATATTTATCCTCATGATCGTCGAAATATTCGCCCGCCAGGTCGAGCGTCGCCTTGCCCGCCATCGTGCCGTCGCGATTATAGGACGGCGGCGCGGGCGGCGGCACATGGTCGAACAACCCGTCATTCTCGTCGAACGTCTGAAAGAAGACGGTCTGGCTCCACAGGTCCGGGTTGGCAGTGAGCGCGTCCAGAACCTCCGCCGTGAAGGCCGCACCTTCGATCGGGGTGGAGGCGCTGGGATGTTCCGATCGCTCCTTGGGCGGCAAGATCCAGGTTACGGCAGGCAGCGTGCCGTCCTTCACATCCTTGGCGAACTGTTCGAGCGAAAATGCGCTCATGCCGCGCTGATAGAGGGCGGAATCAGGTTTGGCATCGCGGAAGCCCTTGAAGGCGAGGCCGCCATGCATTGCGCCGGTCCAATTGTCGTTAGGGTCCTGATAGATGCGCCAGTCGACCCCGGCGGCCTCCAGCACTTCGGGGATGGTCGCCCATTCCAGCGCATTGTCGGCATAGCTATAGCCAGGCTCCGGCAGCGCGCCCTTGATCCAGCAGCGCAGATTATTGGGTTCCGAATGCGTGTCCCGGCAATTCACGCCCTTGGCCGCGATCGCGGGATCGAAGCTGGAGCCGGACCAGAAGACGATGCGATTGGGGTCGGTGCCGCTGGTGACCGAACAATGATAGGCGTCGCAGATGGTGAAGGCCTCGGCGAGCGCGAACTGGAAGGGAATATCCTGCCGTTTGTAATAGCCCATCGAATAATCGGTCTTATATTTGGGCCACAGGCCGAATTTGCCCTGATTCCAGGCAGCTTGCGCGTCAGAGAAGCTGTGCGGGGTGCCCGGAACCTTGAGCGCGTTGGTCCGCTCCGTATCCAGATGGAAGGGCGGCAGGTCGCGTGCGCCGTTGGATTGCCACCAGACCGGGCGATTGTCGGGCAGGGGGATGGGATGGCGATCGCCAAAACCCCGGACCCCTTTGAGCGTGCCGAAATAATGATCGAAGGACCGGTTTTCCTGCATCAGGATTACGATATGCTTCACGTCCTTGATCGTGCCGGTCACGCGCTTGGGCGCAATGGCCAACGCCCGCCCGATGCTGCCGGGTATGGCTGCCATGGTCCCCGCCACGCTGGCGGTCTTGAGGAAATCGCGTCTGTTCTTCAGGGACATGGCCGCTCCGATCGATAGGATGGGGGGTTATAAAAGGGATTTGCGTAGCCGTCCGGCGCTGCGATCCAGCAGCAGAACGACGATGAAGATCGCGATCAGGATGGTGCCGACATGGCCATATTCATACATGTCGTAGCGGCCCTTGAGTTCCTGACCGATGCCGCCCGCGCCCACTAGCCCGATGACGGTCGCCATGCGGACATTCCGGTCGAGGATGTAAAGCGTGTAGGCAATATACTGGGGCAGCACCTGGGGTAGGATGGCATAGCGCCACATCAGCATCTTGCCCGCGCCGATGGCGGTCAGGGCTTCCTGCGGCCGGGGGTCGGCATTTTCGGCATCGTCGGCATAGAATTTACCCAGAAAACCCGCGCCATAGAGGCCGAGCGCCAATATGCCCGCGATCGGCCCGAAACCATAGGCGATGACGAGAAACAGGGCGCTGACCAGTTCGGGAATGGCCCGGCAAAAGCCGATGATGCCGCGCGCCATCATGCGGATGGCCGCAAAGCGCATCATGTTGCGCGCGCCCAGCAACGCCAGCGGAAAGCCGATGAGGATGGCGACGATGGTGCCCCAGAGCGCGATTTCCAGCGTCTCCAGCATCTTGGCCGCGACCAGCCAGACATAGCCCAGCGGTTGCACGAGATAAGTCGTGCGGACCGGACGGCTTTCCATCCGCATCGTTTGCGGATTGATCGTTTCCGCGCGACGTTCCACGACCTCGACATGGGAAAGGAATGGCAGGTCGGTTGGATCGAAACCCTCGATCCGGCTGATCTCCTGCCGCTCGGAAAGCTGGATGGGAACGAGCTGGCCGATGGCGTTGCCAAGGCCGTCGGCGACCTGCGATCGCTCGGCCAGGCCGAATTGCACGGCAACGGCCTGGGTGGTCATCATGACCATCCGACCGATTTCGACGCGCTGGCCCGTGTACCAGAGCAGCAGGGCCGCGCCGATCAGCGCCAGTATCGTGCCGCTGCCATAGGGGCGCGGGTAGGACCAGCGGGTGGGCGCCTGCGCGGTCATGCCGGCACCGCCTGGACCGGGGTAGCTGCATCCTGCTTTGCGTAGATGCGCTTGGCGTCATAGTCGTCGAACATGGCGGGTGGCCCGTCGAACACGACCCGGCCACCCTGCAAGGCGACGATCCGGTCGGCATAGTCGCGCGCCAGATCGACCTGATGCAGGCTGCACAACACGGTAGCGCCGCGTTCGCGCGCCTGTGTCCGCAACAGATCCAGCACTTCGCGGCTGAGCCGGGGGTCGAGGCTGGCGACCGGTTCGTCGGCCAGGATGATGGCCGGGTCCAGCATGAAGGCGCGCGCGATGCCGACGCGCTGTTGCTGGCCACCCGACAGACGATCGGCACGGCGGGCGAGATGCGCTTCGCCCAGGCCGACAGCCGCGATGAGGGCGCAGGCCTTGGCCTGCAAGGCCGGGGTGTAAAAGCCCGATAGCGCCCGCCAAAAGGGCATGGCAGGCACCGCGCCCGCCATGACATTGGTGGCGACGCTGGCCCTGGCGGTCAGGCCATAATGTTGGTGAACCATGCCGATGCGGCGACGCAAGAAGGGCAAGGTCTTGCGATCGACCGGCTTGCCGCCCACCACCACGCGCCCGCCGGTTATGGCGGACAAGCCATTGACGGTGCGCAGCAGTGTGGACTTTCCGGCACCCGAATGGCCCAGCACGACGCAAAATTGCCCCGCAGGGACCGTGAAGGACACACCATCCAGCGCGCATGTGCCGTCGGGATAATGAACGGTGGTGCTATCGAAACGAATATCCATCATCGTTGCGCCGATTTCTTGAGGATTTCCGCCTTCAGCGCATCGCTGACCATCGCCATCTTCTGCGCGGCGGGGGTGAATTTGGCGGCGGGGAAATGGGCGTCATAGCCATCGACCTGCCCCCCGCCATAGCCCCGGATCATCTCTTGCGTGATGCCGGGTTCATGGGCGATATTCTGGAATGCGGATTGCAGCTGGTTGCGGGTCGCGGCCGGTAGTTTGCTGTTCACGACCAAGGGGGGGTAGGGAATGGGATCGCTGCGCGCGATGATCTTCACATCGCGAACGCCCGGCACATTCTCCCGCACCGCTTTTTCATAGCTTTCGAAGGAGAGGGCTGCGACGTCGACCTGCCCCTGCAACAAGGCGGCGAGGCTGCTGGCATGGCTGCCGGTCAGGCGAACCTCTTTCAGATCCTTGGCCGGATCGATCCCCGCATCCATCAACATGGTCATCGGGAAAATGAAGGAAGAGGTCGAATTGACGTCGCCAAAGGCCACGCGCTTGCCCCGCACGTCGGCGGCGGTGGCGATGGCGGCGTCCTTGTGTGCGAATAGCCCGGCATAATAGACTGAGGCACCGGATTTGACCGCCACCGCCAGCAATTCGGCGCAACCGCGATCCTTCGCCTGCAAATAGGTGACGGGGCCGACAAAGGCGATGTCGGCCGCGCCGTTGCACATTCCCTCGACCACCGCGCCGTAGGATTGTGCGACCTTCAGGTCGAAGGTCAGGCCCGTGTTACGGGACACGGCGTTGAAAATCGGCTGGTAGTCCGCCAGCGTCCCGCTTTCCGTGCCGCCATCGGCGGGAATGAGCAGAACGTGCAAGGCTTGCGTCTTCTGGCTTTGCCGGGTCGCCCAGAACAGGCCCACCCCGCCCGCCATCAGCACCAAGATCGCCGCGATCATCCACCGTTTCATATGCACATCCTTCCTATCCCGCTCCATAGGAGCAGCGGGCGGGATAGGCGTGGGCTGTGACATGGCGGTGAATGCTCCCCAAGGCGTGCGGTCAGAAGCTGGTGGTGAAGGAGGCGTAGACCGCGCGGGGTTTGCCCTCGAATTCATAGCCGTAGAAATAGGCGTCGCTGTTCGCCGCAATTTCGCCGCGCAGGAAGGCCGAACTGAAGCGCATATTACCGTAGCCATAGCGTTCGGCATATTTGGTGTTGGTGATGTTGACGACGCGAAGCTGGAAGCGGTGCTGCCGCTCGTCGCCTGCCCAATAGGCGATCGACCCGTTCATGACGAAGTAATTACCGAAATTGTTGCGGAACCGGGCGGCCATGCTGCCATCGGGTTGGCGGACATTGCCGCCGCCGGTCGCATATTCCGGCCCCTGATAGCGCGGCAGCAAGGTGACGTGGAACCGGTCATTCGCGCTGTGCCAGGCGACATTGCCGGTGATCATATATTCGGGCGTCTCGTTGATCTGAAGATCGGTGTCCGCGAGGCGCGCCTGTTGTTTCGTGTAGTTGATGTTGGCCGTGAACTGCTTGCCCAGGATGAAATCCATGTCCGCGGTGATGCCACGGATTTCGGTGACGGCGCTGTTGTTGAACCATGTGTTGGGCGTCAGGCCGGATGTGCCCTGGATACGGTTGCTGATGTCGGTGCGGAACGCGCCAATCTCGGCATTGATCTGCACGCCGCCGAAGGCTTTGCTGAACCCCACCGCGCCATTGTAGGTTTCGGTCGTTTCGGTCTGCAGGTTGGGGTTGCCGACCTGGGTCGGACTGACCGAGAAAAGCTCGTTGGTGCGCGGTAGGCTGTAGGATGTGCCGCCGTTGCCACGGATGTAGAAGGGCCCGATCGGCTGGCGGAAGCCGAATTTCCAGATGGTCTTGGAATCGAAGCTCTTGGCGAAATCGGTGCGGACCGCGAGTGAAATCTTGGTATCCGGGCTGAAGGGGATGACCGGCCGCGCGTCGAGATAAAGACCCGTGATCGTGGTCGAGGCATCGCCGACCGGGAAGACCGGATCGGAGTCATCCTTGTAGGATACGACCTGCACCCCCGCGACGAACTCCACCAGCTTGGGGAAGGTGAAGGTGTTGCGGAAATTCAGACCCCGCTCCTGAAATCCGCCAACCTTGGAGTCCGCGCCGAACCCCTTGTTGGGATAGGGGGTCGAGCGACCCGTGGCGTCGCCGAAGCGGATTGGCTGGCCCTTCACATCGACGCACCCTGCGCGATTGGTGCAGGTTTCGGCGAAGGTTTCGGTATTGTTGAGCCGTGGGTTGCTCCAATAACCGGTCAGTTCGGTGTAGATCGCATCGGACCAGCGCCGGTCGATCGAGAAATCGATGATCGGGTAGCGGACCCGGTTCGGCGAGAAGGTTTCATTGTCCGGGAACGGATCCTGAAATTCGATCTGTGTATATTGGCCGTTGAGCCTGAAGTTGGTGTCGTCGTCGATCTTCCAGAGATATTTGATGCCGATATTGTTGCGGTTGAGCGGATATTTCTGGATGCCGCCAGCCTTGGCCACATTGTCGACATAGCTTTCCGGCGCGAAGATGCGCGGGCCGTCGGTCTGCTGGCTGCTGCCATAGACCATGAAACTATGCCGCCCTTCGGCGTCCAGCGCGAATTTGGCGTTGCCCCACAATTCGCGCGAATTGAACTCGCCATAGCTTGCGCCCAATTCCACCTTGTTGGTGCCGTCGGGGCGCTTGGTGACCAGGCTGATGACGCCGATGCCGCCGTTCGATCCGAAGAACAGGCTGTTGCCGCCGCGGAAAACTTCGACCCGTTCGATCATGTGCGGGTCGATCGTCGTCGATCCCCAAATATCTTCCAGCGCCGGGCCACGATCGTACAGCGGCACGCCATCGAGGACGACGAGCGTGTCGCGGTCGCCGCCGCCGTCGAGGCGAATGGTATATTCGCCCTCGTCCGGCGAATAGCCGATATTGGCACCCTTGATGAGGAACTGGGCCAGTTCCGCGAAGTTGCTGGCACCGCTCGCGGCGATCGCTTCGGAACTGACGATCTGGATATTGTTGCCAAAGGCGATGGCATCGGCCGCCACTTTGGTCGCTTCGACGCGCTGGCCGGTCACGATGATCGATGAAGCAGCAGCCTCGGCTTCGGCGGTTGCTTCGGCAGCGGCGGGTGCCTGGGCGATGGCCGTTGTCGGCAGCAGGCTGGCCCCCAGCAACAGGCCAAGATGCACCGCGCCGAATTTCGATCGGCCGTAAGGACGTGAATGCTTCACCATGACAATACCCCCAAAAATGTTCGGGTTGCCGGGGCAGCAGCATGTCGTGGAACCGACTCGATGCTGCAGCGCGTCAACCGCTTGCAGGGGTCAAGTAGGAGGCTGATGTGACAGTTGAATGAACATTACTCAATTTTATATCGCATTAAAAATGAGTTTGCTGTGGTGGGAAGGCAAGCAGCGTTGAGCCCGATTAAAATACACTCAATTTTGCAGGGCGACGAAATGCTGTTAGAGGTGGTTCGCGCCCGCGCTCGCCATTCAGGACTCTCATGACAGCCCCTACCCCCAAACGCCGTGCCCTGCCGACCACCGACAATGGTCCCATCGACAACACGCTCAATCGCATTCGCGTGGCCCAGCCGGGCATGGCGAAGGGGGCGAGCCGGATCGCCGATTATATCCTCGCCCAGCCCGAAAAGATCGTCGGCATGTCGGTGACCGAATTGTCCGAAGAGACGGGCGTGAGCGAAGGCAGCATCATCAATTTCTGTCGCGGTATCGGCCTGTCCGGCTTCCAGCAGATGAAGCTCAGCCTGGCCCAGGAAATCGTGCAACCGGTCCAGTTCATCCACGAAGATGTCACGCGCGATGATGACATGGACACGATCTGCCGGAAGGTATTTCATTCCGGCATTCAGGCCTTGCGCGATTCGTTGTCGGTGCTGGACCCCACCGCGCTGTCCCGCGCGGTCGACATGATCCGCGCGGCCAAGCGCGTGGAAGTCTATGGCATCGGCTCGTCCGCGCCGATCGCCGAGGACACGCATTATCGCATGTTGCGCATCGGCCTCGACGCGCGGGTGGTGGTCGATAGCCATGTGCAGGCGATCTGCGCATCCCGATGCGACCCCGATGTCGTCGTGCTGACCATCTCGCACAGCGGCGCCACGCATGAGACCGTGGCGGCCACCCGGCTGGCCAGGGAGGCGGGCGCGAAAACCATCGTCATCACCAATTTCGCCCGTTCGCCAATCCAGGCCTATGCCGACCTGGTCCTGTTCACCATGGCGCGCGAGACGAGTTTTCGCACCGAGGCGATGACCAGCCGGATCGCGCAGCTCTGCGTGGTCGATGCGCTGATCGCGGCCTTGGCGCTGGCGGATTATGAGCGCTCGACCGAGACGCTGCGCCAGACGTTCGACGTTCTGTCGATCAAGCGCTTTTGAGGCGCAACGCCGCTTACCAGTTGAGGATGTCGTCCAGGGTCAGCCCGGCATCCGGCCCGATGAGTATGGGGTAGATGCCATAATCGATCGCGCCTTTTCCGTCCGTTTCCGGATTGTCGCCGATCATCACGGCGTCATGCGGTGCGACGCCAGCGACTTCACAAGCGCGCGCAAACAGGAGGGGGCCGGGTTTGCCGACCGTCACCATAGGAGCAGTCGGTACACAGGCCAGCAAGGCCGCGAGCATCGCCCCGGTTTCCGGCACGATATGGCCATCGGGTCCGGGATGCGTCGTATCGACATTGGCGACGATCAGCTTCGCGCCTCGCTGCAGAGCGTTCGCTGCACGGCATAATTTGGCATAGGTAAAGCGCGTGTCGCGCGTCAGCAGGATCTGATCCGGCGCGTCCCGCACAAGCGTCAGCCCCATCTGCCGGGCATAGGCTTTGATCCGCGTCGTTCCGAGCAGCAAGGTGCGGGCCTCCGGCGTCTGCATGGCCAGGCGTACCGCTTCCGCACCGGCAAGGATGATCCGATCCGGCGCGATATGGACATTCGCCTGGTTCAATATGCGCATGAAATCTTCGGGCAGATGCGTCGAATTGTTGGACAGAATGACGACGCGATCCGCATGCCGCTCCAACAGCGTGCGCGCCGCCGGGATCAGAGTGTTGCCGATCATCACACAGCCGTCCCAGTCGAGGAATATGGCGGCGGCATTGTCGAAAGCGCATTTCGGCGATGGGGAAGAGGATGCCCCATATCGCATAATCTTCATTTGCATGAGCGACCCTTTGGCAACCTGCCTCCGAAATACTCATATATTGCATGTTGTAAAGTGAGATTATCTCAAAATAAGTTAGTGCTTATATCGTTTAAGAGGCGTTACATACCATCAGACACACTCGCTAGGGTCTCGCCGTGATGCCCTGTAAAAGCACAGGGTGAATGGGGCCTGTTCGGCGATATCAGCCTGTAGGAAATCGTATGACGATCGCCGTTCCGACCCGCATATCACCCAATGCGACGTGGGCACCCATGCGTTGCGCGGCAGATCGCACGATGGCCAGGCCAAGGCCCGTGCCATCAGGCCCCTGCGCGCCGCCCAGCCGGACGAAACGCTCGAAGATCGCTTCCCGTTTGTCAGGCGGTATGCCGGGGCCGTCGTCACGGACGGCCAGCAGCGTTTCGCCCTGCCGCCGCGACAAGGTGATCGATACGGTGCCACCGCGACGGTTGTAGCGGATGCCATTGTCGATGAGGTTCGCGATGATCTCGAACGCCAAAGTGCGGTGGCCGGATATGCCATAATCCGTCCCGTCGTTTGCCTCCAGGTTGAGTTCGACACCGGCCATGATCGCCTGGTTGATCAGGCGGCTGATCACGGCGGAACAGACTTCCTTGAGGTCGACGGCCTCCAGCGGGGCGGACACGCCCGCTTCCTCGGCGCGGGCGAGCGCGAGAAGCTGGGTCACGAGCCGTTCAAGCCGCGTCACAGCATCGCTGATCTCGTCAAGGGCGCCGCTCGATCCGCGCCGGGCCAGCGCGACCTGCACCTTTAGCACGGACAAAGGCGTGCGCATCTGGTGCGACGCATCGGCGGTGAAGCGGCGCACGCCGCCGGTCGCCGTGTCGAGCTGCGCCAGCAACTGGTTGAAGGCCGTTGCCAGCGGCTGCAACTCCCTAGGCAAGGGCCCGTTGTCGAGCGGCGAAAAATCCGGACGACTGCTCAGTTCTCGCGACTCGATCGCCTCCCGCAACCGGGCAAGCGGGCGCAGGCTCCACCCCAGCGCCGGGCGTAGCAGCAAGGCCGCCATCCCCACCAACACTAATTCTGCCAGCAGCAGCGCGCCCAACAGCCGATTGGTCAACGCCTTGCGATTGTCGAGCGTTTCGGCGATCTGCACGATGACGGGACGATCGATCCGGGGCAGCATCCGCTTCACCTCGCCGATGCGGATGTCCTGGTCACGATAGCGGGCGAAGCGGAAACGGGGCTGGTCGGTGACCAACGTTTCGGGGTCGGGCGCGGGCAGGTCGGCATAGCCGGTCAGCAATTCGCCTCCCACGGCGATGCGGTAATAGACATTGTCGCGTTCGCCATTTTCAAGCATGCCAAAGGCTGCGGGCGGCAGGTCGAGCGTCACGTCGCCCCGCTCGACCTGCACCGTTTCGGCAATGGCGCCCAGCGCGCCGCCCAAGACCCGGTCGTTAGTGCGGCGCACGACATCAGCGATCAGCGTCGCGCCGCCGATGCCGACGATCGCCGCCACCGCCAGCAACGGCCCCAACATCGCCGCCAGCAGCCGGGTGCGCAGCGCAATGGCCTGGCGCGGTACAGGGCGCGATACAGGGCGTGTCTCAGTCGGCATCGAGCATATAGCCAACGCCCCGCACCGTGCGGATGCCGGGGCCATCGGGCGCCAGCTTGCCGCGCAGCCGGGTCACATGCACCTCGATCGCATTGCCGCCCACCGGCTCATCGAAACCGAACACTTCGCCGATCAGCAATTCGCGCGGCACGACCTGGCCGACGCGGGTCGCCAGCGCGTCGAGCACCGCCAGTTCGCGGCGGCGCAAGTCCAGCGATCGCCCGGCAATGTCCGCCATGCCGGTCGAGCGGTTGATCGTCAGCGCGCCAACGACAAGTTGGGGAGTCGGATCGCCGCCGCGCCGTCGTCCCAGCGCCCGCACGCGGGCTTCCAGTTCTTCCGGCTCGAACGGCTTGCGCAGATAATCGTCCGCGCCCAGATCCAACCCGCGCACGCGGTCGTCCAGTGCATCGCGCGCCGTCAGCATCAGGACGGGCGTGCGCGCGCCCCGCCTGCGCAATTCGGCAAGCACCGTGAAGCCGTCGATATCGGGAAGGCCAACGTCCAGTATCGCCAGCGCATAGGGTTCGCTGCCGATCACGGCCAAGGCATCCTCGCCGGTCGCGACATGATCGACGGCATGCCCCCCTGCGCGGAGCAATGCCGAAAGGCTGCGCGCCAGCGCTGCGTCGTCCTCGATGATCAAAATGCGAATGGGGCACCGGTTGCTGAAAGGTTGATGACAGGTTCCTTTTGTATCCCACCCTCGCATCTTATCCGAACATAGAGGCGGAAAGCGAGGAGATGGAGCGATGCGATGGGTTATTCTGAAGATAGCGATACTGGCAAGCCTGGCCGTGCCAGCCATCCCGGCGCGTGCGCAGCAGCGCCCGACCGGCTATCCGCGTTCCTATGATCAGCTGATCGCCGCCGCGCGCGTCGAGCGGCAGGTCAGCGTCTACGCCAATGCCGACCGGGCGGAGATGGTGCCGATCATCCTCGCCTTCCAACGCCGCTATCCCGGCGTCACCGTCAATTATGCCGACCTGGGCTCGGCCGAAATTTCCCGCCGCTTCATGGCCGAAACACGCGCGCGAAAGCCGTCGGCCGATCTGGTCTGGTCGTCGGCGATGGATCTGCAGGGCAAGCTGATCAACGATGGCTTCGCGCAGGCCTATGCCAGCCCGGAAAAGCCCGCTCTGCCAGCGTCGGCGGTGTGGAAGAATATGGGCTTTGGCGTCACGGCCGAACCGATCGGCTACGTCTACAACAAGAAGGCGATCCCACCGGCACGGGTGCCCCGCACCCATGCCGCACTCGAAGCGCTGTTGCGGCGCGACCGCCGCGCGCTGACGGGCAAGGTCACGACCTTCGATCCGGCGCTGTCCAATGTCGGTTATCTGTACCTGACCGAAGATTTCGCGATCACGCGCGATACCCGGTTGCTGGTCGAGGCGATGGCTGCGACCCGGCCCGTGCTGGCCACGACGACGGAAGCGATGTTGCGCGCGGTGGCGCAAGGGCGGCAGGCGATCGCCTATAATGTCATCGGCTCCTACGCGCTGGAGCGGGCGCGGCGGGATCCGCGGATCGGCGTGGTCTTCCCGCAGGACTATACGATCGTCACCTCGCGCATCGCCTTCATCGCGCGGGAGGCGCGCCATCCGGCAGCGGCAAAGCTGTTTCTCGATTTCCTGCTGTCGCGCCAGGGGCAATCGCTGCTGGCCCAGCACAGCCTATGGCCGGTGCGGACGGACATCCGCGCCCGCCGCCTGCCCGCTGGCCAGGCCCGACCGATCCGGGTCGGCCCCCAGCTTCTCGTCAATCTCGATCGCGTCAAACGCCAGCGTTTCCTGCGCGATTGGAACGATATTCTCGCCGCCGGAGCCAAAAGCCAATGACCTCGTCCTTCCTGCGCGGCGGTTGTGCCGCGCTGGCGCTGATCGCCGCCACGCCCGCTCTGGCCCAGGCGCCGAGTAACGCCGACCTGGCGGATCTGGTGCGCGCGCAAGCGGCAGAGATCGCCATGCTGAAAGCGCGGCTCGACAAGCTGGAAGGACAGACGGCCGCCACGGCTGCGCCACAGGCCATGGCCGCGCCGCAAATGGCGCAGCAGCAAGCCACGCCGCCGCCGATGATCGTCAGCCCGTTCGCCCCGCAGATCGTGCCGCCTGGTCCTGCCGATATCGACGTGGCACAAGCGCGCGCCATCGCAGCCGCCGAAGTCGGCCTGAAGACCGAATGGGGCGCGGGCCTGCCGGTATTCCGCAGCGCCGACGGCATATTCACCTACAAGCCGCGCGGCCGCATTCTGGTGGACGTCAGTTCGACCATGGGTTCGCGCTATAACGGGCGCAACACCACCACGACGGGCATGCGCGCGCTGCGCCTGGGTCTGGAAGGCGGCGTCGGCCCGCATTTTTTCTACCAGTTCGAAACCGATTTCTCCGAAAATGAAGTCGATATCGTCACTGCCTTCATGGGGTGGCGCAACAAGATCAGCACCAATGTCGATTATGACGTGCGCGTCGGCCACCTGTTCAACGACCGCGCGTTCGAAGGCAGCACCGGCTCTGACTCCACGCCCTTCCTGGAGCGTGGCACGGTATCGACCGCCATCATTCCACAGCGCGGCTTCTACGGCATCGGCATCATGGGCCGGATGTTCGGCCCCAACTGGCACGCATCGGTCGCCGTCACTGGGGACCGGGTCGACGGCCAGCAGGCGACGAACGACAGCCGCACCGTTTCGGCACGCGCGCACTGGAACCCGGTCAAGACTGACAAGACTCTATTGCATCTGGGCGCATGGGGCTTCGACGAAGCCTTGTCGAACGCCGCGACCGTCCTGACGCGCAGCACCGTGATCGGCGGACGCTTCAACGGCGCTGTGCGGGTCAGTACTGGCGATCTGCTCGGCGGCCGGTCCACCACTGGCTATGGCGTCGAACTGGGCGGCTATAGCGGCGGCCTGTGGGTGATGGGCGAAGCGGGCCAGCGCATCGCCCGGCTCGATGCCGGTCGGCCTGATTTCCATAGCAAAGCGTGGAGCGTATCGACCGGCTTCTTCCTGACTGGCGAACTGCCGCCCTATAACCCGCGCCTCGGCAGCTTTGGCCAGCCCAATGTGCTCGATCCAGTGCTCGATGGCGGCACCGGTGCGATCGAGCTGACCGCACGCTATGAAAATCTCGACTATACCGATCTGGCCCTGGGCGGCGAGGGTTGGGCCGCGACCGTAGGGGTCAACTGGTATCTCAACAGCTTCACCCGCTTTCAGCTCAACGGCATCCAGTGGCACAGCGAAAATCGCGCCGGCACTTACACCGGCAGCGACGATGGCCAGACCATCTCCGCCCGCGTCGGCGTGACCTTCTAATCCCCCTTCCTCCAGTTCTTTCAAGGACGCAGCGATGAACCTCGCCCTGCTCGGCTTTCTCATGGTCGCCACATTCATGACGCTGATCATGACCAAGAAGATGACGCCGCTGGTTGCGCTGATCGTCATTCCCTCCGTCTTCGGTGTCATCGCCGGGCAATCGGCGGGGTTGGGCGACATGATGATCGAGGGTATCAAGAATTTGGCGCCGACCGGCGTCATGCTGCTGTTCGCGATCCTCTTCTTTTCGATCATGACCGACACCGGCCTGTTCGATCCGCTGGTCGTGCGGCTGATCCGCATCGTCCATGGTGATCCGATGCTGATCCTGATCGGCAGCGTGGTGCTGTGCGCACTCGTCAGCCTCGATGGCGACGGATCGACGACCTACATCATCACGATCGCCGCCTTGCTGCCGCTGTACAAAAGGTTCGGGATGAACCGGCTCTATCTATGCTGCCTGCTGATGGTGACCAGCGGCGTGATGAACCTGACGCCATGGGGCGGGCCGACCGCCCGTGCCGCAAGCGCCCTGAAGCTGGACCCGGCCACCCTGTTCCTGCCGCTGATCCCTGGCATGATCGCGGGCCTCGCCTTTCTGGTCGGCCTTGCGGTCTGGTTCGGGCGGAAGGAACGCCGCCGCCTGGGCCATGTCAGCGTCCAGCAATCGCATGACATCGCCGATCTTGCGGTCTCGCAATATCCGCAGGCGCGCCGCCCGCGCCTGATCTGGTTCAACGGTGCGCTGGTCGTGGCGTTGCTCACCCTGCTGGTCTGGGGACTGCTGCCGCTGTCGGTCCTGATGATGATCGCTTTCGCCATCGCCATGATCGTCAATTATCCGGGCGTTGCCGAGCAGAAGGAGCGGATCGCCGCCCATGCCGGCAATGTCCTGTCCGTCGTCTCCCTCATTTTCGCGGCGGGCATCTTCACCGGCATATTGGGGGGCACGGGCATGGTCGAGGCGATGAGCAAGGAAGTCGTCGGCTTCATTCCACCTGCGCTCGGCCCCTATATGGCGCCGATCACGGCGCTGCTCAGCCTGCCCTTCACCTTCTTCATTTCCAACGACGCCTTTTATTTCGGCATGCTGCCCATCCTGGCCGAAGCGGGTGCCCATTATGGCGTGGAGCCGATGGCCATCGCCCGCGCATCGCTGATGGGGCAGCCTGTCCATCTGCTCAGCCCGCTGGTCCCGTCCACCTATTTGCTGGTCAGCCTGGCCGGTATCGACCTGGCCGACCATCAGCGCTTCACCCTGCTGCCCGCGGCGGCGGTGTGCATCGTCATGACGCTGGTGGGCATGATCGCGCTGGCTTTCCCCTTTGTCGCCTGACGCAACCGGCGCGCCTGAGCTGGTCGACTGAACAACAGGCGCGCCGGCGCAGCGGCGCTGCCTTATCGCTGTTTCTTGGCCATCGTCGCGGTGAAATCGGGATCCTTGTTCGCCACCCAATCGACGAATTTGCGGATGTTGGGATTGTCCAGCAGGCCATCCACTACCATCCCGTGGCGCTGCAGTTCGGAATTGGTGAAATTCGCGATCAATGTCTGCTGGCATATGGGATGCATGGGAACGACGTCCCGCCCGCCCCGGCTCTTGGGCACGGGATGATGCCACACGATGGTCTTGCCCGTCGGCCGACCGCACAGCCAGCAAGGAGCCGCCGGCGCAGGGGCCTCCTCCTCGACATGCGAGTCATCATAGGAACCATGTTTCGAATGTTTGCGGGCCATCATCTACCTGAATGTCGTAAGATTATGCATCGCCCGTAGAACCACCACGGCGACATTACCACATCGGACATGCAGGCGCTGCCCTTTGCATCAATGCCATGTCCAACAAGACGCATTTTGCTTGGCTGGCTTATTTTCAGGCCGGACCTAGCGGTGAACCCTTTGGACTGGGGACTGCGTATAAAATAACCCCGCCGGAGCTAGCTCACGGCGGGGCCAAGGTTCAGGGAGATGTCGCTCCAAAGGGGGAAAGAAGCGACACCCTATATCTAGGGTCACCGGCAAGCGTTTCAAGGCCTTAGCTTCCAATGCCTCGTTCCACAGGGCGGTTCGCGTGGGGCGCAGCGTTTCCGGTCGCTTTGCGGCATCGCGCCTATGCGAATGGGTAAACCGTCCCGTTGGCGCGATGCGTAAAACGGACTCTGGCCGCTTGCTCCTATCATTCAAATCCACTATCGCGAATCACTATCATTAGCGAAACTGATATGGGGGTTTGTTTTGTCCATTTTCCGCGCGGCGCTGTTTGCGTCTGTTTCCCTGTCGGCTTGGGCGTCGGTGGCTTCTGCGCAGGAGGTTCCTGCGTCGGCACCCGATGCAGCCATGGCCGATAGCGATCAGATCATCGTGACGGGCCGCGCGCAGCGCCTCTACCGCACCGAAACCACGACCGTCGGCAAAAGCGCCGAAGACCCGCTCGACATTCCGCAGGCTTTGCAGGTGATCAACAAGGATCTGTTTGCCGATCAGGGTGCACGCGACGCGACCGACATTTATCGCAATATTTCGGGTGTCAGCTTCTTCAGCTATGCAGGCGTCACCTTCCGCGGATTTCGCCAGGACCAATCCTTCTATGATGGCATGCGCGGCAATCCGTTCATCGGCTTTTCCGTGCCGCAGCTTTTCAATATCGAACGGGTGGAGGTGCTGAAGGGACCGGCGGGGCTTTTCTTTGGTCCGGGGTCGCCCGGCGGCATCATCAACTATGTGTCGAAGGTACCCGGCGATGCCAGCGCCATGCGCCTGGTCGCGACGGCGGGCAATTATGATCGTCGCGGCCTATCGGCCGAAGCGACCGGCCCGGTGGATAAGGACGGGATCGTCACCTACCGCCTCGGCGGCTTTTACGAGGCGATGAACCCCTATCGGCGCAATACGAAGAATGTGTCGCTGATCGGTGATGGCGGCCTGGCGATCAAGACCAATGAGGGCGGCAAGCTGACGTTGCAAGCGACGGTCTATGACAATGACCTCCAGGCCAACCGCCTGCGCGGCATTTTGACCGACGATAACGGCAATTTCCTGACCGACATTCGCTGGAATGCCAATGAACCTACCGATTTTCTGCATTTGAAGTCGCAGGCCTATCAGGCGCGTTATGCGACGGCGATCGGGGAGCGGGTCACGTTCGACGCAGGGGTGCGCTATTTCAAGGCGACCGAGACGCAGCAATATCATGAGCCGCGCGGGTTGGTGGCGGGTAGCGACGATCTGGTCGCGCGCGAGTTTCGCGATCAGATACGCGATGTCGATGGCCTGTCCTTTTCCGCCAATCTGACAGCGCGGGTCGATCTGCTCGGCATGGAGCATAAGTTCCAGACCGGCGCGGACTGGTATGACGAGACGAGCGTGCTTCATTCGCGCATCCTGCGCGCAGGCGTGACGCCGCTCAGCCTCAGCAATCCCGTCTATACCAACAGCGCGCGCGACGTGGCGCGGGCCGCTTTGCTGCCCTTCACCGTCACGGATACGCGCACGAAGCGTCAGGGTGCCTATCTGCAGGACCAGATCAGCCTGACCGATGCGTTCATGCTGGTCGGTGGCGTGCGCTACGACAAGTTCGAGGACGCGGTTATCAACGCCGGCTCTTATGAAGATGACGATATCACATTCCGCACAGGCGCGATCTACAAGCCGCGCAAGGATGTGTCGGTCTATCTGAGCTGGTCGCAAAGTTTCGAGCCGCAGACGGCCGCCAGCCAGAATGGTGACGTCGGTGGTCCCTTCGCCCCTGTGACCGGCGACCAGTTCGAAGGCGGCATCAAGACCGACCTTTTCGACGGCAGGCTCCAGGCCAATCTGGCCGCCTACCGCATCGTCCGCAAGAATATCCTCCAGGCCGATACCAGCCTGCCGCCCGTCAACGGGCAGGATCAATTGCGCCCGATCGGCGAGGTGACGAGCAAGGGGTTCGAGATCGACCTGTCGACCGACATTACCGCCAATTGGGTGGCGCTGGTCAATTATGGCTATAATGACACGAAGATCACCGGCACGATCGCGGGTCAGGCGATCACCAACGCCGTCGGCAATCGCTTCGCCAATGCGCCCAAGCATAAGGTCGGCTTCTGGACCCGCTATCAGGTGCCGGCGATCGACGCCGCCTTTGCCGTCGGCGGTGAACATGTGTCGAAGCGCATCAGCCTGTCGGGGCAGACCGTCAAACCCTATACGATCTTCGACGCATCGATCACCAAGGGGCTTGGCTTTGCCGAACTGATGCTGCGGGTCGATAATATGTTCGACAAGGTCTATGCCGCATCGGGCTTTTCGGCGCAGAGCGGGCATTTTCCGGGCGAGCCGCGGACATTCCTGGCCGAACTGCGCTTTCAATTCTGACCATGGATCAGCTGCGCGTGAAAAAGGGTCGGTCGCTCTGGTGGGTGGTGCATAGCTGGATCGGCCTCAAACTGTCGATCTTCCTGACCTTCATCCTGGCGACGGGCACCTTCGCCGTGTTCGCGCATGAAATCGACTGGCTGGCGACGCCCGCGATGCGGGTATCGCCCCGGTCGGAACCCGTCGCATCCTGGGGGGCGTTGGCGCAGGCGGCGGCCCGCGCCGCGCCCGATGCCCGGCTCCAGACCCTCTATGCGCCGATCGACCCCTGGTTTGCGGTCGAAGCCTGGGTCAGTCGCGGCAAGGGCGCGCCAGACCGTGTCTATATCGATCCGTGGACGGCAAAGGTTACAGGCAGGCATGGATGGGCCAGTGTCCACCGCTTCCTGCGGCAGGCCCATCGCCACCTGATGCTGCCGACGAAGATCGGCATACCGATCGTCTGTTCGCTCGCCCTGCTGCTGGCGGCCTCTTTGGTGTCGGGCATCGTCACCTACAAGAAATGGTGGCGCGGCTTCTTCCGAGCGCCGCGCGGCGGCGATGGGCGGCGGATGACGGGCGACCTGCATCGCCTGATGGGCCTGTGGAGCTTGTGGTTCGTGGCGCTGATCACGCTGACGGGCCTATGGTATCTGGTGGAGACATTGGGCGGGAACGCCAAGGTGCCCAAATTACCGGAAGTGGCGGCTGGTGCGATGCCGACCGGGGCCGCGCTGGACCGGCTGGTCGCCGTCGCGCGCCGCGCCGATCCTGCGCTCGATATTCGGGAAATCCGCTTCACGCCCGACAATGGCGTCATCTTCCTCGGCCAGTCCTCCGCCTGGCTGGTGCGCGATCGCGCCAATGCGGTGGTCGTCGATCCGGCGACATCGCGCGTCGTCGCGCAGCTGGATGGCCGCACGTTGAGCGCGCATCAGCGCATTTCCGAAATGGCCGATCCGCTACATTTCGGCACCTTCGGCGGCCTGTGGACCAAAGTCCTCTGGTTCCTGTTCGGCGCGCTGCTGACGGCGATGGCTGTCACCGGCACGATGATCTACGCGATGCGGCTGGCCCGATCTTCGCGATCCGACGCGGGCAGCCTGAAGATCGCCTGGCAGGGCATGGGCGCCTGGGGATATGTCGGCATCGCCCTCATTCTCCTGACGCTCATCCTGACACCGGGGGCGATCGGTGGGGCGAGTTGAAGGACGGTTGGCTTCGCTACAGTCGAAGCCTGAACCCCATTCGGATCACAGGCTGCGTTTCCCCCTTTTACTCTGACAGGGCCTCATTCACGCCTATGGCTGCGGCCGCTGAGCTGCTACCCTTGGCCGATTGCGACGATCGCGCCTAGACGCTGACGTTGGATAAAGGATGGAGATGCTAGGAATGCGGATGCGGTGGTTATGTCTGTTCGCCATCTCGGCAGGATCGAGCGGTCCTGCGATGACGCAACTACCCGCCATGCCCGACATTCCCCGCGTGGCCCCATCTGAGCGCCCCGAAGACAGGCATTTCCGGGTCGTCATCCCGAACCGCCCGGCACCGACGCCGATCATCCTGCATGTGTCGCCGCAGGGGTCGGACGACGGCGATGGATCGGCGCGCAAGCCCTTTGCCTCGCTGGTCCGCGCGCAAAAGGCGGTGCGGAGCCTCAACCGCGACCATGATGTGACGGTCTCTTTGGCGGCGGGAACCTACCGCCTGAACGCCCCCTTGCGCTTTAGTGCCGGAGACGGCGGTCAGAATGGCTATACGGTGCGGTGGGAGGGTGTGCCCGGCACACGCGCCATCCTGTCGGGCGGTCAACCGGTCACCGGCTGGCGGCAAGTCGACCAGCAGCGGAATATCTGGGCGGCCAGCGTTCCTGCGGGCACGGACCCCCGGCAATTGACCGTCGCGGGGAAACTCGCGCCACGCGCCTCGGTCGAAATCCCGCGGACCGCCGTCGCTTTCCATCCTTGGGGACTGGAGATCAAGGATGCGGCCTGGCGCTTTCTGGCGCAACTCCCCGGTCAGAGCCGCATCGAAGTGGAAGGCATGAGCTGGTTCACCCATCGCCATGCCATGGTCGACCGTATCGAAGGCGACAGGATCATCATGCAGCAACCGGGATGGCGCAATAATCTGGTCGGCTATGACACGATGGCGCGACCGGTATCGGCCGAAGTCGCGCGCCTCTTCCTGGTGAATGCCCTCGCCTTCCTGCGGGAGCCGGGCCAATGGTTCGTCGATCCGAAGGCCGGGCAACTCTATTACAAGCCCCGGCCGGGCGAGGATATGAGCCAAATTGACGTCGTCCTGCCGCGGCTGGAACATCTGCTGTCGATCGCGGGCAGCTATGACGAACCCGTCCGCGATCTCGAATTTCGTCGCTTGCAATTCAGCCATACGAGCTGGCTGCAGCCGTCGGGACCGGAGGGCTATGCCAGCCAGCAGAGCGGCGCCTATCTGGCGGGCGAACTCGTCGATTATCCCGCCGATCCGATCCGCGATTGCAGCTGGGGTTGCGCATCCTTCGAACGGATGCGCAACCGGTGGAGTCAGCAGCCCGCCGCAGTACAGGTCGCTGCGGCCCGGCGCATCGTCTTTGACGACGATCGCTTTTCGCAACTGGGGCAGATCGCGCTCGGCATCGGTACCAACCCGGAAGCCAATGAAAGCGGCGTGGGCCTTGGCACGTCGGCGATCGAGGTGACGAACAACGAATTTGCCGATCTGGCTGGCGGCGCGATCATGGCGGGCGGGGTACAGCCGGACGCGCATCATCCAACCCGGCCTGAGATGGGCTTGCGCGACATAATCATCCGCAACAACCGGATCGAAGGGGTGTCGCGCGATTATAAGGAACAGTCGGCGATCCTCGTCACCTATGCGTCCGGCACGCTCATCCTGAACAACGACGTCTCCGACGCGCCCTATGACGGCATCGATGTCGGCTGGGGGTGGGGTGCCAATGATCCGGGCGGCAGCGCCGAATATTGGCGCAAGCAACGCGGCTATTATGACCAGCCCGGCAACATCGTCTATGATACGCCCACGACCCTGCGCGACACCGTGGTCATGGGGAACCGGGTCAGCCGGGTGAAACAATGGTTCCCCGACGGCGGCGCCATCTATCATCTGTCCGCTGATCCCGGCGCGCTGATCGCGGAAAATTACATATCCGACATCGCCGGATCGGGCGGGATCGGCATCTATCTGGACGAAGGGTCGCGCTATGTCACTGTGCGCAACAATGTCATCGACCGGGTCGGCGGCGTCTGGCTCAACCTCAACACCCAGTCGCATATCGCGCCGCGGCGCACGGCGCTGGACAATGTCGCTACGGCCAAC
Source organism: Sphingobium sp. RAC03 (assembly GCF_001713415.1). Taxonomy (GTDB): domain Bacteria; phylum Pseudomonadota; class Alphaproteobacteria; order Sphingomonadales; family Sphingomonadaceae; genus Sphingobium. The sequence goes on along the minus strand of NZ_CP016456.1, from coordinate 998,199 downwards.
TGGTATAATAGCGGCAAGCTCAATGGCGAATGGAGCGTCTATCTCAACAATCGCGCGACGGACAATGTGGCGGTGGTCGGAAACCAATGGCCGGCAGAGGCAAAGCGCGTGATCGACGCGAGTGGCGTGCAACCGGCGGAGGCCGCCGGTCGCTGACGGACGAAATCAACGGGCATGCAGCTTTGCTGTGACCTGCCGTTCTCCCGACGTTCTCTGTCCCACGCGATAGTGACGGAAGATTGATCTGGCGAAGCCTTGGCTTCGGCCATCCGCCATAGGTCTGGCGATGAGTTACCACCGGTGGCGATCAGGAGCGACTGGCCCTATTCCTTCACGACGCTTTCCGTTCGTGACGCAGGACTAAGCGCCGCCGACAAAGGTCGGCGCGCGATCAAAGTCGTCCTTTTCGAACGGCGTATCGGTGAACAGATAGCGGTAATAGAAATTCCGCAATTTTTCATGGAAGGCCCGGATTCGATCCTGATAGGCCAGTTGGGCTGCCATGTCGGTGTTGGCGAGACGGGTCAGAGCCGCCTGCACCCCGACCGACGGCAATAGCCAGCCGATGCCGCGCGCGGCGGCATCGCGCGCTTCTATGCCGTTTCGATAGGCGGCGACCTTTGGCGCGACGCTTTCGTCGCCGACCTGATGGAAGGCGAAATACCATTTATAGTGGAAGGCGTCCGTCAGCGGCGGGCTATCCTTCCATTCGGGATGACCGGCGTAAAATGCGCGCATCGTGTCCGCACGGGGGATGTCCCATGCGCGGTTGACCGCTTCGCGTTGGGCGAGCGTCAGTTCCACGCCCTCACCCACCGGGATGAGGCGGTTGATCGCGACATGGGCGATGGTCGGCAGGATCAGCGTCAGCACCAGCCAGATACCGGCCAGCGTCGCGGCATTGGCGACGGAACTCCAGCGCATCCGCCCGACCAGCAACGTCACGCCGATCCAGAAGGCGAGGTAGAGCGCGACTAGACCCTGCACGGACAGGAGGGTGGGCAAGGGCACGGCGGACAGGATGGCGCCTATCGTCAGCGGCGCCGCAAGCGCCAAGAACAGCAAGCCGCCGCGCAGCAGCACGCGCCGACGCCATAGCGACCGGCCCGACCCCGCCAGGGCGTCCAGCATGCGCAGCCTTCCCGCTTCCCGTTCCCCCGACACCAGATCGTGAAACAGGGCGATCACGAACAAAGGGGTCAGATAGACCAGCACGAAGGCAAAATCGAAACGACCCGGCAGGGCGAGTTCAGGATTGAACGCCTCGCCATCATAAAGCTGCGCTTCCAGCCCAAGGGCGCGAACACGCAGGATATAAGGCGCGACATCGCGCAGGCCGAGGGCGGCAAAAGCCAGCGGCGAAGGCGTGTCCCAAGTGGCGTGAAAACTATAATAGGCCGCGGTGCCAGGGTCTTTCGTCTCGGCCGCCCATTGCGCGACGGCCGCCATATCCTGCGCCTGTTTGGGCTGGATACGGGCGATGACGTCGCGTTGGCGGGCGACCTCGGCCATGCCGGCCGCCACGGAGGCAGCCGCCAGCAAAGCGACCAACAGCAGCGCCAGCAGCGCCATGCGGGAGCGCAGCAGCAGGCGCAATTCATGGGTGAGGAGGGTCATGCACGAGCTTTCTGAAGAATGCGGGCAACGGGCAGCAACGCCAGCAGCGCGAACGCCAGCCAGGCGAGCAACAGGCCAAGGCCAGGCAGGCTGGCTTTGACCAGATCGCCCGTGGTCGCCGGTTTGAAGCGGAATTGCGGGATCGCTTGCCAATGGTCGGCGGAGATGCGCTTGCGCTGATCGGCACCGGCATCCTTGGCCTTGTCATCGGCATAGCGGACGGTGTCGGCCTGCAACTGGTTTAGCTGCTGGACCATGGCGTAACGATAGGCTTCGGCCTGAGCCAGGAACCGGCGATGGCCTTCCAGGTCGGTGCCTGCCGCAGCCATCGACAGTCGGCGCAGGGCGATGGCTGGACTGATGATGCCAAAACCGTCGGTCAGTCGGCTCTGCGCCTGCTGGACGGTGAAGCTGCGCCTGGCATAATCGTCGAACAGGCGCGATGTCAGCTTCTCGCCTTCGACCGCGAGCAGGCCGTTATAATTGACCGGCAGATCCTCGACCCTGTCGACGCCATAGTGGCGCAGCACCTTTTGCCTGAAGGCGGTGAAGAAGGGATCGTCGGGATTATGTGCGTCGCCGAGACGATGCAGATCCTGCTGGATCGCAATGTCGGTTTCGAGCCGGGTGGGAAGCATGTGGGTTTGCGCCGCAATGTCGGGCGCAACGCGCGGGAGCAGGATGACAAGCACCGTCCAGAGCGCGAGCAGCGCAAGCAGCGCGTCGCGCCCGCGCCGCACCAGCGCGGACACCAGGATGACGATGATCGACCAAAGCGCCAGATAGGCACCATAGCCCAGCACCATGACGGCCATCGGCCCGGCCAGCGCGCCCGGCTGTCCCGCGATCAGCAGAAAGGCGGCCAGCGCGGGAAGCCCGACCAGCGCAGCGACTATGGCAAGCGCCAGCAACTTGCCCAGCAGCAGCGCGCGCGCGGAAACCCCCTGGACGAGCATCTGGCGCAGCGTGCCGCGTTCCCGTTCCCGCGCGACTGCCCCATAGCCGAGGAAAACCAGCAACAATGGGGCGATCACTTGCAGGACGAAGGCCGGTGTCAGCTGGCCGAAGCGCACCAGCAGCGATGATTGGCGGACATCGCCGAAATTGGCGCTGTTCTGCCGATGGCCTTCCAGAAACATGCTGTTGCCGGTGAAGGCATCGACGCCCGGATCGAAGGCCGCGAGCGGCGGCAGGGGGCGAAAGATGAAGTTGCCGAAATGAACCATGCGATGGGGATGCCGGTCGGGCTGCGCCGTAAATTCCTGCGCCGCCTGCGCCTGGAACCGAGCGCGGGTTTCGGCGATGCCGGTCTGATGGGACCAGCTGATGAGGGCGGCGGCGAGCGTGAGGAGGGTGAGCAGCGCGAAGGCTATGACGGTGACGCGATTGCGCCGCATCAATCGCAATTCGTCGCGGGCGATCAGGGTGATGGCGTTCATGCGGTGACGGCCTCCCGCGCAAATTTGCGATGCAGGTCGCGCACGTTGAAGCGATCCGCGCCTTGCGCAGATGCCTCGTCTACGATGCGGCCCGATTCCAAGAAGCCGATGCGATCGGCAATGTCGGCGGCGGACAGCAGGTCGTGGGTGACCATCAGCACCGCCGCGCCCCTGCGCGCCACGTCGTGGACCAGCCTGTTGAAATCGGCGGTTGCGCGCGGATCAAGGCCCGATGACGGCTCGTCGAGCAGCAGCACCGGCACGGCGCGCAGCAGGGCGATGGCAATCGCCACTTTCTGCCGCATCCCTTTGGAAAAGCCGCCCATCCGCTTGTCCCAGGCCGATGTCTGCAGGCCGGTGGCCTCGAACGCGCCATCAATATCCTGCGGGGCGGGGTGGCGACCCGCCAAAGCGAGCAGATAGGCGGCATTCTCGCGCGCGGTCAGATGTTCGTAGAGGGCGACATTTTCCGGCACATAAGCGATTTGTTCACGCGCCTTGTCGGCCTGTGCGATCGGATCATGCCCGGCCACAAGGACAGTGCCGCTATCTGGCCGGGCAAAGCCCAACAGGGCTGACATGGTCGTCGATTTGCCCGCACCATTGCCGCCCAGAAGCGCGTAGATTTCGCCTGCATCGACATGCAGGCTCAGGCCGCGCAGCACGGGCTGGCTGCCATAGGATAGGTGGACGTCGGACAAGATGATGCGCTGGCCGGTGGCGGTCAGGGACATGATATGGGCTCCTTGGCTGTTGGCGCGGAGCATTTCGCCGTTGCAGCAATCTGTCAATGAAATAATATAACATTTCTAATGCGTCCCAGGGATGTCTCCCTTCGGGGGCGTTGCGCATCGGCCACTCAAGACCCGCACGATATCGCGCTCTACTGCCAGTGTCACAGGATCAAGAGGATATTCGGCAAACTCAAGGACTGGCGTCGCATCCCCAGCTACGACCGATACGCCGACACTTTCATGTCCGCAATTTGTACCGCCGCAACCGTCATCTTATGGTTGAATCAATAAGTCCTGAGCTAAGATTATCGAGTAATATCACACCGCATCCGCCTCCTGGGCTTCACTCACGCCGACGACGACCTTCTCCAAAACGCGCGTCGCCAGTTCCATCTCTTCTTTGCTGAGTTTGGCAAATACCGTCGATCGAATGTCCGACAGAACGGGCTGAACCTGCTCGACGACCGCCATGCCCGCTGGCGTGATCTCGATATGGCGCGAGCGCTTGTCGTGCGGGTTTTCCGTCCGGCGGATCAGGCCATCGGCTTCCAGCGAATTCAATGTTCGGATCAGCGGTGGCCATTGAATGGCGAGGCGGGCCGACAAGAGCGATGTCGTGACTGGGGGCGTGGCGACGCTCAGGACGAAGAGGGTCTGCCATCGCGACCGGGACTGGCCCGTGGCCGCCAACATGCGATTTTCGACATGCGTCCCCCAACGGCGGGCCGACAGCGACAATATCCGGGTCAGCCGGAATTCGACGTCATCGCGCGATCCTTCGGGAAAATAGGCGCGATATTGCGCTGTGCTGCTGTCGAACGGATCGGCTGGATTCGGATCGTCGGAGGCCATGTCATTCCCATTGCAAAGGCGGGACAGTGGATTGCAGCCCGCATGCCATTCTTAGCGGCGCTGGTAAACAACTGCAAAATATCAGATTTCCCCCAAATTTTCCCCCTGAAAGGAGGGCGTTGACAATCTATGTATCACGATACATAAATTGTTCAGAGGCCGCAGCAGAAGGCCAGGAGAGGGAAATGAAGATGCGATTGAGCACCCAGCGCATGCGCGCAAACGCGAGTGTCTTGGCCATGATCGGGGTAGCGATGGCGCTGCCGACCGGTGTGGCCGCACAGGAGTCCGCCCCGGCTGATCCAACTACCGCCCCGCAATCCGTCGGTGCCCAGACGACCGAAGGCGCATCGGGTGCCTTGCCCGTGACTGACATCGTCGTGACGGGCACGCGCCTGGGTTCCAATTTCAACGCGCCGACGCCGGTCACCTCGATCGGCGCTGAACGGCTCGATGCGCTGGGCATCACCAATGTCGGCGAAGCGCTGAACCAGTTGCCCAGCTTCCGCGCGTCGAGCGGTCCGGCGGCGCAGGCCAATCTGGGCGGCAATATCGGCGCTCGGCTACTCGATCTGCGCGGGCTCGATCCCCAGCGCACACTCGTCCTGGTCGATGGCAAGCGTTTCGTGCCCAGCACTGTGCAGGGTTCGGTCGATACCAACCTGATCCCGTCCTCCCTGTTGCGCAGCGTCGATGTCGTGACCGGGGGTGCCTCGGCCGCTTATGGGTCGGATGCGGTCGCAGGGGTGGTGAACTTCGTCCTCGACCGCAAGAAGGAAGGCCTGGACGGCGAATTTGCCGCGGGCATGTCGCAGCGGGGCGATGACGGCAATCTGTTCGCCAGCCTGTCGGGCGGCATGCGCTTTGGCGATCGCATTCATGTGATCGGAGCGGTCGAATATGAAAAGCTGGAAGGGTTGGGCACCTGCACCAGCCGTAGCTGGTGCGACAGCCAGACCCTGATCCTGGGCAATACGCCCGGTGCCGGTGGCCTGCCCGCCAATCTGATCATCGGCGGGGTCAATACATCGACCATGTCTCCGGGCGGCCTCATCAATCGGTCGTACAATGCGGCGGGTCAGGTGATCGGCACGACGGCGACCGATCCGTTGCGCGGCACCAAATTCCTGGCCGACGGCACGCCGGGGCGGTTCCAATATGGTTCGCTGGTCGGTCCGCTGTTCATGCTCGGCGGTGAGGGACAAGGGCGTAACGGCTTCATCTCCGCCCTGCGGCTCAAAGTGCCGCTGGAACGGGTGTCCACCTATGGCGCGTTGACGGCGGACCTGACCGACGATGTCACGCTGACCGCCGACCTGTCCTATGGTCGGGTCAAGGGGACCGTCGACGGCGCCATCTTCCGCGACTTCAACGGGACTTTGCTGGGCCGTATCAAGCGCGACAATCCCTTCATCCCTGCCGCCGTCGCATCGACGATGGATGCCAATGGCGTCGCCTCCTTCATCCTGGGCAAGGCCGCGTTCGACCTTGGCCCCGGCCGGGCGACATCGACCACGGAAACCTATCGCGGCGTGCTGGGTGTCGAGGCGAAGCTGAGCGACAAATGGACGGTCAACGGCTTCTATCAATATGGCCGCACCAATTTCACGCAACGGGCGACGAACCTCGTCAATCAGGCCAATCTTCTGAAAGCCGTAGACGCGGTGCGCTCCGGCGGCCAGATTGTCTGCCGCGTCAATGCCGACGCGATCACCAGCAATGACGATGCGGGCTGCGTGCCGTTCAACCCGTTCGGCGAAGGGCAATTCAGCCAGGCGTCGGTCGGCTATATCACTGGCAACGGCCTGCAGCGAACCGTCAATGAACAGCATGTCGCGGGCGTGGACCTGCGCGGCGAGCTGTTCGACCTGCCAGCGGGGCCGGTAACGGTGGCGGTGGGCGCGGAATATCGGCGCGATACCGTGGACGGCACCGCCGATCCCATCTCGGCGGCGAACGGCTTTTATTCGCTCAACGGCTCCGCTTTGTCGGGCGGCGTGACGGTGAAGGAAATATTCGGCGAGATCGCCGTCCCCGTGTTGCGCAATTCATCGGTCGGCTATGCGCTCGACCTCAATGGTGCGGCCCGCCGCACCGATTACAGCACCACAGGGTCGGTCACGACCTGGAAAGCCGGGCTCGTCTACGAACCGATCGAAGGCGTCCGCTTGCGCGGCACGCGGTCGCGCGACATTCGCGCGCCCAATATTTTCGAACTGTTCGGCCCGCAGACGCTGCGCTCGATCGGCCTGTCCGACCCGTTGAACGGCGGATTGCAGACCAACCCCTTCGTCGTCACCGGGGCCAATCCGAACCTGTCGGTCGAAAAGGCGGACAGCTGGACTGGCGGTTTCGTGATCGCCCCGCGGTCCGGCCTGCTCCAGCGGCTGCGCCTGTCGGTCGACTATTATAATATCAAGGTGGCCGACGCGATCGGTGCCCTGGGCGCGCAGACATTGGTCAACCGGTGCGCGCAAGGGGCCACCAATTTCTGTGACCAGATCACCCGCGATGCCAACAATCAGATTCTTCAGGTCCGCGACGTCATCCTCAATTCCAACGCCCTCAAGACCAGCGGCTATGACATCGAACTCCAATATCGCCAGCCGCTCGGTTCATGGGGCGAACTGAATGGGCAACTGATCGCGAATATCACGAAGGAACTGACGACCGTCGATGCCCTGGGCGCGGTCGATCGCGCAGGGCAGACGGGCGTGCGCACGGGCACGATTCCTGGCGTGCCCGATTATGTGCTGGATGGCGTGTTGACCTGGACGGTCGGGAAATTCCAGCTGACCGGTCATGGCCGCTATATTCCGTCGGGCATCTACTGGACCAATTTCGTCGGTCCCGATCAGGATGGCTATGCCGTCACCGCACCGAACAGCGTCGACAATAATAATGTGCCCAGCCGCTTCTACCTCGACATGACGGCGCGGGTGAATGTCGAAGCCGGAAACGGACGGACCTTCCAATTGTTCGCCACGGTGAACAATCTGCTCGATCGCGATCCGCCTGCCATGCCCGGACCATCGGGCGGCACCAACCAGATCCTGTTCGATCCGGTCGGTCGCGCGTTCAAGGTCGGCGCGCGCTTCCACTTCGGTGCATAAGGCGCAGGAGAGGGACGAGCCACGATGAGCATGACCGCAACCGATCCATCGCCCCCCGTCGTCATCGAGGTGACGGACGTGATCGAACGTCAGCGGATCAATGCGTTCGTCATCCGCCTCGTCGCGATATCGTGGACCGTCACCTTTCTCGACGGTTTCGACATGCTCGTCATCTCCTTCGTCGCGCCCTATCTGCGCGACGGGTTCGGCGCGGACGTCATCTCCCTGGGCGAACTGTTCGCCGTCGGCGTGTTCGGCGCGATGCTGGGCGGGATCGCTTTTGGTTGGCTGGGCGACCGCTATGGGCGCCGCCCGATCATCATCGCGTCGGTGGTGGCGTTCGGGGCGACCAGCATGGCCATTGCGCTCGCGCCCAATATGCAGGTGCTGCTGGCGCTGCGTTTCCTGAACGGCGTGGCGCTGGGCGGGTTGATGCCGCTCGCCTGGGCGCTCAACATCGAATATGTGCCGCGCCGCTATCGGGCGACCGTCGTGACCGTCATCATGATGGGCTATACGCTGGGCGGCGTTGTCGCAGGACCGATGACGGTGTGGCTGGCGCCGCTTTATGGCTGGCAATCGGTATTCATGGTGTCGGGCGTGGCGACGCTGCTGCTCGTCCCGCTCCTCTTTGCCCTGCTGCCTGAATCCGCCCGCTATCTGGCGGTGAAGGGGCGATCGCCCGACAAGATCGCAAAGGCGCTGAACGCGCTGGAACCGGGGCTTGGGGCGCGGCCGCAGGACCGCTTCATGGTCACGGACGAAACAGCGCCCGCCACAGGAAAGGGCTTCCGTATCGCCACCCTGTTCAAAGGCGATCTGCGGCCGATCACCAGCCTGCTCTGGCTCGCCTATATCGGCAGTTCGATGGCGGTCTATTTCAAGTCCAACTGGGGCCCGATCATCTTCGAGGATGTCGGTTTCACCCGGACGCAGGCGGCGATGATCATGTCCGTCAGCTCGATCGGCGGCTCGCTCGCTGGCCTGGCGCTCATGCGCTTTACCGACCGGCTGGGGCCGATCGCGATCGCTTTCTATCCGATGCTGGCGGCACCGCTGCTGTTGGTCATGGGCCTCGCTCCCGTCTCGCTGCAGGGTCTGGCCGCCTTCTCCCTTCTGAGCATGGCGATGATCAGCGGCACGCATTTCGGCATGCATTCCATCGCGGGCATTTTCTATCCCAGCGCCATCCGCGCCAATGGCGCGGGCTGGGCGACATCGGTGGCCAAGATCGGATCGATCTTCGCACCGCTGCTGGGCGGCTATCTGCTGGCGATGAACATGCCCCCCCGCCTGCTGTTCGTCCTGCTTGCGGCGACGCCGCTGCTCTCGTGCGTTTCGCTGCTCCTGCTTGCCCGTGTCGGCAAGCGCCAGGCGGCCCGCACGCCCGTTCCCACCGACAACATCGTCCTTCCGGCGCATGCCGTGGCGACCAAGCCCTAACAGGAAATATGATCATGGTTTTGACTGCGACCCCCATCACCCCGCGCTTTGGTGCCGAGCTTTCCGGCATCGACGTCAGCAAGCCGTTGAGCGACGCCGATGTCGCCGCCATCAAGGATGCGATGAACCAGTGGGGCGTGTGCGTCATTCGCGGCACGGGCTTCGACAATGCGTCCCATGTCGCCTTCAGCCGCCATTTCGGCCATTTGGAAACGGCGCCATCGGTAAAGAACCGGCCGCGTCGTCACCCGGACACGCCGGAGATATTCGACGCCAGCAACCTGACGCCTACGGGCGAAATACTGGTCGATGAGAATATGGTGCTGCACAAGAAGGGCGACCGGCTCTGGCATACCGATTCCTCCTTCATGGACCTGCGTTCGGCCTATTCGCTGTTGCTCGCCTATGAAGTGCCCAAGGAAGGCGGGCTCACCTATTTTGCCGACATGCGGTCGGCCTATGAAGACCTGCCTGCCGACATCAAGGAAAAGGTCGACACGCTGCAGGCCGAACATTCGCTCTGGTATTCGCGCCTGCTCGCGGGTTTCCCGATTACCGAGGAGGAGATTGACGGCCGTCCCAAAGCCCGCCAGCCCATGGTCATGCACCAGGAAGCAACCGGACGCACCGCCATCTATATCGGCAGCCATGCGATGGACGTCGTTGGCCTGCCACGCGAGGAAGGGCGCGCGCTCATCAAATATCTGATCGAATTCGCCACCCAGCCACACTATGTATTCGGCGTCTCCTACCAACCGGGCGACATCGTTATCTGGGACAATCTGGCGACCATGCACCGGGGCGGCGATTTCGACATCTATAAGGAAAGGCGCGACATGCGTCGGACGACCGTGCGCGAAGGCGAACCACCCGAACATGCCGACGATCCGTTCACAGCCTATTTCTCCGCTTCGGCACCGCAGAGCTGATCCGTGACGATACCCGACAAGCCCCGTTTATTGGTGACGCGCAAATGGCCCGAACGGGTCGAGGCGCTGATCGCGGAACGCTATGATGCGACGTTCAATCAGGATGACGTCCCGCTGACGCAAGCGGCACTGGCTGCAGCGATGCAGGACTATGACGCCATCTGCCCCACCATCACCGACAAGCTGCACGCCGGCATTGTCGGGACGGCGGGGCAACGCGCGAAGATCATCGCCAATTACGGCGCAGGCGTCGATCATATCGACCTGGCGGCGGCGCGCGGCGCAGGCATCGTCGTGACCAATACGCCCGGCGTCCTGACGGATGCGACCGCCGACATCGTCGTCACCCTGATGCTGATGGCGTCGCGGCGGGCAGGCGAAGGCGAGCGGGAATTACGCGCCGGGCAATGGGCGGGCTGGCGGCCGACCCATCTGCTTGGCACCAGCCTGCGCGGCAAGACGCTGGGGCTGGTCGGTTTCGGCCGCATTGCCCAGGCGATGGCCGAACGCGCCCGTTTCGGCTTTGGCATGGACATCATCTATTATTCGCGGCGTCCCGGCGCGCAGGACGCGGTGCAGCGCCTGGATGCCCGCTATGTGTCGTCGCTGGCCGAGATGGTCGCCCAATGCGATGTCGTCTCGCTGCATATTCCGGGCGGCGCGGAAACCCGCAACATCATCGATGCGGCTATCTTCGCGCAGATGGCCCCCCATGCGATTCTGATCAACACCGCGCGCGGCGACGTGGTCGATGAAGACGCGCTGGTCGATGCGCTGGAATCCGGGCGGATCGGTGGCGCGGGCCTCGATGTCTTTGTCGGCGAACCCCATCTTTCCCAACGCCTGCGCGATGCGCCGAACATAGTTCTCCTCCCCCATCTGGGCAGCGCGACGCGGGAGACGCGGGAGGCAATGGGCCTGCGCGCGCTCGCCAATCTCGACGACTGGAGAGAGGGGCGGGTGCCCCAGGACAGTCTATAGTGCCAATCGCCATCGACGATCTTATCGCCGCCGAGCGATTGCCGCCATCCTATGCGGTGATGGTCGATCGCTGGTGGCGGCCGCTCGCACGGCAGATAGCATATTGGCATGCATCGGCCGGACGGCCCCTCATCATCGGGATCAACGGGGCGCAGGGCAGCGGGAAATCCACGGTCTGCCGCTTTCTCCAGGCATCGCTGCTGCCCGAACAGGGGCTGTCGGCGGCGGTCGTTTCCCTGGACGATCTTTACCTGCCGTTGCAGGCGCGGGAACAGATGGCGAGGGACATCCACCCCCTGTTCCGCACGCGCGGGGTGCCGGGCACGCATGATGTCGATGCGGGCATGGCGCTGCTGGAGGCTATGGTCGCCGGTCGAGACACGCTGATCCTGCGGTTCAGCAAGGCGTTGGACGACCGGTTGCCGCAGGCGGACTGGACGCGCCATGCGGGCAAGGTCGATATCCTGCTGTTCGAAGGCTGGTGCGTGGGCGCGCGACCGCAGGATGCCGCCGCCCTGGAGCAGCCGCTCAATGCGCTGGAGGCGCAGGAGGATCCCGACGGCATCTGGCGGCGTCATGTAAACAAAGCCCTCCAGACATCCTATGCGCAGTGGTTCGCGATGATCGATCATCTGCTCATGTTGAAGCCGCCGTCTTTCGACCATGTCCTGAACAACCGACTGCGCCAGGAACATAAGCTGCGGGCGACCGCGCCGGATGCGCCGGGGATCATGGACGACGCCGCAGTCGCGCGGTTCGTCAGCCATTATGAGCGTGTGACTCGCCACATGGTCGCCGACCTGCCGGATCATGTCGACCTATTGTTCCAGCTAAGCGCCGGGCAGGACGTGATATCCTGCACAGGCCTTGCAAATGAGGATGCCCATGTCTCCTGAAGATGCCGTGCCCGCCGACGCCGTTCGGCCAGGGTTGGCGTTCGTCTATGCGGCCAGCGCCGAACTGGCCGCGCCCATTCCGATCGGGGAAACGCCCGATGGCATCCGGCGGATCATCCCCATCCTGTCGGGCACGGTCGAAGGGCCGCATATCCGTGGCCGCATCCTTGGCGGAGGCAGCGATTGGCAACTTTTGCGGTCCGATGGCGTCACCGTCGCGGATGCAACCTATGGCATCGAAACCGATGACGGCACCATCATCCAGATCCGCAATCGCGGCCTGCGCCATGGGCCTGCCGAGGTCATGGCCCGCCTGGCGGCCGGTGACCCCGTCGACCCGTCGGCCTATTATTTTCGCACCGTACCGGAGTTCATCGCACCGCTTGGTCCCTATGCATGGCTCAATAGCAGCATCTTCGTCTGTTCGGGCGCGCGCCATCCCGATTCCATCCGGCTTTGGGTCTGGCGTGTCACCTGATCGGGACAAGGCATATGCTTGCTTGGCGGTGTCCCTGGAATTCAACGTCTCTGTGATCGCCGTCGCACGACCTATCATTTATGTTCGTAGCCGGGCCGCGCCCGCCTGCCCTATCTTTCCCTCGCGCCAGGCCAGCCTTGCGTGGTCCGCAGGCACGGCCACTGCCCCATGAATGCAGAATAATGCACGGGGCATCTATGGGAGGATGAGATCAACGTCATGGAAACGATCGAGGGGCTGCAGCAACGCGTCGACTATGAGAAGGGGCGTAAGGGCTATCCCGAAGGCTTTCCTCCATTGCCGGACATCCCGGCCGAGCGCTATATTTCGCCGGAATTTTATCAGCTCGAACTGAAATATCTCTGGTAGCGCAGTTGGCTCTATGCCGGGCATAAAGATCAGTTTCCCAAAGTCGGCAGCTTTCTCAAGTTCGAGGGCGTCCCCGGCATGCCGGTCATCGTCGTGCGGACGGAAAATGGCTTCAACGCCTTCTACAATACCTGCTCGCACCGCGGCGGTTGCATCGTGCAGGAGCGTCAGGGGACGTGCCTGGGCAAGCGGCTGATCTGCGGCTACCACGCCTGGACCTATAATCTGGACGGCGAACTGCTCGGCGTGCCGGACAGCCGGGATTTCGACGGGCTGGACAAATCCAAGCGCGGCCTGGTGAAGCTGCGATGCGAAACATGGGGCGGCTGGATATTCATCAATGCCGCGCCCGATGCGGAACCGCTCCAGCAATATCTGGGTGTCTTGCCGGGCCAAATGGCGCAATTCGACCTCGACAAGCTCAGCTACATCACCAGCTACAGCTATGACGTGGCGTGTAATTGGAAAGTCCTGATGGACGCCTTCGCCGAAAATTATCACTTCGTTTCGGTCCACCGCGGCAGCGTCGGCCTGCCTGGCCCCAAATGCGCGGTCGATCATCATGGCACGGTGATGTCGCTGTTCAAAAACGGCCACTCGCGCAACATCCTGCCGTGGAATGATGGCTTTCAGCCGACGGCCGACGTGTCGGAGGAAACCGGTTTCAGCATGGGTATGGGCGGGATCGCCGATATACCGAGCGTCGGCCCGATCCCCCGGCAGTTCGTGACCGCCTTCACCGCCTTCCCGAACCTGACCACGCCGGTCTATGCCAATGGCTTCCCCTTGCTGCTGTTCTGGCCCACGGGGATCAACACCAGCCGCTTCGAAGTCATCTGGTTCGGATTGCCGCATGGCGAGAGCGCATTGCCGGAGGCGTGGAAGCAGAAGATCGAGGCCTTCAACTTCATTCTCGATGAGGATCTGACCTACCTGCCGAGCGTTCAGCTGTCGGCCGAATCCCCGGCCTTTCGCTCGATCGTGCTCAACTATCAGGAGCGCCGCATCTATCATGCCCATGAACAGATCGACCGCGTGATCGGCGCGGACCAGATTCCCGAACGGCTTCGCGTCCAGCAAGTGCTTGCGCCCTTCGTGGAATAGGAGACGCCCGCCGGACGCCTCGTGCAGGATGTCCCGCATCGCCGTGCATGTCATGATGCTGACGCCGATCTGTCATGAAATCGTATCGCCCCATTCCTAGACGCGCGGCGATGGAATGTTCAAAGGCATCGACGCGCGAAGGGGCGCTGGGCTTTAGCTGGGTCAGGCTGCGCAATCAGATTGCGCGCATGACCCGGCGCGACGATGCCGACGATCTGCTGCAGGATGCGTGGCTCAGCGTTGCGGCGCGGCGGACACAAGCCGACAATGCCGAAGCCTTGCTTGCGCGGATCGCGACCAATCGCGGTATCGATGCCTATCGCCGGGAACGGCAGGTCGGATCGACCATCGTGGCGGAAACGACGAGCGACAGCGTCGCAGACAGCTTCCCCCTGCAGGACGAAGTGATGATCGCGCGAGAACGTCTGGACCATGTGCGCGGCGGGGTCGCGCAACTCAGCCCCCGCACCCGCCAGATTTTCTTGATGTATCGCCTGGACGGGCGTAAATATCGCGAGATCGCCGAGGAGTTGGGGATCAGCCAGAGCGCAGTCGAAAAACATATCGCAAAAGCGATGGCGCATCTGGCCGAATGGATGGAGCATTGGTGACGTGAACTTCCGCAGCAAGCCGGAAAATGTGAACCGGCAGGCAGCGGATTGGCTTGCGCGCTTACACGCCGACAACCGATCCACCCAGGACGAAGCGGCATTTCGCGCCTGGTTGAATGCTGATCCGTCCCATGCCCTGGCCTTCGATCACAGCTCCACCGTCTGGGACGCCGTCGGAGGCCTTCGCGACGATCCACGCAGCGCGCCCGCGCCGCAGCGATTGTCGCGCCGGGCCGTCATGGCCGGGGGCGTCGGAATCATCCTGTCCGCGGGGCTGACGGTCGGATGGCAGCAGGCGCAGGCTGGCGTGTACCGGACAGGCGTTGGCGAGCAGCGCCGCCTGATGCTGGATGACGGCACCCGCGTCATGCTGGACACCAATACGCAGATCCGGTTCCGCGCGCGCGAAACCATGCGCCTGCTCTCGCTCGAAACGGGTCGCATCAACCTGGATATCGCCCGCGATTCGCGTCCCTTCGTCATCGAGGCGGGTGACAGGCGGGCGGTGGCGGACATGGCCCGGCTCGATCTGCGCCGCGATGACGATCATGTGACGCTGACGGCCATTCAGGGCAGCGCCCGTGTCGAGGCGATGCAGGCGCCGGTCCTGCTGTCGCAAGGGCATCGCATCGCCATGACGGCCGGGCATCCCGATCAACTCGACCGGCCGGAACTGGAAGACCTGACGGCGTGGCAGAGCGGTCGCCTGGCCTTCCGCGATCAAACGGTCGCCGAGGCGGCGGCGGAGATGAACCGCTACGCCGAACGGGCACTGGTCGTGTCCGACGCCAAGGCTGCGGCCATGCGCGTCAGTGGCGTCTACAGCGTCGGCAATCCCGAAGCCTTCGCCCGCTCGCTCGCCGTCCTGCTGCCCATTCGCGTCACCGCACAGGCCGACGCCGTCCGCATCGCCAGCATGTACTGATTTTATTTGCATGCGGGGGGTGGGGAAATCCCGACCCCCAGCGACGAGGATATAAGCGGCGCTCGCGGGGAACGCCGAACAGGGACATCACATTATGATCAGTTTGAAACGGCAGCTTTGCCGATCGGCGGCGCTCGCCCTCACGCTTTCCTCCATGGCGATGTCGGCCACGCTGCAGGCCCAGACGCAGGGCCAGTCGCGCCAGATGCGCGTGACGATGGCCGCCCAGCCGATGGCCAGCGCGCTTGAACAGCTGGCGCGCCAGAGCGGTCAGGACATCCTGTTCACGCGCGACGCCGTGGCGCAACTGCGGTCACCCGCGTTGTCGGGCATGTTCGACGCCGAAACCGCGGTACGTCGGCTGGTCGCGGGCACGTCGCTGGTGGTCGTGCGTGATCGCGCGGGGGCGCTGATCGTTCGCCCTCAGACGGCGGCGGCCGCAGAAACGCCGGCAAGCGCCAACCTTGATACGGCAGCGAGCAACAATATCGTCGTGACGGCCAGCTTTTCCGAAGGCGTCGGCCGGTCGCTCGATTTGAAGCGCAAAGCAGATTCGATCGCGGATGCGGTCGTCGCGGCCGACATCGGCAAACTGCCGGCGTTCAACGTGGCCGAGGCTTTGCAGCGCGTGCCCGGCGTTACCATCGTCCGTGAAGCGGGCGAGGGGCAGTTCATCAGCGTGCGCGGCCTGGGGCCGAATTTCCAGTCGGTCACCTTCGACGGCATGCCGCTCGCTTATAACGAAAATATCCGCAATTCGGGCCAATCCGGGCGTCAGTTCCGCCTGCAAATCCTGCCCGCGACATTGATCGACAGCGTGGTGGTGGTCAAGTCGCCCACCGCCGACCTGGTCGAAAGCGGGATCGGATCGTCGGTCGACATCCGCCTGATCAAGCCGCTCGATCGCCCATCCTTTATCGCCGCCAACGCCTATGCGGGGTATGAAGAGCGTACCGACACGGTCAATCCCAATGGCACGATATCGGGCGGCTGGCGCAACGCGGACGGCACCTTCGGCCTGCTGGGCGGGCTGTCCTATTCGCGGCGCGAGGTGCAGTTCGACCGCCTGCGCATGGGGTGGCAGGAAGCGGAGGTCGAGGGTTTGGGCACGTTGCGCGTGCCAGGCGATGCGCAGCCCTATCTGGAGCTTGAGGATCGCGAGCGGATCAGTGCGGTGCTGGGCGTCCAATGGCGTCCGTCATCCACGTTCGAGATCGACATTAACGGCCTCTATTCGCAGTTCAATAACAAGACGGTCGAACAGCGGCTGACCTATTATATTCCCAACGACTTGTCGCGGCTCGACCTGTCCAGTGCGGTGGTCGAGGATGGACGGCTGGTCGCGGGCACGATCCGGGGCGCGCGCATCCGCAACTACAGCGAAAATATGGATCAGTCGCACCAGAATCTGCAGCTCAATGCGACCATGAAGCTGGACCTTGGCGGCTGGCAGATCGAACCGCGGGTCAGCTATGCGCGGGCGCGCAGCGGCCTCGACACGCCGATCCAGCGGGTACAATATCGTACCCGCAGCGGTGCGGGCGGCAATCTGACCTTCGATTTTCGCGGCGACGTGCTGGGCAATCAGCGCATCACATCGCTCTACACCGATCTCGACCTGACCGATCCGTCGGTCATGCCGTTCGAAAGCTTTGCGATCCGGCCGATCAATTCGGAAGACGAAGACAAGAGCGCCATCGTCAACATAGCGCGCGACATCGATTTCGGCCTGGGTGGCGTGACCTTCACGCGGCTGCGTTTCGGCGGCCAGTTTTCCGATCGCTATCGCGATTATCAGCGTCGTGATCGCAACAATGCCGTCCTGCGGAGCGGCGCGACCCGGACGGATGCGTTCCTGCAATATCCGGTGGCCAGCAACGCCTTCGACCAATCGATCGCCAATCGCCAGACTTGGGGCAGCGTCGATTGGGCGTTGTTCAATCAGGCCTATACGCTGGGCAGCGAATATGATGGCGTCAGCCCTAGCGCGTACGACCTTGATCCGACCGCGGCCGACCTCCAAAATTCCTATCGGATCGGCGAAAAGATCCTGGCGGGCTATGGTCGGCTCGACTTCGAATCGATTGTCGGCAACGTCCCGGTCACCGGCAATTTCGGCCTGCGCTATGTGCGCACCCGTACCAATGTTCGCGGCACGACGATAGCGCCCGTTTCCGATGGCGCGGGCGGGGTGACGACGCAGGTGACGCCGACCACCACCAAGGCGAGCTATGGCGAGTTCCTGCCCAGCGCGAACGCCATGTTCGAAATCGCGGACAATATGCAGTTGCGGCTCGGCGTCGCTCGGACGATGACGCGGCCGTCGCTGTCGGAATTGCGCAATTCCATCAACACCAACAGCGTGACCGTGACGAGCATCTTCAACGAAGGCGCGGCCGCGCTCGCTGACCCGACGCTCAACCTGACCGCAGCCGCGGGCAATCCGAACCTGCGTCCCTATACGTCGTGGAACCTGGACGTTTCCTTCGAATGGTATTTCGACAAGTTCGGCGCCTTCACCGTCGCGGCGTTCCACAAGGACATCAGCGATTATGTCGCGTCGGATTTCGAGACGCGCACGCTAGCCTTTGCCGTCAACGACGGTTCGACGCTGCCGGTGGATATTCTGGTGTCGACGCCGACCAATGTCGGGGATGCCACCATATCCGGCATCGAGTTCGGCTATACGAAAAAGCTGCCGTTCGGCCTGGGGGTCACGGCGACCGCGACCTTCGCCACGTCGAAGCTGGAGCTTGATCGCACGGGCGTCGGCCTGCAATCGGCCGGTATCCAGGGCGTGTCCGACGTCAGCTATTCGATCACGCCCTTCTTCGAATCCGGGCCGTTCGAAATCAACCTCAGCTACACCTATCGCAGCGATTATATGACGGATGCCGGGGCGGTGGTCACATCGCTGCCCAGCCCGGAAGATGTCGTGCCCTATTATCAAAAGGGGTTCGGTATCGTCGATCTGGGCGCCAGCTATCAGATCAAGCCCAATGTGGAGATGTTCGTGCAGGCGGTGAACCTGTTCGACCAGCGCCAGGTGTCCTTCGCCGGAACGGAGCAGGACGTCAGCGAAATCCACACATTCGGCCGCACGGTCAACTTCGGCGTTCGCGCCAAATTCTGACCCCGGCCGCTGTTGCCGCACCGTGGCGGGGCCATCGCCTCGTTACGGTGCGGCACGCCCCCAAAACGGATTTTTCGGCGAGGAAGCTGCATGGACCGCATGTTCATCATCGGGGCGTTCGCCCTGGGCGCCCTGACAGGGCCGGTACAGGCCAGTCCCGCCGATGGTCGCCGCTGGCTTGCGGGCGACCATCATGTGCATAGCATCTATAGCGCGCAATATCGCGCCGACCCGGCCCATCCCGATGTGCCGCCTGCGCCGATCATCGGCGGCGATTCGTCTCACACCATTGTCGAAAACGCCCGGATGGCGCGCCGTTTCGGCCTGTCATGGATGGTGTCGACGGACCATGGCGGACCCCGTCATTCGATCCTCAACCATGAGCGTGCCTGGCCCGATGTCGTCGTGGCACGCAAGGCCGTGTCGGACCTCGTCCTGTTCTACGGCGCCGAGTTCGACGTGCCCGGCGGCGAACATGCAAGCCTGATCCTGCCGATCGACGCGCAGGAGCGCGATACGCTGCGCGCCATCGAATCGCGCTTCGGCAAACGCGAGGCGTTCCCGGCTGACCCGGCGCGCAACACCAAGCCCCGCATGATCGCGGCGCTCGGTTATATGGCCGACTTGCCGAACGCCCCTGTCGTCATCGGCAATCATCCGTCACGAACGGCGACGGGACTTGGCCAATGGGGGCTTCACGCGCCCGCCGAATATCGGGCCTGGCATGATGCAGCGCCCCATGTCGCGATCGGCATGGAGGGTGCCCCTGGGCATCAGGCGGCAGCCCCCAAGCCAGGACTGGACGCAGCCCACGGGTCGCGCGGCCTCTATGGCGGATATCCCACGATGGGTGGCTTCGATCAGATGGTCGCCACGCTTGGCGGCGGATGGGATGCCCTGCTTGGCCAGGGGCTGCACTGGACGATCACGGCCACGTCGGATTCGCATGGCCACTGGACGGCCGGTGGGGCCGATTTCTGGCCCGGCGAATATGCCAAGACATGGGTGTTGGCGACACCGACCGGCGCGGACATTCTGGACGGCTTGCGCAGCGGGCGCGTCTTCGCGGTGACGGGCGACCTTATCGACGCGCTGGATTTTACGGCGGCCCGCGTACGGATGCCCGGTCAGCCTGCCGCCATTGGCGATACGCTCGCCGTGCCGGGCGGCGAGGACATCGTCGTGACAATCCGATGGCGACCGGCCCGCACGGCGAACGCCCATGGCGACGTGCCAAAGCTGGATCATGTCGACCTCATCGCAGGCGGCCCCTCCGCAGCGGCGGGTGATCGCAACGCGACGGCCAAGGTCATTCGCCGCTTCACCGCCCAGCAATGGAAGCAGGAAGGCGATTATCACGTCGTCGAACACCGCATCGGCGCACAGGACATGCCCCGCTACCTCCGCGTCCGTGGCACGAACACGACGCAAACCGAACCCGGTCCCGACCCCGTGGGCGAAAATCCCTGGAACGACCTGTGGTTCTATTCCAACCCGATCTACATCGATCGATAGGCAGACGTCAGGCCGCAGTGGAACCGGGGCAACTGGATGCACTTCGGGCAGGAAGGGTGGGGCACTAGCTTGCGATCTGTCCTCACAGACAGCCCGTGGTCGAGCAGACGAGCGTAGAAATTGCGGTCAAGCTGCGGGGCAGGGACTGCGCTACCCTTGCGCACTGCTCATGCGTGTCGAGGTCGGACAGAAAGGTATCGCTATCCATTGCGACACCGGACAGATGGCGGCGCGGCTCGCGGTCACCATAATAGTTCCACAGTAAAACCGGATGCAGCGCTGATCCCGTTCATTGCCCAAGCGTATCGCTGGCGAAGGGAGCGCTTGGTCAGGCAGAAGCGAAAATGGGCACCAGCATATGGTCAATAGCCTTATCCACCCATTGGGTTTCGTTTGCCTCCACCCCTGCGAGTCGCGCGATCAGTTCCGGGTTGCCGAATGTTATCAGTGCGGCACCGATCAGTGTGAAATAGGCCATGACCGGCTCTGCACCCGCCAGTCGGCGTTGCGCCTGCAACCCGTCGAACAAAGGTTCGAGCAACCGCCAAACCGGTTGGCCGAAATTGGCGACCACCCATTCGTGGCGTGCCGACAGGACAGAAAATTCCTGAAGCATCAGGCGCGTCAGGCGGGGATTTGACGCGAAGGTCCGCAGAAAGTCCGGCAAAACCTTATGGGCGGTAGCGACGGGGTTGGCCAGCGCATCAGGCGTTAGATGCGCCCTTAGATATGCCTCGCCCTGACGTGCGAATGTTTCGATAACCTGCTGCCAAAGCGCCATTTTCGAAGGGAAATAATAGGCAAGATGGCCCTGCTCGATACCCGCCGCCGCCGCTATCGCCCGCGTACTGGCGCCTTCAAAGCCCAGATCCGAAAAAACCCGCAGCGCTGCATCAAGAACGAGCCGTCGATTTTCCTGACCATCATAGCGGGCGGGACTGCTGTCCTTTGGCGGCTTCTTTCCTTTATTCATCCGCCCCGTTTGCCGGTCCCGCACGCCCGGCGCAAGGGTCAAGTTTGTCGGTTGACAAATATCTTGGTCATATGACAAACACTAGACTCGTGAAAAACTGAACCGTCTTGGGAGAGAGCCATGTATCCGCTTGCCGCTGATCAACCCTATCCGCGTAACCAATGGTGGGTCGCGGCCTACGCATCGGAACTGGGCCGGACGTTGCTGGCCAGGGACATTCTGGGCGAGCCGGTGCTGTTCTATCGCACAGAAAATGGTGATCCGGTTGCGCTGGCAGGCATCTGTCCCCATCGCGCCTTCCCGCTGAAACGCGGGCGCTTGGTCGGGGATGCCGTGCAATGTGGGTATCACGGCTTTACTTTTGCTGCTGACGGGCATTGCCAGTTTGTGCCCAGCCAGAAGAATGTGCCGCAAAAATCAGCTCTGCGCCGCTACCTGATCGTGGAACGAGGCAATCTGCTGTGGATCTGGACCGGACAAGAAAGCCTCGCCGATCCTGGCCTGATCCCCGATATGGAAGCGATCGGACCTGGCAATCCCGACTGGGTCGTTGAACAGCATCCGCTTGCCACCGTCGATGCGCGTTATACGCTCTTGATCGAAAATCTGCTCGATCTCAGCCATGTCACCTTCATTCACGCCAACACCATTCCGGGCGGGAGCAAGGTGGTCGAAATTCCGGTCACGCTGGCCGAGACCGAGCGCAGCCTTACCGTCCAGCGCAACGGTCAGAACCTGCCACTCAATCCGCTGATCCAGATGCAATTCCCCCATCAGAAAGGGCCGGTCCATCAGCAATTTGATGCAGAATATCTCGGCCCCTGCCTGATCCGCACCGGTGGCGCTATAAGCGACGCCGCTAGTGGCACCGTGCTGGGCATTCAGAATTTTCTGCACATGATCACGCCTGCATCGCCGACCCGGCTGCACTATTTCGTCAATACCGCACGCAATTTTGGCCTCGACAATCCCGCCTTGGCCACGATGAACCTGGGAATGGGTACGCGCATCCAGCCCGAAGACATCGATGCCATCGAAACAATCGAAGCCGTGCTGCAATCGGGTGCGACGCTGCCGACCGAGATCAGCGCGCGGATCGACAATGGCGCGCTGAAAGTTCGACGCCGGTTGGAAGCACAGATTTTCGCTGAGACGGGCTGCGCTTGATTGGAAAGATGTCTCGACCACGCTTGAACCGCAAGCTGCCTGAACATCTCGAATATCGGCGCTAAAAGGACTGAAATAGCGTCAATCGAATGTTTGGCGTGCTCAATCAATAGCGTTGTATCGCTACCCGCTATAACAAGACTGCCCTCTCGTTCGAGAGCGTCCACAACCTCTCTGCCGTACACCAGTGGATCAAGTGTTTCGTCAAAATGACATATTTTTTTCGTCCGTCATATATTTATATTATTATATAGAATGTTGAAAATTTAACCAAAAATATTCATAATTATTATTATTTAGATGAATTATTATTAATTCTATTCATCATAGTAGACCATCGGCGATCAAAGGCATCATACTCTTCTGCCCTTCCGCTAGAAATAAACTCAATTTCGGCGAGAGCCTGATGCATTTCTCCGCGTTGCTGTTCGAGCGCATGGTTTGCCTGCTGAACATCATGTTCAAGAGCGGAACATCTTTCCAAGGCTGCCTGCATTTTAGCCGCAACGGATATGCGGCCCTGTTCGCTCTCCGCATATCGGCGTTCAAGCGCGCCATAATAGGCCCGGCTTTGCGCCAACTCTTGCTCCAGCGTTTCAATCCGCCCCATGGCCTGTGCCAATTGACCGGTCAGCGACTGATGGTGCGCCTGCTTATCAGCCTCTGCCGCATCGAGCTGGTCGCTGAGCGCCCGCGCTCTATTCGCTGCCTGCTGAACATCATGTTCGAGGGCAGCGCATTTTTCCTGGGCTGCCTGCATTTCTGCCGCGACGGATATGCGGCCCTGTTCGCTCTCCGCATATCGGCGATCAAGCTCGCCATAATACGCCCGGCTCTGCGCCAACTCTTGCTCCAGCGTTTCAATCCGCCCCATGGCCTGTGCCAATTGATCGGTCAGCGATTGATGGAGCGCACGCTCTGCCTGCAAATCCCGTTCTGCTTCTTGTAGGCGCAAGACACTATTTTCCAGATCGTCTGATGCGGTCTTTATCCGCGCCGCCAATTCCTCCGCTTGTCGGTTGGCGGCGGACTGAGTCTCATTCAGTTCATCGGTAACGGCATTAAAACGCTCCTGCAAATGCCTGTGAGCAACGTCACCCATTTCCAGTTGAAGATGCGCTGATCCCGCTATGCGACAATATTGCTCATACCCTTCCCGAAAGGCTGCAAGTTCGCTATCTACGGCAAGGCGAAGCATATCGTCATTGGTGCCATCGATACCTTGCGCAAACAGTGAGCGCACCATGCTAACGACGCGATCTATGTCCTCGATCAATCTTTGCGGTGCTGAAATGATATCGCTGTAGTCAGACAGATCGACGCTTAAAAATGTATGATCCATGATCATACGCTCAGCTATGTCTAAATCAGATTTTGATGGGGACTTGCTGAAGTCAATTTTTATATCAAAATGATCTTTATATCTAAAGTTCATGTAAATATGAATACATAAAAAACCGATAAGTAGGATATCATGATCGTCTTTTGAATAAACTTCACCGGAAATATTTTCCGCGAAAAAACTTTTGATTTTTAATATAAAATCTTTCTGATTTTTTGAATTTACTGTTTTCAAAATTGTTTTAAAAAAATATGGATTGCAATTTTGTGATTGATTTGAGTAAGAAAACCATTGGTTAAGAAGGCTTCTCTTGATAAAAATGTGTGTGCCGCCAATTTGGCTCTTTATCATATCAACGCGTGCGATGCTTCGCGTACAAGATAGAACGGGCACTCGACGATTCTGCTGTGCCAGATTCACAAGAGAAGCAAGATAGGCGCTTGTTTTATTAACTCGGTCACGGTCGCCATTTAATTCCAGAAAAAAATCTGAAAACGCCATTTCTTGGTCAAAGCCCTCTATGCCTTTGACTTTCTTGAGAAGTGGGCTGAATTCTGAAAAATAGGGCGCACCTGCTGGGTGGTGGGAATTCCAAGTCGAAGGAGATTGAAGAATATTCTTGAAATTTATATCTTCAAGAATTTCGTTGAATATTTCATAGTAGCAATAACATTTGGGATTTTCTCTGAACTTAGACCAAAGCCAAGTGCTTCCAGTTCGGAATGATGAATGCAAGAATATCGGCTTGAAAATTTCATCATCATGTTTGCGAACTGTCATTGATTTTCCTGATAATCAATTAGCAGATAGAAATATTTATATACTAATATCAATTAAACGATTTTATCGGATAAAAAATAAAATAATGCAGAAATGCATAATTCGTAAACAGATATATTTTTAACAAACCCGTCGAGTGCGATGTGAATTATCATCTACGGCACTGCTAAAAAGCCTTGTGGGAATAGGGCTGCCGCATCTGGCGCAGCAATCCATTTCTGTTACCAGTGCAAACCCCTATACAGCACTAATGAATCCTATTACGGTGGATGACCTGACACACGGCGCAATCAATGATGACTACGATCCTGGAGAATTTGCTAGATATTTGAGTATCTGCTAGATACTTTGAAGGCGTGATTACCTTCACTAGCGACAGCCTAGTGCGACAGATCTACCGTCAGGGTCACCGTACTATATGTTTTCCTGCAAATTCTTCGCTTTCGATTATTTGCGCAATCATCTCAATACGGGATGTCCCGATATTCAATTGATGCGCGATTGCATCCTCACTCTCAGGCTCGCGACCGAGAAAAATTTTGTAGATCCAAATCACATCTTCACGGCTCATAGCCATATCACTGCCCTCATATTTATAACTATATTTGCCTTTTTGGCGGTAGATTTTATACCCGCAGAAATCTAATTTGAGGCATGGCCATCAGAGCTATCGACGTCGCCTGAATTTGCCTCTTTTATAATATTGATTGTGATTTCTATATATTTTTGGCGCATGACTTCGGCCTTATCTCTGGAGTCGATCAACTCGCTTTGCAGACGCTCATTCTCCTGCTGCATCATAGCAAGGCGCATTTCACTTTCATCCAAAGCAGCGATCAGGCGGGCACGTTCATTCTCTCGTTCCGCCAAGGCTGCACTGGTCTCGATTGACAAGGTCGCGAGCACTTCACGCAAATCACGCAATCTACCATTTTCATTCAAAGCGGCCGCCAATTTATCCTGAAACGCCGCCGCCGATGCCTTGTAACGATCCCGTTCAAACCGCGTGTCCTCGGCGTTCAGCCGCATCTTGCGCTGATCTACCTGGAGGTTGCAAATTGCTTCGCCAAGCTTAAGCAACTCGAACGCTTCCCGACTGCGTGTGTCTACTCCCACCTGTTTGACTTTCGAGATAGTCGGGCTTTTATCTGACGTATCGCTGCGCACGGTCACGCCTTTACGTTCGCCTTCATCCATAATTTCATTGTTCCCATCGTTCAATCGACCTGTGCCGTTAGTCATCTGTCTTACAATCCCAGCTCTTGCAAACGACGCTCTTGGGCGCGGATCACCGCTTCAGTTCCATGGTTGGCAATGATTTTGGCTCGTGCGCGTTCCAACATCTCATCATTGTCGTTCGCGTCATCTACGGCCTTCCTCATCTGCCAGGCAGCGTGGGAGATGTCCGGGTCTGCCCATACCTGGCCTGCCGCGAACGGATAATCGCCGGCCTTTAGTTCTTTGAGCTTATATTCGACCGGATAGCCGGTGTCGGTTGTCACTAGGTCGGTCGTGGCCGAGTAGTCCGTCGCGATGACGGGCGTGCCAAGTGCCATAGCTTCGGCAATAAGCAGCCCCAACCCTTCGCTGCGGTGCAGGGACACAACGCAATCGGCAGCCTGCACCAATCCGAGCATCTCGGCGCGGGTTAGTTCCGCTTCCAGGATATGCACGTCTAGGCTATTGTCTATTGCATCGCGGATACGCTTCAATTCGTCCGGTACATGATGCGAGTTCACGCATTTTATGACCAGAGAAACATGGTCGCTATAATAAGTTCCTTTGAAGGCTGCACTGAAAGCAGCGATGACAGCTTCAGGATTTTTCCGACTTCTGAATGAAAGGAAGTCGAAGGAGAAAAGGAAAATGAAGCGTTCCTCCGGCAACCTCAAGGATTTACGATCAAAGATTTGTTCAGTCGTAAAATCAAGCGAGACAGGCATGTGGATCACCGGCTTATTTGTCTTCATGACAAGGCCCGATTGGATGAATCGGGAAGGAGCCCATATCTCGTCGACATGATCGAAAGAGCTAATCCAGGCATCGGGAAAGTCGGCAAGTTCCCAAAATGGCATTGCAACGCGATATGCGTCGTTCCCTAAGCGGTCGTTATAGCTGCTCTGCACCAACGGCAGTTGATCGGCATTGATATTAAATAGGTGCAAACGACCGCCCGGCTTATCGCTCAAGAAGGCCTCCACCTCCATGTTAGTGCGCGAAGAGGCGACATTCAGATCAATGTCCATGCCATCAACCCGACGACCGGAACCGGCAAGAGATTTAAGGGTCAGTCTTCCAACCTCACCCACCCCGGTGTTGGCCGTGAGGTAACCAATAACGGATATGTCAGTGTCTGAAGAGTGGGCTGCGGGAGGACGATTCTTCCGCTTCCATCTGCGTGCATTGCTGACCCGCTCTACGATTGCGTGCGTAAGGCGAGGATCAATGCCCGATTGGTGGCTATGCCGAACGAACCATTGAGAAAGGCCAGTTACGCCCGACGCCGTGGTGAGATCGTACGTGGCTCGCAGATAGTCTGATGTCTGCCAAAGGGCGTGCATGAGATTAGTACATACTAACCCGTCGGGAGCCTCCGCTGTACCTAGAGAGGGCTGCTCCAAATAGCTTTGGAAATTTTCAAATGGATTTCCGTCCCATGTAAGATGCTGATTTCGAAAATAGTGGCGCACGAATGTTGGTATCTTCGCTCCACTTTTGAAACAATCGTAGACATAATTTGCCTTTGGAGTGGAATATAATCCATTTCTCTTCAGGTCATTCTTATAGTCATGCAGCAGGCTTATTAACGCATCGCCATTATTTTCAGAAAACATTGTCGTATGCTTGGAAAGCTGTTGAGAATTCCGAGGATCATATCCACTAAAGTGGAAAAATATAAGTGGCTCTCCATCCATCAGCCAATCTTCGTCACCATCTTCTTCGAGATATCGTTGGAAGAGGTTCCAATAGGCAGCATTAAGCGTCGTATTACGCAAAATAGCGACATCAGGAAGGAAGCCAGGAACCAAATCCATGAACTTCTGGTCCACGAAGATGCCGTCATTTTGGGCATTGATGCACTGGTATCGCAGACGGCGCGCCCACCAGCGCAGTACCTCTTCGACGCCTTCGCTGCGGCGGAACGCGGCGAAGCCCAAATTGTAGATCCCGGCGCGCATAATGGTAATGTCATCAGGCGGCGTTGTTGTCTCGGCAGGTTCCGTCAGATGAGGCGTGAACACCGCCCGCGCTCCGGCATCGAGAGCGTCGAAAACAGGCGTGATTTCGCGATATACTTTGATATCTGGATCGAAATAGACAACCCGATCATAGTTCTGCTCAAACAGATGCAGAAACATATACGGCTTGGCCGCCGTGTTCATCTCCATAATATCGTACCGAAAAGCAAAACCGGGAAAATCGGGTATTCCTAACTCGGATGCTTCCAAAATCTGACACTTCTCAGGGTAGAAGTCTTTTGCCCCTACCTTGGCATCGGCGAGGCAGAGAAAGTGATCAGCGTCAGGATGTGCCGCGACTGATGAATTTATCAGCGTGCGAGTATATGGCATGTAATTATTTGAGCTGATCGTGAAAATCGCTGTTCGATTATTATTTTCAACAGGCATTGTACCGCGCAACATCCCTATTCCTTAAATTGAGCGCTCGGTCGATCGCCTCGTGCTCCGCCGGGGGTAACGAAGCTCCTCGCGCAAAGCAACGGCGGAGCGCGCCTCGATCTAGATAGCGAGCGGAACCGGCCACCGCTGCGGCCTTAACGGCACCTTCTCGCTCATTATGCCCACTTCTCAAGATATTGCTATTCATTCAGGTCAAGGCTCGTTGATAAGAGCCAGAAGATCAAGATGCCTTGAGGCGTTTGTGGTGTGGTCGGGCGGTTCGGGGATCTTCGGCCAGGAATGCGTGGCTTGATGCCCTTTGACGCAAAGCATCATTGAACTCGTCGGCGTCATGGCCCCTGTCGGCAAGCAGCCATTGCGTCTGCAGATATCGATGCCGCGCTCGAAGATCAGGTCTTCTACGCACCGCAGGCTAAGCGGGTAGCGGACATACATCAGCACCTCCAGCCGGATCACTTTCTGTGACGAGTGGAAATCACCTCACTCCATCTGCAGCCTCCAGCTTCGCTTTGCTCAAGCTCCACCGATATGGCGGTGATGAGCGTAATATTCACTACCAACTAGCCGGTCTGCTTGGTGGGGGCAGATCAGATGAGCGTTTCTTCTCGGCCACTGCGCCTTGTGGATCAGGCAGAAAATCTCTCCATGAGGTCATGTCTGATCCTGACCGGCCACCTCGCCTTGACACACATGCGCCCTTTCACATACTAACGATCGTTATCAAAAAAGAGTCGGCGATGACCGAAGGAACGAGGCGAGATGGATCCCAGGGGCAAGCTTGCGGTCATTACTGGAGGGGCGTCTGGATTAGGCGCTGCGCTGGCTGCGAAACTCCAGGCGGAGGGCGCGCGGACGGTCGTGATGGACGTTCACCCACCGGCCGATGCCGGTTCGCAATTTCTGGCCTGTGATATTACGGACGCGCAGGCTGTCGAAAAAGCGCTGGACGGCCTGGACGGCGCGATCGGCATTCTGGCTAATTGCGCCGGGATCGGCGGCCTCGGTCTGATTGCGACGCCGGATGCACCGGGCAATGCCGCCGATTTCCGTAGGGTGCTGGACGTCAACCTGATGGGGGCCATGCATGTGACGCGCGTGGTGGCGCACCGCATGATCGGCAACGCGCCTGACAGCGCGGACGGCGAGCGGGGCGTCATAGTGAACGCCTGCTCGATCGCGTCGTTCGAGGGGCAGGAGGCCATGGGCAGCTATACCGCGTCCAAGGCAGCGTTGGCGGCGCTCACGCTTGTCTGGTCGCGCGATCTTTCCCGGTACGCCATTCGGTGCGTCGGCGTTGCGCCCGGCTTTTTCGATACGCCGATGACGGCCCATTTGCCGCCCGATCTGGTGGAGGAACTGGTCGATGGTGCTGAATTCCCCAAGCGCGCCGGGCGCGCCGAAGAGTTTGCAGACGCGGCGCTGTTCCTGATCCGCAATCCTTACATCAATGCCGAGGTGCTGCGTCTCGATGGCGGGGCGCGGCCACCGGCGCGCACCCGCTGGACGGCTCCGGCCTGATTTGACCTGAAAGGCAGTTCCGACATGCAACCGCTCGACCCCGCCATAGCCGCCGCCGCACGCCAAGCCTTCGCTGCGATCGTCGGCGTGGACCATGTGTTTTTCAACGAGGAGGATCAGCTCTCCTATCAGGACAAGTTCGCGGTAGATGATGCCCTGCATCATCCCGCCGGTGCTGTCGCGCCAGCGACCGTCGAGGAAATCCAGGCGATCCTGAAGGTGGCAAGGGAGCGCAAATTGCCGCTCTGGCCGATCAGTCGCGGCAAAAATTTGGGCTATGGCGGCAGCGCGCCCTTGCTGGCGGGATCGGTCATTCTCGATCTCTCGCGCATGCGGAAGATCGACTATGACGAGGCCAATGGCACCGTTTTGCTGGAGCCGGGGGTCAGCTTCTACGATCTGTATGATTTCCTGAAATCGAAAGGCATGAAGCACTGGCTGTCGGTGCCGGGCAATAGCTGGGGGTCGGTGCTGGGCAATGCGCTGGATCGCGGCGTTGGCTACACGCCTTATGGCGAGCATACGACCAAGATTTGCGGCATCGAGGCGGTGATGGCCGATGGGATGGTTGTGCGCACCGGCATGGGCGCGCTCGATGGCGCGCCGACATGGCAGCTCTACAAATTCGGCTTTGGCCCATCATGGGACCAGATGTTCGTGCAGTCGAACTTAGGCATCGTGACCAAGATGGGCCTGTGGCTGATGCCCGCGCCGGAATCGCTGATGGGCATGGATATCGAATTTGAGCGGCCAGAGGATTTGGGTCCGCTGGTCGATGCGCTAGCGCCCTTGCGGCGTGAAGGCCTGCTCCAGCAATCGCCGACCATCGGCAACTGGCTGCGCGCGGCGGCAACCCTTACGACGCGTGGCGAGTGGACGGACAAGCCCGGTGCCCTGTCTGACGAGGTCATCGCGGCGATCCGCAAGAAGTTCAATGTCGGCTGGTGGGGCGTGAGCCTGCGCCTTTATGGCCGCGAGGACATGAACAAGGCGGCCTATGCGGTGCTGGAGCGGGAGATGGGCAAGCTCAAGCCGATGAGCCTGCGCCCCACGACCTGGAAAGCCGGAGAGCCGATCGAGGCGACCGGCTGGACCGGCACGCCGCTGACCTTTCCGATGCAGAATGCGAACTGGCATGGCGGGCGCGGCGGCCATATCGGCTTTTCGCCGATCCTGCCCCAATCAGGCAAGGCGGCACTGGCGCAGTTTCAGCGCACCTATGCCTGTTACAAGGAGTTTGGCATGGATTATCAGGCGAGCTTCGCCTTTGGCGAGCGCCACCTCATCAATGTGAACGCGGTGCTGCTGGACAAGGATGATCCGGCGATGATGAAGCGGGTCGATCCTTTCCTCAAGCGGCTGATCGCGGATGCCAAGGCGCAAGGCTATGGCGAGTATCGCACCCATCTCGATTATATGGATGCCGTCGCGGACACGTATGACTTCAATGGAGGCGCGCTCGCCAAGCTCAATCGCACGGTGAAGGATGCGCTCGATCCACAGGGCATCATCGCGCCGGGCAAGAGCGGCATCTGGCCCACGTCGATGATGGGAGCGAAGGCATGACCGGCATGGGCGTGGGCGCAATGCGGCGGGCAGGGATGTTGATCCTGCTGGGGTTCAGCGCGTGCAGCAGCGGCGCGGACAACAAGGCTGTCGCGACCGAGCAGAGCAAGGGGCCACCACCCATGCCGGCGCCAGAGACGATATCATCCCGGCCCAACGCCGGGCCGGGTGAGCGGCTGTATCTGGACAAATGCGCCATGTGTCATGGCCCCGCTGGCATGGGCACTGGCCTGCTGGCGCGGCGGACGGAGCAGCCACTGCTTGAAAAGCGCACGGACCTGACGTCCGAATTCGTCATGCAAGCGGTGCGGATGGGCATCGGCAATATGCCCGCAATCCCACGCGGCGAGGCGAGCGATGCGGAACTCAAGCAGATCGCCGATTATCTTTCGGCCGAAAAGGGGAGCGGGCAATGATGCCGGTGTCGAGGCGCGGCCTGGTTGCGGGTGCCGCCATTGCCGCGGCCGCCGCTGCGACGCTGCGTTCGCCCGTGCTGGCCCATGAAGGGCAGCCGGTGCTGCTCTATGATACGAGTCTCGCTGCAAGCGCGCGCTTTGCCGCCCATGTCGGCAGGCTGGGCGGGTCGGCTCAGCCGATGGACGGCGACCGCGTGCGCCAGGTGCAGGCCTTGGTTGAAACAAGGCCAGCCGCCTTCTTCGGCGTATCCCGTCAGGCCGATGCGGTGATGGTGAGCGAGGTTGCACAGGAGGCGGGCTATCGCCGGATTTCGCTGATCCAGCATCGCGTCGCAGGCGATATGGTGCCGATCTGCGCGCCCGAAGCGACATCGCTTGCAACCTTGGCGCGGCTGGCTGGCGGGCGCTGGCCGGAGGCGTTTGCGGAATTGGCCATTGGTGGGATCGAGCGATGCGAGCCGCTATCCTATGCCAGTGCCGCCGAGCCGGCTTTCAGCTGGGTGCTGACGCTGCGATGAGCGCGGGGCAGTTCAGCTTCATCAAGCTGTACGTCGCCGATCTCGATCCCATGATCGCTTTCTATACGGCCGTTTTCGATATGGCGGTTCATATCCGCATCGATGAGGCCGATTTCGAGGAAGTGCTGCTGCGGCAGGATGGCCATGGCTTCATGCTGGGTCTGCTGGACTGGAAGAGCGGTGGAAATGGGGATGAGCGGCCAGCGGCGGGCGTCATCGGCTTCGTCACGCAGGATGCCGATGCTGCTGTCGCGCGGGCGATCAAGGCCGGGGCGAGGATCAAGCGCGCGCCCTTCAATATTCCGGGCACGCGCGTCGCGCTGATCGATGACCCGGAGGGGCATGAGATCGAATTGGTGCAGTTTCTCTAGAGTATGATGACTTTAAGTCGCATCACTCCGTTCGCCCTGAGTAGGGGCTGAGCTTGTCGAAGACCCGTATCGAAGGGTCGGCTGCGCTTACATCCTTCGATACGCCATTTCGACTTCGCTCAATGGCTACTCAGGACGAACGGTTCTGAGTAAAGTCATCACGCTCTAGCCCTGCCGCCTGACAGTCCCCGGCCAACAAAAAGAGCGCCCCGGCCAATGTGGACGGGGCGCTCTTCATTCGCCGAGCGGCGTGTCAGAATTTGCGCTTCACGCTGAAGATGATTTCGCGCGGACGACCGGGCTGCCCATAGGCATTGCCTGATTGGGCGAAGCGGTCATATTTGTTCACATAGTAGAATTCGTCGGTGAGGTTGGTAGCCGCCAGCGCCGCTTCCCACGCATCGTCGGGCGTGCGGTAGGTCAGGCGTGCATTAAGCAGTCCGCGCGATTCCACGCGGCCGAATTCGAAGTTCGGGATATTGTTGGGGATCGTGGTTTCGAACTTCGATTGCCATGTATAGTCGAGGCGCGGCGTGAGCGAGCCATGCTTGCCCAGGTCAACCTCATATTGCACGCCGGCCGCATATTTCCACTTCGAGACGAACGGTGCCTCGGTGGTTCCAGGGATGATGCCGCTGCCCAACGCCGCGCTGGTGAAGCGGAAATCGGTATAGCTGACGGAGCCGTCGATCGAGAGGCCGGGCACGGGCCGGGCGTCAAATTCCAGTTCCAGACCGTCGATCTTGGCGTCGCCGATGTTCCGGGTGGCCGAACAGAAGGGGAAGCCGGGCGGGCTGATGTCGGGGCAGCTCGACGTGAGCCCCTGATAATTTTTGTAGCTATTGTGATAATAGGCGCCGTTCAGACGCAGCTTCCGATCAAGCCACATGCTCTTGAAGCCGGCTTCATAGCTGGTCGAGGTTTCCTGTTCGAACGGAACCAGCTGTTGCGCGAGATAGGGGCGCGGATTGACGCCGCCGCCCTTGAAGCCCGTCGCCACCTGCGCATAGAAGCGCACGTCCGGCGCGACCTCATAATCCACAGCGACGCGATAGTCCCAGCGTTTGCCGGCAAATTCACCGACAAGACCATCGAGCGAGGCGACGCGGGGATCGGTCGGCAGGCCGGGGATGGGGCTCATGCGGCGGAATGTGTAGCTTTTGTCTTCGTCGGTATAGCGAATGCCGCCGGTGATGTTGAGCTGATCCGTGGCATGAAGGACGCCATGCAGGAAGGCGGATTTAGACGTCTGCTTGAACGGGTCGTCATAGAAGAAATCGAGACCCGCGACGCCGACCTGGATACGCCCGCTCTGGTTGCTGTCACCCTTATAATAATAAACGCCCGTCGTGACATCGAGCAGATCGCCGAAGTCAGCGGACAGGCGAATTTCCTGCGTAAACTGTTCGTGCAGGAAGCCGCTCGCGTTGTTCGAGATATCTTCGGGCGAATTGTCCGCATCCCAGGAGCTGGCACCCTTGGCGTAACGATAGGCCGTGATCGACTTTAACGAAAACATGTCGGACAGGGTGATATCGAGCGTGTTGGAAACGCCCCAGCTGCGCAGATTGCTCTGACCCTTGTTGGTATATTGATTGGCTGTGCCGGGAAGACCGGTGTAATTGGCATAGCTTGTATAGCTGTTTGGCGCGGTGAGATAATTGCGACCACCAACGGGAGGAAGGAAGAGCGCCTTGCCCGGCGATGCTTCCGAACTGTCCTGCGTGAAATCGGCAATCAGATTATTCTCGATCCTGTCGGATGCGATCCAGCGCAAGGCGCCGCGCACGGCATAGATATTCTGGCCGCCCTCCGTGCCGATCACGCAATCATCGGCAGGCGAGGCGAAGGTGCCGCCGGGTGCCGGAACCCCGGTAACGCAGCCATAGTCCAACCGCTTGAAGAAGCCGTCGACATGACGGGCCAGGCCGGAGATGCGCGCATAGAGCTTGTCTTGCGCCAGGGTGATGTTCGTCGCGCCGCGCAGGCCCACGCGGTTGAAGGAGCCGTACAAGGCTTCGACATAGGCATCGGAATCATCATCGGGACGGCGGGAGAAGAGCTTGATCGACCCGCCGATGGAGTTTTTGCCAGACAGCGTGCCTTGTGGGCCGCGCAAAATCTCGATGCGGTCCAGATCCACCAGATCGAACGCCGCACCCGAACTGATGCCATAATAGACGTCGTCGATGTAGATGCCGACGCCGGGTTCATTGGGGAACTGGAAATCCGTGGCGCCGATACCCCGGATGTTGACGGCCGCGGTCTGTGCGCCGCCGCCCTGACCACCAGCGGAGAAGGTGACGCTTGGCGCGCGCTGCGCGACGGACTCGACGCTGGTCTGGCTGCGTGCTTCCATGAGCGATGCGTCCACGGCCGTAATGGCAAGCGGCGCTTCCTGCACGCTTTGATTACGGAACTGCGCGGTGACGATGATATCGCTAATACCCTGATCATCGCGCGCGGGTGCGGCCGCATTTACCTCCTGAGCCAGGACAGGCGTGGCGATCGACAAGGCCATCGCACCAAAGGCAACGCCGAACCGGACCGAGAGCAGCTGATTTTTAGACATATTTCCTCCCCAATGCCTCAAGGGAGTGCCTGCATTGCCGACTACCCTCATGCGGCGGATCAGGGCTTATTGCCACCGTCATCGCTGCACGCGGGTAAGGTCGGACACCCTATGGCAGACCTCTCCTTCACTCGACTCTAGCCCGCGGAACCGCTTGCTGGTCATGCAATAACCATAACGAACGTTATCAATATGAGCAATAGCAAGAATGATAATAATATCGTTCGTTATTATTAATTGTATCGATTCTGTACGCCCCGTTCCCACTTCGAGATTGACGATCGTGATGGATGCGAGGCTCGGAATGGCCAGGGGGCAAAAGCTAACGCCCGATCTTATTGTCGTTGGGGTCGAGTTTCAGCATGTCCGCGCTCTTCATCGCGGGATCCCAATGTTCGACGATCCTGCCATTTTCGATGCGGAACAGGTCGAACCAGCTCGTGTGATAGCTGTTGCCGTCACCGTCTTTCTCGGTGCGGACGAAGGTGAAGTTCACCATGTCCCGCTCGGCGATGATCGATACCAGCGGCAGTTCGATGTGCGGCAAAATCTCGCGCTGTGGGCGTGATCCGCGAATGAAGGCCTGCAAGGCTTCGACGCCGCTCACCACATTGGGGTTATGCTGGATGTAGTTGGGCCCGATGAAATCCGGTGCGCGGTCGGCATGGCCCGCTTGCAGCACGGTGCGATACATATCGTAGCATAGCCGTTTGTTGGCGGCGAGAACGGGATCGTCGCTGTGCAGCAATTGCGCGTGATCGGCTGCGATAACGGGCGCGGTCTGGCCGTCGGCCGCGTCGATGGCCGGCTTCAAATTCGTGATGCGTTCGCTCATGTCATGCTCCCCTGTTATATTGCGATCACCAGGGCTTGGGCCATTTGCGGGTGTCGTCCCAATGTTCGACGATCATGCCATCTTCCAGCCGGAACATATCGAAGGCATGGCCTGTATAGGTCGCGCCCGGAACATTTGGATCTTCCTGCTCCTGCTCCCAGATCAGCACCACATGATCGCCCTGTGCCACGGTGCGGATCAGTTCCTTGTGACGGGGCGGATTGAAGTCGGCTGGCGTATCCTTGATGATGTCGACCAGCCGCAGCAGATGCTCCCGGCCTGAGGGCATGTTGACATTATGCTGGATATAGCCGGGCGCGATGTAGCGCAGAACCGCCTCGCGGCTCCCTTCGCGGATCACCTTTTGCCACATGTCTATGACGATGCGGCTGTTGCGTTCTTCGAGCGTTTCCTCGGCGGTGGTCATGGCGATCTCCCCGTCAGGTGAGCGCGTAGTAGCGCAACACATTGCCGTCGGCGCGGCGCTCGCCGACGCCAACGAAGACATGTTTGGTCAGCCAGTCATGCTTGCCGACCGAACATTCGAAACTGGGGTTGCCGCGCAGATAATAGTCCTGCTGCGCGACTGGCTCGCCCTCTCGAAAGGCCCAGTCGCGCAATTTCTCCATCGTGTCGGGCTTGCGGCCCCACAGGAAGCCCCGATTGTTGAGGAGGATCAGCGTGCCATCCTCCTCCTCCAGCATGTAGCGCGCATCGAACACCGCCACATCGTCGGGCCGGAAATAGGCATAGTCGCCGCCGGACCCCGGCACGGCCTTGCCGCGCAATCGTGGCCCCTCAAAGGTGCCGCTTTCCACATAGACCGCGCTGCGCGTGCCGCCCCAGGGGCTGTTCGCGATGGTCTGGACGCGCGGGAATTGCAGCCGCACTTCCATCGCAAATTCCAGCTTGGGGTTGTCGATCGTCGAAAAAATATTGTCCATTGCGCTATATCCCTCAACCCAGTTCCAGTGTGCCGCCATCGACGAACAGATTGGCGGCAGTGATGAAGCTTGCATCATCCGATGCGAAGAACAGTACGGCACGGGCAACCTCTTCGGGCCTGCCCATGCGGCGCATCGGTATGGCATCGATCATCTGTTCGCGCAGCCTGTCCACCGCGTCTCCGGTCAGGCCAGGGTTGCGATAGAGCAATGGCGTTTCGATGGGGCCGGGGCTTACCAGATTGACCCGGATGCCCTCGTGCACCAGTTCGCCTGCGATCACCTTGAGCGCAGCGGCGAGGCCACCCTTGGCAGCGGCATAGGTGGTGTTGCCGGGCACGAAGGCATGGCCGCCGATTGACCCTGTAACCACGATGGATCCGCCAGCGCCCATCAGCGGCAGTGCCTTCTGGATCGTGAAGATGCAGCCGCGCAGATTGACGGCGTGAACAGCGTCCCAA
Organism: Sphingobium sp. RAC03; assembly: GCF_001713415.1. Classification (GTDB taxonomy): domain Bacteria; phylum Pseudomonadota; class Alphaproteobacteria; order Sphingomonadales; family Sphingomonadaceae; genus Sphingobium. Next base: position 960,956 of record NZ_CP016456.1, on the reverse strand, counting down.
TCCTGCGGCGTAATGTCGCGCACGGGCGCGAAACCGCCGACGCCCGCATTGGCGAAGAGGATATCGAGCCGCCCATGTCGCGCCTTGATGGCGGCGATCACCGGGTCCAGACTTGCCAGATTCGCGACATCGGCCCGGTAGCCCGTCGCGCCCGCGATGCTGGCGACGGCGCTGTCGATCGTCGTCTGATCGCGCCCGGTGAGGTGGACGATGCCGCCCTCCGCCGCAAAGGCCTGGGCGCTCGCCAGCCCTATGCCGCTATTGCCGCCGACGACCAGTACGACCTTGTCGGTAAAGCGCATGGGTCTTCTCCTGTCCGGGGTCAGAATGGCGAGTGGGGGTTGGGGCTGTCTGCAGGCACATCCTGCATCACATCCCAATGCTCGACGATTTTGTCGCCCGCGATGCGGAAGATATCCATGACGGCGAAGCCGGTGTCTCCCGGCCACCGACAGACATGATAATGGACGATCACATGATCGCCATCGGCAAAGCGCCGCTTGATGTCGTGGGTGGCGTTGGGGCTTTCGGCCCGTACCTTGTGCAGAAAGGCTTTGAGCGGTTCGATGCCGGTATCGACCAGCTGATTGTGCTGGATGTAATCGGCCGCGATATAGCGATCGGCAGCGTCGGCATCGAAGGGGATCAGGACATGATCGAACATGTCCTGGACCAGCTTCAGGTTGCGCTCTTCCTGCAGCGTTCTGCTCATTGCACCATCCTCTCACGGCGCGTCTGTGCGGCCTCTTGCTTAAACGGTAACGATCGTTATTAAATCGTGCAAGATCAAAATGGGGTGAGGAGAGGGTGATGGAACGCGCAGAGTATGAACACTATGTGCAGGCATTCAATGATCGGGACTATGACAAAGTCCTGGATTTCTATGCGCCAGACGCGCGGATCGGCTTCTTCGGCATCGATCTGAGCGACCGGGATGCCTTCAAGCGTTTCTACAGCTTCCTCCACAGCTATGTGAAGGAGAGCGTTGTCATAGAAAGGTTCGCCAGCAGCGACGAACTCGTCGCGCTGGAGGGGATCGTCCGCGTCGAAGGGTTGCGCGATCTGACTGCCGATGTGCTAAAAGCGCAAGGATTGGAGCAGTTCATGCCCATCGCCAAAGGCGAGGTTCAGAACATGCGGCAATATATTCATTATCATCTTGCGGATGGAAAATTCACCAGCGTCGGTTGTACGATGGCATGATGGCGGGTGGTTGACTCATGAACACCCAGATGTGTTAGGCGAGACATATGTCGAAGAATATTGGACGCAAAACATCCGACGCCATGGATAAACCACCGACGCCGCAAGCGCGCGAAAGCGCTTCGGCCGACGCGCTGCATGGCGTGCTGAAGCTTGCCAACAAGTTGATGGCTCCCTTTTCGACCTATCTGGAACATCGGCACAAGATCAGTCTCAACGAATTCCGCCTGCTGATGCTGATTGGCCGCTTCCCCCATTCGGCGAGCCATGAACTGGTCGAACTGACGGGCGTGAACCCCATGAGCGTTTCACGCGCGGTAGCGGCGTTGCAGAAGCATGGCCGTATCATGGTGGACAGGGACGAGACGAACCGACGCCGCAAGACGTTGAGCCTGACCGCGGAGGGCGAGCGGCTGTACAAGGCCATGCGGCCGCAAACCGATTCCGTTGCCGACTATCTGGTTTCGGCTCTGAAACCGGCGGAAATCGCGAACTTCAACGCGATGCTCGGCAAGCTGATCGACACGCTGGAGGCGCGGGACGAAAATGGGGTTTCGCTGTTCCTGGAGCGGACCAAGCCGCCTGAGGAATAGAGGCGCTCATTCCTGACTGGGGCGCAGCATGGCCATTGCCGCCAGCACCAGCAGGAAGCCCCCCGCCAATATGCTGACAAGCGGGAGGATGGTGAAGGAGGGGAAGAGCGAGACCGCACCACTCCCGGCGGCTGTAACCCCAAGCTGCAGCGTGCCAAGCAGTCCTGCGGCGGCACCGGCACCCTGATCGGATGCATCAAGCGCGGAAATAGCGGCAGGCGTCAGCATCAGGCCTGATACCGCGAAGATCAGCATCGAATAGCTTTGCACCATAGCGAGCGGTACGTCCCCGCTCGTAAGTGCCGCGAGCGCGATGGCCCCCGTCGCCACGGTTGCGATCAGCACGACGATCGTGACCAGCCGCCGCACGCCGAGCCGTCGCATGAGGCCGGGCGCAAACTGTGTCGCGATGATCGAGACGATGGCATTCAGTGCCAGCAGCAGGCTGTATTGATGCGGTGTCAGCCCATAGCCCTGCGAGAAGAGGAAGGGCGCGGCAGTCACGAACGCGAAGGGAATCGTCGTCGCCATGCCCGCGACGAAGGCCCAGGCGACGAAGGCGCGCTTTGCCAACAGGTAAGCGCAGGCTTGCAGGATCGATCGGGAAGCGACGCGACGGGCGGGCGGCAATGTCTCAGGCAGGAACAGCGCCACGCAGAGCAGCGCGACCGATCCGGCGCTCGCCAGAATGACGAACAGTCCCTGCCAGGAAGTCGCCCGGAGCAGGTAGCTGCCAGCAAGCGGCGCAAGCACGGGCGATATGCCGATGATGAGGAAGGTGAAGGCCATCAGCCGCGCGGCGTGGTGGCCACTATGCTGATCGCGGATCATCGCCCGCACGCTGGAGGTGCCTGCGCAGGCGCCCATGCCTTGCAGAAAGCGCAGCGCGATCAACTGGTCGATATCATGTGCCAGAGCGCAGCCCAGGGAGGCCGCCGTGAAAAGGGCGAGGCCACAGATCAAAGGCCGGCGCCGACCGAAGCGATCACCGAGCCAGCCGAGCGGGATTTGGGCGATCGCCAGCCCCAGAAAGAAGGCGGAGAGCGAGCGCTGCACCGCGCCGCTATCGGCCGCCATCGCCTGCGCCATGTCGGGCATGGCGGGCAGATAGAGATCGATCGCGAACGGGCCGAGCGCGGAGAGCAAGCCGAATGCCAGTCCCATGAGCAAGGAGGGTCCGGCTGCGGCGCTCGATGCGCCGCCGCTCCTGATGATCGTCATCCTATATTCCCCGCCGTCTTATGTCGGTTGTCGTCGCTCGCTCAGCGCTTGATGATGAGCGAGTCGGGGCGCTTGCGCGGCACCCATTGCCCACGACCGGGGAAATTCTTGAGTACTTCGCCATCCCACAGGCGCACGGTGCGCTGCTGGAAGCGCCACTGGCCGTCGGTGTCCTGCACAGCCAGATCATCATACCAGCCTGCAAAGCGCAGCAGATAAGGCGGCTCGCCGTTGCACTCTGTCACGAAGGCGAAGCTGCGCATTTTGCAACTGCCGTCCTCCTGCGGCATATATTGCACCTGCGTCACATGATGCTGGCGACCGGGAAAGCCAGCGGCGTTGCGATAATGTTCGGCGATGCCGCGAATGCCATCATGGCCTTCCCACACATCGGGTTCGTCGAACACTTCCTCGCTCATGCGCGCGTCCGGCGTGAAGCAGGCGACCAGCCCCTCCACATCGCCCGTATCGAGCGCCCAGCTATAGGCGGCGATCAGATCCTGCAGGGCGATACGGTCTTCGATTGCTAGCGATGGCAATTTTCTTTCCTCTCCACTTCAGCACATGTTGACGCGATACTAACAATCGTTACTATCAAATGCAACGACATTGCAAAAGTCAGTGAGGGGATGGCCATGGGCAAGATCATCGTAACCGGAGCGTCCGGCTCCTTTGGCGGCGCTGCGGCAGAGCTATTACTGGCGACCTGTGCGCCGGAAGACCTCATATTGCTTTCCCGCACACCGGCCAAGCTCGCGCATTTTGCGCAGCGTGGTGCAGATGTGCGTCATGCGGATTTCGATGATCCTGCGACGCTCGCTGTCGCGATGCGGGGTGGCGAGCGGATGCTGCTCATCAGCACGGCGCGCGTGGGATCGCGCGTCGGCCAACATCGCAATGCGGTAGAGGCAGCCGTCGCGCAGGGCGTACGGCATATCGTCTACACATCGCTCATCTCGGCGGACCAGCCGGACAATCCGGCGATCGTGAAGAATGATCATCGCGCGACGGAAGAGATTATCGAGGCATCGGGCGCGCAATGGACGCATCTGCGCGATAGCCAATATGCCGAGGCGGTGGCGACGGCGATGGCCATCCCCGCGTTGCTGGCCGGGCACAAGCCGGACAATTGCGGCGACGGCAAGGTGGGCTTCGTCAGCCGGGATGATTGCGTGGCAACGGCTGCGGGCGTGCTGACGCAGGATGGGCATGGCAATTGCGCCTATGACATCACCGGGCCGGACCTGATCTCGATCCCCGAAGCGATGGCGATGGTGACCGAACTCTCCGGCAAGCCCATCACCGTCGAGCAAGTCGATGACGAAGCGATGTTTGCCTATTTCGATTCGCTCGGCGTGCCGCGCCATGCCTCCGACATCATGCCGGAGGGGCCGATCCCCTGGTCGAGCGATGATATGGTGACATTCGGCCAGTCGATCCGCGAGGGCTATTTCGGCCGACTGAGCGACACGGTCGAGCGCATCACGGGTCGCAAGCCCAAATCCCTGCGCGAGGTGATGATCGCGCATCAGGCAGCGTGGCCCGTCTGATGCTTGCGATCGTCAAGTCGCTGCGTGGCTTGTCCGCGCTGGTGGGGGTTGCGCTGGTGTCGGCCTGTGCGGGCGGTGCCTCGTCGGAATATGGCGCGGGCGATGATTGGGCTTTCCCCGGCGGCGATGTGCATGACAGCCATTTTTCGCGCCTGACCGACATCGAGCCTGGCAATGTCGCCAAGCTTGGCCTGGCCTGGAGCTATGACCTTGGCACCAATCGCGTGCAGGAGGCGACCCCCGTCGTGATCGATGGGGTGATGTACACCAGCGGCAATCTGGGCCGCGTCTATGCACTGGATGCTGCCACCGGAAAGCCGCTCTGGACCTTCGAGCCAGTCGTGGACATGCAGGTCAATCGTGCCGCTTGCTGCGATCAGGCCAATCGCGGCGTCGCTGTGGCGGGTGGCAGGGTTTTCGTCGGGTCGCTTGATGGCAAGCTGTATGCGCTGGAGGCCAAGACCGGCAAGACGCTTTGGTCGGTTGATACCATTGTCGATCATGACCGTGGCTACACCATTACCGGCGCGCCCGATGTGGCGGGCGATCTGGTTGTCATCGGCAATGCTGGCGCAGAATATGATACGCGCGGCTATGTTACGGCCTATCGCGTGAGCGATGGGACGCAGGCCTGGCGCTTCTTCACCGTGCCGCGCGACCCCGAAAGCGGGCCGCAGGAAAATCCTGAACTGGAAGACGCGCTCAAGACTTGGGATCCGAAGAGCCGCTGGGACATTGGCGGCGGCGGCACGGTTTGGGATGCGATCAATTATGATCCCCAATTCGACACCGTCTATATCGGCGTGGGCAATGGCGGTCCTTATGCGATCAGCCGTCGCTCGCCCGCAGGCGGCACCAATCTTTACCTCTCCTCCATCGTCGCGCTGGACCGCAAGACGGGCCGGGTGAAATGGCATTATCAGGAAACGCCGGGCGATAGCTGGGACTATACCGCGACCCAGCCGATGGTGCTGACGGATATGGAGATTGACGGCAAGGTCCGCCCGGTCATCCTGCACGCGCCCAAAAATGGCTATCTGTTCGTGCTGGACCGGGAGACTGGCAAGCCGCTGCGGATCAACGCGCTGGTGCGCACCAATTGGGCGAAGGGCTTTGACCTCAAGACCGGCAAGCCCAACCTGACCCCGGACGAGTCCGAATATTGGAAGGGGCCGAAGATCATCTTTCCGGCCTCGGCAGGCGCGCGGAACTGGTATCCGCCTGCTTATGATCCGGCGCGAAAGCTCTATTTCGCAGCCGTGCTGGATATGGGCAATCTGATGTTCACGGTTCCGCCGGACAAAGCGAATGATCCCCGGCGGCCGCGAGCGTTGAACGTCGGCACCAGCCTGATCTTCACGCCGCAATTGCAAGATGTGTTGCCAACGCTGCCGCCGCCGCTGCGCGCGCAGGTCGAGGCGCTGCCTGCCTGGAAATGGGTGAAGGAAAAGCCCTTTTCGTCCGAGCTGCGGGCGATCGATCCGCTGACGGGCAAGTCCCGCTGGACGGTGCAGATGGAGGGATGGCAGGATCGCTCCGGCGTGTTGTCGACAGCCTCCGGCCTGATCTTTCACGGCACGATCGGTGGCAAGTTGATGGTGCGCGATGCCGACAGCGGCAAGCTGTTGAAGGAAATCCAGACCGGCAGCTCGATCATGGCTGCGCCGATGACCTATCGGGTGAAAGGCGTGCAATATGTCGCCGTCGCGACCGGCTTTGGCGGCGGTGGCTGGTCCTATGTGCCGAATTATTCAGCCGCTTATCGCAATGGCAATGCCAATCGCATTCTGGTCTTCCGCATCGATGGCGGCCCGGTGCCGCAACCTGAGCCGCTGCCACCCACGGAGGTTGCGTCGCAGCCGCCTGCGCAGTCGGCGGGCGTCACGCCTGCGGTGTTGGCACGAGGGCAGGGGCTGTTCTTCGAGAATTGCGCGATCTGCCATTCCAACCAGCTGCGCGCCAATGTGCCGGACCTGCGCCGGATGCAGCCCGGCGTGCATGATGCCTTCCAGCAGATCGTGCGGGAAGGGCTGCTGCTGCCCAATGGCATGCCACGGTGGGACGATATTCTCACCGCTCAGGACACAGCGGCCATCCATGCCTGGCTGATCGCCGAGCAGGGCAAGACGCGCGCGGCCGAGTTGAAACTCAAGGCGGCAGGCAAACCGCTCGACGCGCCCAGTGCGGCGATCATGTCCAGCTTTTAAGGGAATGAAGGCCGTATGATGCAAGAACCGGACATCATCGTCGTGGGCGGCGGATCGGGCGGTGCTGCAATGGCCGGGCGGCTTGCCGATGGCGGCCTGACGGTGACGCTGGTCGAGGCCGGGCGCACGGATCGACATTATCGCTCGCGCATTCCTGCGCTCACCAGCGCGGTGGTGCAGAACCCGGAGTTCGACTGGTGCTATCAGGTGGAGCCTGATCCGACCTTGGGCGGGCGCGCCGATATCTGGCCTGCGGGCAAGCTGCTGGGCGGCGGCAGTGCGCTCAATGGCATGATGTTCATTCGTGGGCATCGCTGGGATTATGACGAATGGGCGCGGGAAGGGGCGCTGGGCTGGGATTATGCCTCCGTCCTCCCCTATTTCCGCCGGTTGGAAGATAATGAGCGTGGCGCGGATGCTTGGCGCGGCACTGGCGGGCCGATTGCTGTGTCGGAAGGGCGGGCGCGCTATCCCATTACCGATGCGTGGATCACGGCGGCGCAGCAGGCAGGCATTGCGCGCTCAACCGATCTGAATGGCCAGCAGGCCGAGGGCGTCGATTATGTGCAGGTGTCGCAGCGCAGTGGCACGCGCTGCTCGGCTGCGCGCGGCTATCTGCATGAGCGCAAGGGCGGCAATGCGCCGCACATCCTGCTTGAGGCGCAAGTGCTGCGCATCATCGTGGAGGATAAGCGGGCGACTGGCATCGTCTATCTGCAGGATGGGCAGGAGAAGCGGTTGGCGGCGCGGCATGGCGTGGTGCTGAGCGCGGGCGCGATGAACACGCCGCGCCTGCTGATGCTGTCCGGCATCGGCCCCGCCGATCATCTGCGCGCGATGGGCATCGATGTGGTTTGCGACCGGGCAGGGGTAGGCGCCAATCTGCAGGATCATGTCGGCACGCATATCGTGAATGATGTCGATGCGGTCACGCTGAACCGTGATGCGAAGGGGCTGCGCGGGGCGTGGCAGGTGATGAAGTTCGCGCTGGCTCGCAAGGGGGCGCTAACCACGGCGATCGGCCATGCGCAGGCTTTCGTGAAGAGCCGGGCGGATTTGCCCGCGCCCAATCTCCAGATTTCCTTTGCGGCCTTTGCCTTTGATTTTGACGAACAGGGTCGGCTCATGCTGCGCCCGAACCCGTCAATCTCGACGCTGGTCGGCCTGATGCGGCCCCGGAACCGTGGGCGGATCACGCTGCGCTCTGCCGACCCGCTGGCACCACCGGTCATTGCGCATCAGCAGTTGAGCAGCACGGATGATATCGACCAGATCGTCGAGGGCATTGGCATTGCGCGGGATATTTTGCGGCAGGCCGCTATGGCGCCCTTCATCAAGGGCGAGTTGCGGCCCGGCGCGGCGATGACGGACCCGGCGCAGTTGCGCGATTATGTGCGCATGGCGTCGATCCCGCTCTACCATCCCGTCGGCACGGCAAAGATGGGGCGCCGCGACGATCCGATGGCGGTGGTCGATAGCGACCTCAAGCTGATCGGCGTGGAGGGGCTGTGGGTTGCCGACGCGTCGATCATGCCGACGCTACCGCAGGGCAACACCAATGCGACCGCGATCATGATTGGCGACAAGGGCTCGGATCATGTGATCCGCACGCTGCGCAAGAACGAACATATAGGAGGATGATAGTGGCGAACTTCCCGAAAACCATCCACTTCACGGGACTGAATACACCGGTCGGCATCGAATGGTCGGCGCGCAATCTCGATGTGATCGGGGACATTCCCGCCGAGGTGGATGGCGCGTTTTTCCGCGCGGTGCCCGATCCTGCCGTGCCGCCCATGTATGCGGATGATATCGTGCTGTCGGGCGATGGCATGGTTGCCCGCTTCGCCATAAGCGGCGGCAAGGTCGATTATGCGATCCGCTATGTCGAGACCGAGCGCTATCGGCTGGAGCGTGATGCGCGGCGGGCGCTGTTTGGCCAATATCGCAATCCGTTCACGGATGATCCCGCCGTCGAGGACAAGGACCGCACCGTCGCCAATACCACGCCGGTCTGGCACGCGGGGCGGCTGTTCATGACCAAGGAAGATGGGCTTGGCTATGAGATCAATCCGCATACGCTGGAGACGATCGGGCGCTGGAATTATTACGGCGCGCTGCGCTCGCAAACCTTCACGGCGCATCCGCGCATCGATCCGCAGACCGGCGAGATGTTCTTCTTCGGCTATGAGGCGGGCGGCCTATGTACCAAGGATGTGGCCTATTGCATCGCGGACAAGGACGGCAATCTGACTAGCGAGCAATGGTTCGAGCAGCCCTATTGCTCAACCATTCACGACTTCGCGATTAGTGAAAAATACGCGATCTTCCCGATCTTCCCGACAACCGCCGATCTTGAGAGGCTCAAGGCTGGCGGCGCGCATTGGGCACATCAGCAGGAGTTGGAGAGCTGGGTCGGCATCATGCCGCGCTATGGCAAGGTGGAGGAGATGCGCTGGTTCCGCGGACGCCCTGGCATTTCCGCTTTTCATCTGGTTAACGCCTTTGACGATGGCGATCTGGTCCATCTCGACCTGTGCCTTTCGGACACCAATGCGTTCGGCTTCATGCGCGAGGCCGGGGGCATCCAGCGCGATCAGCGGGAGATTGGCGGCGGGCTTACGCGCTGGACCTTTGACATGAGCAAGGATGGCGAAAGCTATGCGGAGCGGGTGATGGGGCCGCCCGGCGACATGCCGCGCCTGCGCGATGTCGATCAGGGCCGGCCTTATCGCGCGGCCTGGTATATGAGCATGAACCCCCAAGGCGGACCACCGCTGCCGGGTGGTCCTGTGGGCGCGGCCTTCAACGCGATGTTGCGCATCGAGCCGGGCAATGGCCGGATCGACATGATGCCGCTGGATTTCGGCATGGCGATCAGCGAGCCGGTCCACGTCCCCTCGGCCACGCCCGATCATGATGGCTGGCTGCTCGCGGTGGTCGATCGCCAGAGCGGGGAGGATATGTTCCAGTCCGAACTGTGGATCGTCGAGGCCGGGGATATCGCCAAGGGGCCGATTGCGCGCGTACCGATGCCATTGCCGATGCGGGCGCAGGTGCATGGCAGTTGGGTATCCCGCGCGCAGATTGATGGCGCGCGGGTGCAACAGGCCGAGCGTGTGGCCTGAACCATGCGGCTGGCGGGCAAGGTCGCGCTGGTTACGGGCGCGGGGCGCGGTTTAGGTCGGGCCTATGCGCGCGCGCTGGCGGCCGAAGGCGCACAGGTCATCGTCAATGATCTGGGCGGCAACAGCCTTGGCGAGGGCGGCGATGATGGGCCTGCGCAGGCCGTCGTCGCGGAGATCATGGCGGCGGGGGGCGTGGCGTCCGCTGACATGAGCGACATATCCGACTGGTCGGCAGCGCAGGCGCTGGTGAGCGGCATCTGCGTCCAGCATGGCAGGCTTGATATCCTTGTGAACAATGCCGGGATTAGCCGTTCGGGGCTGCTGGGGGATTTGGGCGAAGCGGATTGGGACAGGCAGTTCGGCGTCAATGTGAAAGGGGCGACGGCGCTGATCGACGCCGTTGCGCGCCAGTGGCGCACGCAAACGCCCACGCCGCGCGCGATCGTCAATATTTCCTCGCCCGCCGGACCGCATCCGATCCCGCCCATCGGCCTTTATAGCGCGACCAAAGCGGCGATGGCGGCGCTGACGATGAGTGCGGCGCAGGAGATGGCGCCGCTTGGCGTGCGGGTGAATGCCTTGTCGCCCATCGCAAGAACAAGGCTGATCGAGAAGGCACCGCAGGCCGTTCAGGAGATGATGGCGGCGCGCGAGGGCTATGATCCGTTCGCGCCCGACCATGCCGCGCGGCTGCTCTTATACCTGTGCCTGCCTGATGCGCGATTCACGGGGCGGTTGCTGGGATGCCGGGGTGATGCGGTGTACCTCTACCGGCCTTGGTCAGCGGATTATCGCATCGACAATGGGGGCGCACCGTGGACGATCAGTGCGCTGGAGCAGGCGCTTGGATCACTGCCGCAGCAGGACATGTGCTGGATGATGACGGCGGACGGGCTGGTCGAACAGCCCTTGCCACCAACCACGCTAGGCTGAAGGCCAGGCTTCGCGCACCGCTGCAACCCGCGCCTCGAACTTGTCGCGATGGGTGGGATGGGTGATGATGTAGAGCCTTTTTGCGACGATGCCCTCCAGCACCATCTGGCCGACCTCATCCGGGTCCATCCAGCCGTCGGATGTGCTGCGTTCGCGATCTTCCGGCGTCACTGCGCGATCTGCCACACTGCCCTTGAAGCGCGCCGGTCTGTTGCCGTCGATATCCAAGATATTGCTGCGCACAAGGCCTGGGCACAGCACGCTCACACCGATGCCAGCCGCAGCAAATTCCGGCGCGAGCGCCTCACTCAGCGCGACGATCGCGGTTTTGGTGGTGCCATAAATCGCCATTGCCGCGGGCACGGTTGCAAGCCCGGCGAGGGAGGCAGTGTTGACGATGTGACCGCCCGATGGATTGGCGCGCAGCAGCGGTTCGAACGTCATGATGCCGTTGATGACGCCGCCCAGATTGACCTGCAGCCCGAAATCCCAGTCGGCATAAGTCACCTGATCCCAACTACGCTGGATGCCGACGCCGGCGTTATTGACCAGAATATCGACCCGCCCGAACTGATCGACCACCCCCTGCGCTGCCTGTGCCATGGCCGCCCGGTCGCTGACGTCGGTCTGGATAAAAGCGAGGCGGCTTTCATGGTCGCAAAGCCCGGCTCGCGCCTGCGCAATATAATCGGCGCGAAGATCAAGCATGGCGACTTGCGCGCCCGCGCCGAGCAGTGCCCTCGTGATACCAAGGCCGATGCCGCTTGCCCCGCCGGTGACGACCGCGACTTTGCCATCGAACGGCGTCATTCAAAGGATCTTGTAATAGCGCACGACATTGCCATCCGTCAGCCGCGCTCCTGCGCCGATGAAGGCGTGGCGGGCGAGCCAATCATGCTTGCCCTTGGGCACGTCGAAGCTCGTCAAAGTGCGGAAATAATATTCGGATGGATCGACACGCTCATCGCTGGCGCCATTGGCGATGCGGCTGAAGCGCGGCATCACATCGGGCGTGCGACCCCAGATGAAGCCTCGGTTGTGGAGCATGATCGGCGTGCCATCGGCCTCTTGCAGCAGATAGCGCGCGTCGAGCTGCACGACGCCGTCGCTGCGGAAGGTGGCATAGTCCCCGCCACTTGCAGGCAGCACCGTGCCATTGAGGGTCGGCCCGCGAAATTCGCCCGCCGAGACGGTGACCATCCCTTTGTCGGGGCCGGTGGGCAGGTCTTTCAGGCGGGGCAGCGGATGAAAGCGCAGGCGCACTTCCAGCGCAAATTCCATGCCCGGCATGTCGGGGACGGTCTCGATCTGATCGAAGAGGGACATGATCTGCTCCGTCATGACAGGATCTTGTGCCGTGCGCGCTGCGCGGCTGGCACTAGCCAGGTTGCGGCGAGGCACGCGGCGGGTGCTAGGGCCGCGAAGAGGAAGAAGCCGCCGACGCTGATGCCCGACGCGATTAGCCATCCGCCGACCATCGGCCCGCCGATCGCGCCAATGCGCGCTACCGCGACGCCAAAGCCGATGGCTGTCGCCATATAGCGGGCGGGGAAGAAATCGGTCGCGATCGCGATGAGGGCGAGGTGAACGCCCGCGATGGCCCCTGCGGACAGGAACAGCAATATGCCCCAGATCCAAGGGTCCGGCTTTACAAAGGAGAGGCCAAGAAATGCCAGAACGATGGTCGTATAGGCCGCGCTCAGGACGAAGGTCACCCGGCTCTTATCCACCAATTTGGCGATCAGCAGGCCAGCGACAAGGCCACCGAGATTGACGATCGACATGAAGCGGGCGGAGAGATCGACCGAGAAGCCGGCCTGGGGCAGCAGTGTTGGTATCCAACTGCTGGTCAGGTAGATGGCGAAGGCGTTGAGGCCGTAGATCAGCACGAAGATGGCGGTCGCGACGAGTAGCGGTGGGCGCAATATGTCCAGCAACTGGCCACCCTTGCGCGCGGGCATGGCGGTTGCCGGTTCGTCCTGCCGTTCGGGTACCATGCCCTTGCGCGGGAACAGGAAGAACAGCGTTACCGCAAGCAGGACCGTGGCGATGCCGGGCAGCAAAAAGATGGCGCGCCAGCCGCCGAACGACACCAGCAGCGGCACGACAAGGCCGGATGTAATGCCGCCAATGGCGATGCCCAGCGATACGATCGTGATCGTGCTCGCTCGCTTGCCTTCCGGTGCCCAAAGCGCGACCTGTGCGGTGACGTTTGGGAGGCAGGCGCCGAGCATCAGCCCGGTCAGCAGCCGCCAGACCGAGAAGCCGGTCACGCTGGTCGCGGTGGCCGTGCCCATGGTTGCCAACCCGATCAGCGCGACGGTGACGATGATCGTCGGGCGACGACCATAGCGATCGCCAATGGGCGCGAGCAGAACCGCGCCAGTACCCAGCCCGACGAGGACGGCGGAGAGCGCGAAGCCGAAGCTGGCCGCCGGAATACCCAGTTCCCGTACGATGTGTGGCAGCGCGAGAGGGAGAGCGGCCAGATCATAGCCATCGACGAACAGGATCATCGCGCTCAGGATGAGGCCGAGCAGCAGCCTTGCGCCAAAGACACGGGCTGGCTCGACCATGGGCAAGGCAGCGGTGCTTTTTGCGGTCATGCGCATTGCACCTGTTCAGCGAGCATGGCGGGCAGATCCCAGTCGATATCGAGATAGCGGCCCGAAAGCGCATCGAAACGCCCTGACGCGAGATCGACAGCCAGCGATTGCAGCTTCTTGCGAGCGGCGGCGCTGTCTTGCGGCGTAATGCTCTCCAGCAGGGCGACAAGCGGCGCGGCGTGCGCGCGGGCATTGGGCGAGGCGAGTGTTTGGCTCGACATCTCGGTTAGGATCGTGCCGGGCTGAATGGCAAAGGCGCGGATGGCCCGGCCTGCCTGCTCGGCATCCAGATGCTCGGTCAGGCGGATGAGGCTGGCCTTGGCGACGGCATAGGCTGAGGCGTTGGGCGCAACGAAGGTTCCGGCTTGAGAGGCAATATTGATGATGCGGCCATGATTTGCCGCCTCCATGCCCGGCAAGGCGCGCGTCGTGCAGAGCAGCGCGCCAAGAAGATGGACGCTCTGCGCGCTCCACCAGTCGGCAACATCGATATGACCGATCGGACCGATTGGACCCTGCACGCCGGCATTGTTTACAAGGATGCTGATGGGGCCAAGTTGCTGTTCTGCGCACGCGAAGGCTGCATCCACGCTGGCGCTATTGGTCACGTCGCAGGCGACTGCGATGGCGCGGCCGCCGCGCGCGTTCAGATCGGCCGCCACCTTGGCGATCTCCCGTTCCGACCGTGCGGCGACCGCCACGGCCGCGCCAGCACCAGCCAGCGCCTCGGCAATGGCTTGTCCGAGGCCCCGCCCTCCGCCGGTGATGAAGGCGACTTCACCCTGCAACCTTGGGGCCGTCATGGCCGATGGCCTGTGATGCCGTCCCACGGGGAGGGCATATGATAGGGGACGGTGATGAAATTGGCCTCGATCTGGCGGATGGCGTCTTCCTCAATGCGGAACAATTCGGACATGTAAAAACTGTGCGGACGGCGGATGTGGGATTCGATCTCGGTGCCGTCTGTCAGCTTGTAATGGGCGAGGCGGCCGCAATGATCGATGAAGCCGTGGGCGAAGACGAGGCCGCGCTCCTCGTCGATCAGCGGGAAGCGGCGGCCACGCAGGCGATCATCATAGCGATAATAGCCCATGCGGAACTGCTCTTCGCAGCCGAGATGGGCATTTACGAGCGGGAAATCGGGGTTGTTCGTGGTCTGCACGCCATTTTCGACACGCTCGCAATCGGGATGGAAGCGGGTGAAAAGCTGCCCGTCATTTTGTTCCAGCGTCGAAAAATAGCCGTCGGCGATCGCCCTCAGCCGCTCGCGCGTCATACGCTTGTCGATCGGGATTGCGCCGTCGAAGGCGGGCTTGGGTTCGAAGCGCGGGTTGGGGAAAACCAGCGCTTCATCGACCTGGCGGACGATCAGCATTTCCACTTCCGTAATCGCGTCTTGCCCGTTCACACCGATGCGCAACGCCATCGCTGAATCATGCTGCGTCTCGTGAACCGTGGTGAACAGGCCGACCTGGCCGGTCGTGCAGTCGGCAAAGCGCAGATCATAATCACCGCGCCCGGTGATCGTGCCCCACAGGCCGTCGCTGATCGCCAGTTCGACGTTATTCTCGGTGGCCCGCACCATTGGCGCCCAATCGACCTTGGTGGGATCGCGGGCCACAAGCGCGGCGAGATAGTGATCCAGTACCGCGTAGAGGCGCTCGCGCGTCCAGGCCGCGATCAGGGCGTTTCGCATTATCCTCTCCCGATGGGATGTGCCGATGCCGCTCTTCGGGCGGTTAATGATAACGAATGATATGATTACGCCATGCCATATCTCCACTGTCAAGCACCGAATGGCACGTCAATGCGGTTGAAATAATAATAACGTTCGTTATTGTTATGCGCAGAATCGAGGAGAGGACAGCAAGATGATACCCCACGACATCCGCATCGCGCACCCCGACAAGCTCTATATTGGCGGGCAATGGGTGGAGTCCGCAGGCGGAAAGTCGATCGAGATCGTCTCCCCCAATAGTGAGGATGTGATCGCCCGCGTGGCCGATGCGGTCGAGGCGGATATGGATCGTGCGGTTGCTGCGGCGCGCAAGGCGTTCGATGAGGGGCCATGGCCAACGCTCAGCCCTGCCGAGCGCGGTGCGCTGGTGCGCCGAATGGGTGAGGAATTGCAAAAGCGGGAGCCGGAGCTGGCGCGCGCCTGGACGCTGCAGGTGGGCGGCCTGGCAAGCTTCGCGCCGATCATGACTGGCGGCGCGACCGCCAGCTTCATGCAGATTGCGGGCTATGCCGACAGCTTCACGTTCGTCGAGCGGCGCCCGTCCTTTCAGGTGGACACCGCGATCGTCGCCTATGAGCCCACAGGCGTCGTGGCGGCGATCGCACCGTGGAATGCGCCCTATGGCATCATGGCAAGCAAAGTCGCTTATGCGCTGGTGGCGGGCTGTACGGTGATCATGAAGCCGTCGCCGGAGACGCCGCTGGAAGCCTATATCATGGCCGAGGCGGCGCAGGCTGCTGGCATCCCGGCCGGCGTGGTGAATCTGGTTTGTGGCGGGCGCGATGCGTCTGATCATCTGGTCAATAATCCCGGCATCGACAAGGTGACCTTCACAGGCTCCACCGGGGCGGGAAAGCGCATCGGCGAGGTTTGTGCGAGCCGTATTGCGCGCTGCACGCTGGAACTGGGGGGCAAATCCGCCGCGATCGTGCGCGACGATTTCCCGATCGACGTCGCGGCCGCCATTTTGGGCAATACCATATCGATCATGAGCGGCCAGGTCTGTGCGATGCTGAGCCGCGCAATCGTCCCCAGGAAGCGCCATGACGAACTGGCCGACGCAATCAAGGCCGTGATGCAGGGCATCCGCATCGGCCATAGCGAGGATATGGCAACGCAGCTTGGGCCGCTGGCCATGAAGCGACAGTTGGAGCGCGTCGAAGACTATGTCGCGATCGGCAAGGGTAGCGCTGATCTTGTTACGGGAGGCGCCCGGCCTGCGCATATGGACAAGGGCTATTTCATGGAGCCGACCTTGTTCGCCAATGTCGATAATCAGAGCCGCATTGCGCAAGAAGAGATTTTCGGGCCGGTGCTGTGCCTGATCCCGGCGGAGGATGAAGAAGATGCGATCCGCATCGCCAATGAAAGCAATTATGGCCTCAATGGATCGGTCCTGACCAATGATGTTGATGCGGCCTATCGCATTGCCCGGCGTGTTCGCGCAGGCGGCTTTGGCCAGAATGGCATGAAGCTGGAATTCGGCCTGCCTTTTGGCGGGTTCAAGCAATCCGGCATTGGCCGAGAGGGTGGCGTCGAGGGGCTTGCAGCCTATCTGGAGAGCAAGACGATCTTGCTCGATGGTACGCCGACGGCTCTATAAACCAGCGCTAGCGGGAAAATCTCCGGCTTGAATCGATGCAGCTGATGATCGGGCGCAACGTCCCGTCAGGCGTTCGCTAGGTCGGTTCAAGCAGGTAAACAGGAAGTTGCGTAGTGAGCCGACCCGGATTTGCCGGAGGCTTAAGCTTCTGAGTAAGTTTGGTGTGGCCCGACATTCCGCTCGACTTTGCGCTTATGCGCCAGCGCGGGCCGATGTCGGTGAGGATTTCCCACTTCGTGGGTATGTGGTGTGCGGGGGTTGCTGCCGTTCCTTGACGGCCAACTGGACCAAGGGACGCAACGGTAAATACCCTTACTACCTCTGTCGTCATCGCAGCTGCGAGATGTGGGGCAAGTCCGTTGCCCGGACGAAAATCGAAGAAGCTTATGAGGCGCTGCTTCGTGCCATCATTCCGACCGAGGAAATGTTCAACGCCCTCATGTTGCTGTTCAAGAAACGCTGGAGCGAGAGCGAATCCCGCACCAAGTAAGAACGCCCGTCTCTCAAGGTACAAATCGCTGCGACCGAGAAGAAGATCGGACATCTGCTGGAGCGGATTGTCGAGACCAGCAACGAGTCAGTGATCAGCGCCTACCAGCGCAAGGTCGAAGATCTAGAGCGGGAGAAGCTGGTTCTGATCGAAAAGACTGCGCGTTGCGGCACTGCTCTTGGCAGCTCCGAAGCAACTTTTCGAACCGCGTTTGATTTTATCGCAAACCCTTGAAATATTTGAAAAGTAGATGTTTGGCAGAGAAGAGAACAGTGCTGAATCTCACCTTGGCATCGCATCTGGTATGAGCCTGGAATTAAGGTGTTCGAACCGGATAATTGTCCTTATCTTTCAAGGTTTTACAGGACGAAAACGAGGCGAATGATAAAATGGGCGGCAGGGAGTAGAATCATATAGTTATTCCTTTGATTATATTGAATAAAAATAGATGTTTAAAATCCGTGCCCACATAATTCCCCACACTTCGTAAAAGTGTCGGCTCGGAGAGCGCTTCCTTCGGGACATGGATGCGCCATGGTAGCGAGGCTGCCCGTTCGCGCGCTCTCAAATCGCGCTGTAGCGGGCGGGCGGTCTCGCGGGCGGGGTCGTGCAGACCTGCAGGGCATCAAACAATCATTGTTGCATGTGATGTTGTGCCGAGTCGGCAGTTGAGTTGCCATCCTTGGCCCCGGTTTTCACATTGAGTAGCGTCTGAATCCTCCATGAGAGGGGGCCAGAATCCAGTTGTTCAAGCCCTACAGAAAATAAATTTATGTATTAGGGTGTCAATCGGCGTCCAAACGGGACCCCTTATCAGCGCGCAAAAGGGACCCCCTGTCAGGATGGCGGAACATTGATGTGACGCTCTTCCTTGCGCTGCGCGCGGCGTAGGGAGGGCGTAGCCCGACCGGAGGCGCGCGCAGCGCAAAGCATCTTTTAATTGATTGCCGCTGGGGCGGATCAGCTGCGGTTTTTGAAGCGCCAGCTGTCATTGCCGGTCTCGACAATGTCGCAATGATGGGTGACGCGATCCAGGAGCGCGGTTGTCATCTTGGGATCGCCGAACACGGTGGGCCACTCGCCAAAGGCGAGGTTGGTGGTGATGATGACACTGGTCTGCTCATAGAGTTTGCTGATCAGGTGGAACAGCAACTGGCCGCCCGATCGGGCGAACGGCAGATAGCCCAGTTCGTCGAGTACGATCAGATCGAGACGGGATAGCTGGGCGGCGAGAGCGCCACTCTTGCCGATCCTGGCCTCCTCTTCGAGGCGGGTCACCAGATCGACCGTGTTGAAGTAGCGGCCCCGGGCGCCGGAGCGCACAACATTGGCGGTGATGGCGATGGCCAGATGGGTCTTTCCTGTGCCTGTGCCGCCGACCAGGACGATATTGCGCCGTGCGGGCAGGAACGTGCCGCTGTGCAATGAACGCACCAGCCCCTCGTTGATTGGGGTACCCTCGAACCGGAAGGCGTCGATGTCCTTCACGACGGGCAGCCTGGCAGCGGCCATCCGGTATCGGATCGACGCGGCATGACGATGCGTCGCCTCCACCCTCAGAAGATCGGTCAGTATCTCCATGGTGGTGCGCTGGCGCTGAATGCCGGTGGTGACGGCATCGTCGAACGCGCCTGCCATGCCCTTGAGGCCAAGCCCGCGCATGGCCTCGATCATGTCATGCCGCTGCATCGAAGGTCCTCAACTGGTCGTAACGGGCACAGTCGGCGATCGGGGGATGGCGCAAAGCGCTATCCTCGGAGGTGATGATCGTCAGCGGACGCGGGGGTTCCCGGCGTCGTGCCAGGATGTTGAGGATCAGGTCGTCGCTTGCCGTGCCCGTCGCCAGTGCCTCACGCACAGCGGCTTCGACAGGCTCCAGGCCATCGGTCAGTACGGCCGACAACACACGGACGAACCGGCGATCGGCATCGTCGCCATTACCCAGCTTGCGGCGCAGGCGGGCAAGCGCCGGTGGCAGATCCCAGTCCTGGAAGGGGGCACCGTTCCGCAGCGCGCCAGGCTTGCGGGCCAGCACTGGCAGATAATGCCAGGGGTCATAGATCGTGCGGTTGCGCCCAAAGTAGCGAGGATGTTCAGCGACAACCTCTTCGCCGCAGCGAACGACGATGCGATCGGCATAGGCGCGGACCTGCACCGTGCGTCGTGCCACCGTCGAGAGCACCGAGTAGCGGTTGCGGTCGAAGCTGATCAGGCAGGTGCCGGTCACGGCATGCTCGCTCTCATTGAAGCCGTCGAACGGTCCCAGCATCGGCTGCAGCGCAGATCGTTCGATCTCCAGCATCTGCGCCACGGTCAGCTCTCCCTGTTCGGGATGGGGCTGCCGTTCCGCCCAGCGCCGACACTCGGCCTCCAGCCAGCCATTGAGCTCTTCGAGACTGGCGAACCGCAACCGGGGCTGGAAGAAGCGACCCCGGATCGTCTGCACCTGGTTCTCGACCTGACCCTTCTCCCATCCCGCCGCAGGCGAGCAGGCCGTGGGCTCGACCATATAATGGTCGGTCATGATCAGGAACCGCCGGTTGAAGACGCGTTCCTTGCCGGTGAACACGCTCGTCACAGCCGTCTTCATATTATCGTAGATGCCGCGCCCTGGCACGCCGCCGAAGAAATCAAAGCCCCGCGCATGCGCGTCGAACAGCATCTCCTGGCTCTCACGAGGATAAGCCCGGACATAGACCGCGCGTGAGGCACACAGTCGCATATGCGCGACCTTCACCCGCATCGGTGCCCCGGCGATCTCAACATCTTCATGGCTCCAGTCGAACTGGTAGGCCTCGCCTGGCCTGAACATCAGCGGGATGAAGGCCGTGACACCATCGCCGGCATCTTTGCGCCGTTCCAACTTCCATCGCGCCGCGTAGCGCCGCACGGCATCGTAGGATCCCTCAAAGCCTTCGCGCACCAACAGATCATGGATCCGCGTCATCCGCAGCCGGTCACGCCTGCCGCGCAGCTCGTTCTCTTCCAGCAGCGTGTTGAGGCGATCCTGAAACGGACCGATCCTGGGCAGCGGCTGAACCTTGCGCTGATAATCAAAGGCGCCCTCCGGCGCTCGGACCGCTTTGCGGATGACCTTCCGCGACACATGCAGGTCCCGCGCGATCGCCTTGATCGCCTTGCCTCCGGCATACTCACGCCGGATCCGTAAAACTGTCTCCAAAACCAACATCCCGATCTCGCCGCCTGAAAATCCAGGAAGCTGCTTAAACCATCGAAATGAGGGGTCCCTTTTAGACGCCGATCACCCCGCTAACGGGGTCCCTTTTGCACGCCGATCCACAAACTCGATGCTCGCAAACTCGCGGAAATGCTTCGAGAATATGGCATCCGATCGTCTTCGATTCGTATGCCTAGCGGGCAAACGCCGAAGGGCTACAAGCGGGATGCATTCCATGAAGCGTGGCGATGCTATCTGCCTGTGTCTCAATCAGACGCAACGGACGCAACATGCGCCACAGACAACAAAGTGTCTGAAAATCCCATCGTGAGAGATAAGGCAGCATTGTCACCTTGTGGCGGATATGAAGATGACGCCGCCGATAGCGGTGGCTGAAACGCGCCGAACGCCAAGCATGTTGCGGCGTGGCGGCGGTGGCGGTCATGGGAAGCTAAAGACATGACCATGCTGTCCCAACGTCTGGCCCTCACCTCGAACGGTGAGGGCCTTTTTTTATAGATTGGTTCGATCATGTCGGGAAAATATGGCATCGATCATTGCCGATGCTTCGTCGAAAAGCGTCTTGTTGAGTTCAGATTCCTCACGAAACCGGACGGCTTCTGCATTGCCTGCGGCGATCTCCATCGTCGCTTCACGCATGAGAGTTTGCCTGAATGAAGCCCGATGGGCCAATTGGCGCTCGCGCTGATCGGTAGCTGCGGACTCAACAAAACGGTTGAGCATGTTGATGCTGCTCGTAGCGGTATCGGCGAGGCCGAAAACGGCGTCGGCAGTGCTGTTGACGGTTCCTAACACAGAACCGACGATCATTCGGACGGTGGCCATATCCACTCCTGATTAAGCGGATGCGAAATTGCATACCATCATGGGCGTCAGCCCCTGTGTTTCATTGTGTTTGAATGCCTTCCGTGGCTCCGGGTGCGATGCAGTGGGGGTGGGCATAGACGGTATCTGATAGTCTACGGGGGGGGGGGGGAGTTCTGCCAAGGATGGCAATTGCTCCACAACCTGCCGTCAGACGTAACAATGAAAATCTCTATATGGCTCGGATTGCATTATGCTGGAGAACCAAGGGATGGAGCAACTCATCCTTCCCAATCCCCTGCTGGTTGACCGCTCGGAGCGAAGGCTGCTCATCGGCCGCAGCAAAGCGAGGACCGATGAAGCAAAGTCGGGAGCGGAGGGCGGGCGGGCTGCCGAAAAACAACAATAATGCTAAAATCGAACTTATGAAAGGCGGCCTGTTGGGTTTCTTCTTTCTGGTTCCAAAATTGCAGCCTGCCTCCGCCCCTCTTCACTCCTGCCCCACCGCGCCTGCGGCGCGTGGGTTGGCTGATCGGTTGGAGACAGGCCGCTAAGGATGGGTGTGATATTTGGACATTGTGCTAAAAATTATCGAGGGGAGGCGGTTGGCGGCTGCCAGTCAAACATGTTCAATTGGCTGTTCGACGGGTTACATCGCCTTCCGAATAGGCAGCCAAATAGCTGTCAGCAACCTCATCACCGTAACGGCCCCGGAACTCATTCGGGGTCATCGTAACGAAATCACGATCCCGCTGGCTGGCTGACGATAGACCCTTGCCCGTTGCAACCATAGTTGCCAATGCATAGCCATTGGGGCGAGCGGTTTCAGGCATCCGGGCGGCTGCTTCGCGCTGTTTACGAACCGAAGCCTCAGTCACTTGGTTCATTTTTGCTGTGATGAAATCACCCTCTTCAACCGGTATATCAAAGATACCTGGATTGAAAATAGGATCACTAGCCAACATCTTATTTACAAGGCGCTGATCGGAGCTTGTTGAATCGATAATTGGCTTTGGCTCTGGGCTGGAAGAACAGGCATTCCTTTTCCTGATGGGTTTTCGATGCTCTCCAACGGCGTCACTGGGCTTTGTTCCAAATTTTCATTTGCTTGCAAAGCGCCCGATTTCATTACCTCATCCTGTCGGCTGAGCCTCGGATAAATCAAATCATGAAAGTAGGTTGGGGCAATAGGGTCATTCGCTCTATCCAATAATATTGCGAATGGAGAAAATATAACTGCGACGATAATAACGCCGAATGTTTTATTTGGATAAAATAGCAAACCTAGGCGAGATACTATAAATATAATGATCATTCCACCTGTGGCTCTGGCAATTTGATCTTGTGCCAATGCCTGACTGTAATTGAATGGCATGAGGTGAATGATACAGCTAATTATGAAAATTAACAAAAATACGGGGATCGTGACACTGTTATTGGTGCGGGGGGACTTGCAATATTCCTGATTGGATGCGCCATTCGATTTCGCAAGATTTATTTGCGGCTGATCGTAAGTCATCGTTGCTGACTTCTCAGGATAGATCGCCCGCGCGGACCTCATTGCTTTTCGTCCTATTAACTCCCACGGCTTCCGCTGCGGCAAGCCTTTTGGTGCAAGAAAGGCATAGCCACCCCAGATTAGCGCGAGTTGGAAAACCATTGGCGGCTGCCATGTAACATTGAGCAATGTAAAAAGAGTCCAGCCGCTGCAGAACATCAGCAGCCATTGAGGCATCCGCGCCTGCATGGCGAATAGGCTGACGATAATAGCGCCGGAGAATAACACTATGCCCATGCGGCTTCCCTCAAGCTGTTGAATGATGCATTTGAGCCTACCAGTTCCATCGATTTGCACCTAAATTTGATCTGTGGCCGGGTTCGGCCTCAGATACATCCTATTGTAGCGGCCGGGTTGTTGGTTTGGTCTTGGCTCATTGAGCGTCCCCATAATGGGGACGGCGCGGTTTACATATACTTAAAGCCCCGGTTCAGGAATCGGGGCTTTGTTGATGCAACGCGGGTGGGTGGTTTCACCCGATTATCGAGCGGTTATCGATGCCCTGAAAGAGGCCCGGACAAAGGCGGAAATCTCACAACGGGAACTTGCCCGCAGGCTGGGCAAGCCTCCCTCTTTTGTGAACAAGATAGAGCAGCTTGAACGGCGTTTGGACGTGCTGGAGTTTATCGCCATCGCAGAAGCTATGGGTATGCAGGCTGACGAATTGCTCAAGGATATGCGAAAGGCATTGCCGCAATCCGTCTGCTTGTAGTCGCAGTTTAATTATATCGCTATAGCTTGCCGAATTGACACGACCTTGCCGGAAAACTGATCCGTAGCACAATATACGCCCCATGCTTCCATCAGCTTCCGGCGCTTGTCGAGCAAACCACCACGCTGATAGGCGCGTTCAACTTCGTTGCGGTTCTGGTGCGCCAGAGCCGCTTCCGCGACTTCGCCGGGAACATTTGTTTCTTCGGCTACCCATGTCCGAAATGACGAACGGAAGCCATGCACGGTTGTCGCCTCCTTCATGCGGCGAAGCACGCCTAGAAGGGTCATATCTGACATGGCACCGCCATTTGCGCCGGGGAAGATAAGGTCCGTTCCTTCGCGCCTGATCGCCATGGCACTATGAAGAACGGCCAATGCATGAGGCGATAGGGGGACGACATGTTCGATTCGCATTTTCATGTGACCGGCTGGAACGGTCCATAGACCTTTTTCCAAGTCGATCTCGCTCCAGGTCGCCAGCCTGACTTCCTGTGACCGGGCAGCGGTCAGGATGACGAACTCCAGCGCCAGCCTGCTCCATGTTCCTCCTGTTGCACGGAGGCGAGTGATAAATGCCGGTATGTCGGCATAGGGCATGGCGGCATGGTGCTTTACGCCTTTCTGCTTGGGCAGTCCATTGCCTGCCGCCAAAGCGTCTGTTGGGGCTTCTGTTGATCGCCAGCCGCGAGCATGAGCAAAGTTCAGCACCGCCCTTATACGCTGCTTTACCCGCCTGCCGGTTTCGGGCTTCTCGGTCCATACCTTGGATATGGCCGTGATGATCTCGCCAGCGGTGATGCTGCCGACGGGCTTTGAACCAAGGGGTGGGAAGGCATAGGCTTCCATTGAGTTGATCCACTGATCATCACTCTTGGCATTGGACCACTGGCTCTTGTGCGTTTCATAGTAGACCAGAGCCGCTTCGCGAAAGGTGACGCTCTCCGCCTTGGCCTTGCGCTTCTCTGCCACAAGGTCACGTCCGTCCTCGCGTGTCGCCTTGCGGGCTTCGGCGGCCTTGGCTCGCGCTGCTGCCAGTGTCACCAACTTGGCGCTGCCTAAGCCAATATCACGTCGCTTGCCGTCATGTTGGACACGCAGGAGCCAACTTGCTCCACCAGTGCGGCTTACTTTCAGGAAAAGTCCGTCGCCGTCACCATAGTTTCCCGGCTTCGTCAGTGCGGCTTTCACTTCATTGGCTGTCAGCTTACCCATGGCAGTTCCCCACAGAATGAGAGCAGGCTTCCCCACACTTTAGAATTTCCCCACACCACTCCCCACATTTTAGCGCGGCTGCGGGCAAATTTCAATGAACGGCGACGCCCAATCGCGGCCAGAAAACCCGCAGAAGTTCTAGGCTTTCCGCAACTTTTGGCGAACGCTGATGAATAGGTAAATGGCGGAGCGGCAGGGATTCGAACCCTGGATACGCTTTTGGCGTATACTCACTTTCCAGGCGAGCGCCTTCGACCACTCGGCCACCGCTCCGCATTGCACTGGAAGTCGCGCTCCCTATCGCGGCGCGGGCGGCTAGGCAAGGGGATGCTTTACTTTCCTGTGCGGCCGCGCTCTGATTGCGGCATGATCCGTTTTTTCGCGCCCGCGCTGCTCGCTTCTCTCCTCGCCTCAACCGCCATCGCGGCTGATCCGCCGACAACGCCCGCGGCGCTCGTAGCGAGTGCGCCCGCTGATGCCTGGCGCGCGATTCCGCTCGAAGACCTGCTCGTCATGACGATCGAAGGCGGCAAGCGCGTCGTGATCCAGCTCGCCCCGGCCTTCGCGCCGCGCCATGTCGGCAATATCCGCACGCTGGCGCGCGCGCACTGGTGGGACGGGACCAGCATCAACCGGGTGCAGGACAATTATGTCACCCAATGGGGCGACGCGACCGAGAAGAAGCCGATGCCGCCCGGCCTCGCGCCCACCAGTGCGGCCGACTATGTCCGCTCGCTCGCCAATGTGCGGCTGGCGATCACGCCCTTGCCCCATCCTGATGCCTATGCGCCCGCGACCGGCTATGTCGATGGCTGGCCGATGGCGATGGATGGGGACGCGGCCTGGCTGCCCCATTGCTATGCTTCTGTCGGCGTCGGCCGCAACCTGTCGCCCGATGCGGGCACGGGGGCGGAACTCTACACCGTCATCGGCCAAGCCCCGCGCCAGCTGGATCGCAATATCGCGGTCGTCGGCCGGGTGATCGATGGCATGGCCCATCTGTCCAGCCTGCCGCGCGGCAGCGGTGAGCTTGGCTTCTACACCGCCACCGAACATAAAATCCCGATCCTCTCGGTCCGCCTCGCCAGCGACCTGGCACCCGCGGAACAGCCCCGGTTTGAGGCGATGGACGTCGCCTCGCCCAGCTTCGCCGCCTATCTGCGCCTGCGCGCCAATCGGAAGGATGATTTCTACGATCTGCCTGCGGGCGGGGTCGACATCTGCAATGCGCCGGTGCCGGTCCGTCCGGCTCCCTAAAGGGAACATTCGCGCCCGCCGCCGCGCTATGTCATCCTGTAGGAAAGCGGCCCCGCCACGCGCCGCGCCATCGGGAGGCATTGCATGATCGTCGGCACCGTCAGGGAAATCAAGAATCACGAATATCGCGTCGGGCTGACGCCTGAAAGCGTCCATGAACTCACCGCGCATGGCCATGCGGTGCTGGTCGAAAGCGGGGCAGGGGAGGGAATCGGCGCGCACGACGCCCTGTATGAAAAGGCGGGTGCGCAGATCGTCGCCACCGCCGCCGAGATCTTCGCCCGCGCCGACATGATCGTGAAGGTCAAGGAGCCGCAAGCCGCCGAGCGCGCGATGCTGCGGCCCGACCAAATCCTCTACACCTATCTCCACCTCGCCCCCGATCCCGATCAGACGCGCGACCTGATCGCCAGCGGCGCGATCGGCATCGCCTATGAAACCGTGACCGACGCGCAGGGCGGCCTGCCGCTGCTCAAGCCGATGAGCCAGGTTGCAGGCCGCATGGCGATCCAGGCCGGCGCGACCGCGCTCGAAAAGGCGCATGGCGGGCGCGGCGTCCTGCTGGGCGGTGTTCCCGGCGTCCTGCCCGCCAAGGTTGCGGTGATCGGCGGCGGTGTCGTCGGTTTCAACGCGGCGCAGATGGCGGCGGGGCTGGGCGCGGACGTTACCATCCTCGACCGCAGCCCCGAAGTGCTGGAAAAACTCGGCATGTATTTCGAGGCACGGGCCAAAACGCGCTTTTCGAACCGCGCCAACCTCGCGGACTGCGTGGCCGATGCGGACCTGGTGATCGGCGCGGTGCTGATCCCCGGCGCGGCCGCGCCCAAGCTGGTCAGTGCCGATATGCTCAAGACGATGAAGAAGGGCGCAGTGCTGGTCGATGTCGCGATCGACCAGGGCGGCTGTTTCGAAACCAGCCACGCCACCACCCATGCCGACCCCACCTATATCGTCGATGGCATCGTCCATTATTGCGTCGCCAACATGCCCGGCGCGGTCGCCCGCACCAGCACCTATGCGCTAAACAATGTGACTTTGCCCCATGCGCTGCGGATCGCAGACCTCGGCTGGAAAGGCGCGCTGCGCGCTGATCCGCATCTGTGCGCGGGCCTCAACGTGGCCCAGGGCAAACTCACCTATCGCGCCGTCGCCGACGCGCTCGACCTGCCCTATACCCCGGCCGAAGATCTGCTCGGCTGACCCGGCCCGTTCGCCAACCTTGTCCGACTTGTGTCGGACAAGGTGCGGATTTGTCGACCTTGTTCGTCTAGCCAGCCAAGGGACCTGTCCTGTCAGCCCCTTGCTCTGGTTCCGCCGAAGAGAGGCATGGTTTTACGACATGGTCGATCTAGTTTCATTCGCCGCCTTGTTTGTCCGGGGCACCGACAGCCTGGCCACCGGCCTCACGCCAGCCATGGGAGCGCGCTGATGAACGGCGATGTCATGACCTGGTTGGTGCCGCTGCTGTCGATGTTGGCCGCTGGCCTGTTCGCGGGTTTCGCGGCGGGGATTTTCGGCATTGGCGGCGGCTTCGTCGTCGTGCCTGCGCTGTTCGTCGTCCTGCCGCTATTGGGCGGCACACCCGAAGCGATCGCGCATGTTGCCATCGGCACGTCGGCCGCCACCATCATTGTCACCTCGATCCGTTCGCTCCTGTCCCATGCCAAGCGCGGCGCGGTGGAGTTTGAAATCCTCAAGACCTGGGCACCGTGGATCATCCTGGGTGATGGCGTCGGCGTGCTGCTGGCGGGCCATGTCGATGGCCATATCCTCACGATGATCTTTGCAGGCGGCGTGTTCCTGATGTCGCTCAACTTCCTGCTGCCCAAGGTCGGCGACAAGGTGATCAGCCAGGACATGCCTTCTGGCATCGCCCGTGTCGGCATCGCGGGCGGCCTTGGCACTTTTTCCGCGCTGCTCGGCATTGGTGGCGGCACGATCGCGATCATGGTGATGACCCTGTGCGGTCGCTCCATCCACCGCGCTATCGCCACCGCATCGGGCGTCGGCACGCTGATCGCCATCCCCAGCGCGATCGGCTTCGCCCTCATCGGCCTCAAGGAAAGCGGGCTTCCATGGGGGTCGCTTGGCTATGTCAACGTGCCCGCGACGCTCGCCATCGCCTCCATGTCGGTGCTGACCGCGCCGCTCGGCGTGGCCGTCGCCCATGCATTGCCTGCCAAGCCGCTCAAGAAGATATTCGGCGTCTATCTGATCGTCATCGCCTTCGTCATGTTCCGCAACGCCCTCAAGATCTGACCATCCCGCCTCATCTCGTCCCCATAACAGCCTTTGTAACTGGCGGCCTTTGCCGGTATTTGCGAGGCGGGGGACGATATGGCGCAACAGGAATCGATCAATGTGCTGGTGGTGGAGGATGACGCCGCAGCGCGCGCCAACATCGCCGCTATCCTCACCCAGGCAGGCATGGTCGTGGATCAGGCGGAGGATGGCCGCATCGGCCTGCACCGCGCGGGCAGCGGCGCGCACGACGTCATCATCCTCGACCGGATGCTCCCCCATCTGACCGGCATCGACATCGTTACCCGCTTGCGCGTCGCCGGGATCGGCGCGCCAGTGCTGATGCTCTCCGCGCTCGGCCGCAGCGAGCATCGCGTCGAAGGCCTTGAAAGCGGCGTCGACGATTATCTCGCCAAGCCGTTCGAACCCGATGAACTAGTCGCCCGCGTCCGAGCGCTGTGGCGGCGGGCCAGCCGCTCCACCCATGATCCGGTGCTGCTGTTCGGCGACCTGGAATGCCATGTGAAGGCGCGCACCGCCTTTCGCCAGGGCCGCCACCTCGCGCTCTCGCCCAAGGAGTTCGAGCTGTTCCGCTATCTGATGGACCATGCGGGCGAAGTGGTGACGCGCGAGATGCTGCTGCGCCATGTCTGGAAACTCAGCTTCGATCCGCAGACCAATGTGGTGGACGTCAATGTCGGCCGCCTGCGCCGCAAGCTGGAGGAAGGGTTTGACGGCCCGGTCCTCGAAACCGTGTGGGGCACCGGCTATCGCCTGATTGCCGCCGGATCGCCGGGATCGCCGGGTGCCTAAACCCGACCTGTTCCGCTCGGTCTTTGGCCGGGTGATGTTGTCCGCTTTGCTGGTCAGCCTCCTGTCCACGCTGGCCCTGTTCCTGGTGGTGCGCAATATCGTCGCGGCTGACGGTCGGGCAATGCTGGCGCGCGAGGTCGATACCGACCTCGCCGGACTGGCCGACATTCAGGTCAGCGGCGGCACCGCCGAACTGCGCGCGCGCATTGCCGATCGGATGGCGGTGGAGCGGGAGGATGGCGAGCGCGGCTGGTATCTGCTAGTCGATGGGGCCGGGCGTCGTCTGGCGGGCAATCTCGACCGTTGGCCTGCCATCGCGCCCGAAGTGTCGGAGGCGCGCTTCGTTGCGCTGCCCGGTGGCGACACGATGTTCGCGCGCGCGACCCGGCTGGGCGGCGACACGCGGTTGCTGGTCGGGCGCAGCAATTATCGCGGGGAAGCGCTGCTGGCGCGGCTGGCCATGGCCTTTGCCGGGGCGGGCGCGGTCATCGCGCTGCTCAGCCTTGCCGCCGGGCATTTCGCGGCGCGCCGCCTGCGCCGCCGGGTCGAAACGGTCAACGCCGCCTTCGCCGCCGTGCGCGCGGGGCGCATTACCGCGCGGGCGCCGGGCGCTGGCGAAAATGACGAACTGGCCGAACTGGCCGCCAACACCAATGCGATGCTCGACCAGGTCGAACGGCTGATCGAGGCGCAGCGCGCCGTGTCGGACCAGACCGCGCATGAAATCCGCACCCCGCTGATGCATCTCGACACCCGCATCCTCAAAGCCATGCAGGGGACGCAGGACGAGGAATTGCTGCGCACGCTCGACCAGTCGCGCGGCGAGATACGCAATGTCGTGCGCCTACTCGATTCGCTGCTCGATATTGCGGGGACGCAGGCGATGCGCGGCGACTTGCGCGGCCTGCTCGATACCAATCTCAGCGAGATTGCGGACAATCTGGCCGACCTCTACGGCGCCAGCGCGGAGGAATTGGGGATTGGCTTCCACGCCCGCATCGCGCCGGGCATCATGCTGCGCGCCGACCCGATGCAGATGACGCGCCTGCTCTCCAACCTGCTCGACAATGCGTTCAAATATGTGCCGAGCGGCGGCACTGTGTCGCTTACCCTGTCGGTGGGACCGCATATCGTCGTGCAGGATGACGGACCCGGCATCCCCGCTGCCGATCGCGATCGCGTGTTCGAACGCTATGTCCGGCTCGATGGCGCGCAGGGCGGGGGGCATGGCCTCGGCTTGTCGCTTGCCAGAGCGATCGCACAGCGGCATGACCTTTCCCTTCATGTGGAGGACGCCGCGCCCGGCGCGCGTTTCGTCGTCCAGCCGGAGGATGATTGATGATCAGGCTGTTGCCCGTCTTGCTGCTCGGCGCTGCGCCTGCCGCGCCCGCGGCGGACATGCGGCCTGCCGATCCGGTGTTGCGGACCTTGCTGGAGGGCGATGCCGCCCATGCCAGCGGCAACCATGCCGCCCTGCTCGACACCGTCCAGGCCTTGAAGGCGCTCGGCGCCACCCCGGCCGAGGGCCAGGAGGATCTCGCCGCCCGCTGGACCCATGAAGCACAGGCCCATGGCGCCGCCCCATCGACGCTCGCCTTTCGCGGCCGTGCGCTCGGCCCCGCCTATCGGCGCGGGTCGCTGGTGCCCGGTGGCAGCGTCACGATGCGCCAGCTATTCCTCGGCGGCCAACGCGCCCAGATATCGGTCGCACCCGCAAATGGCAGCGCGGCAAAGCTCTCGATCCGCGTCCATGGCGCGGATGGCGAAACGCTCTGCGCCAAGCCGGTCGGTGGACCGCAGGCCGATTGCGCCTGGCTGCCGCTCTTTACCGATCGCTATGACATCGTGATCGAAAATGGCGGCAAGGCAGCCGTGGGCTTCTACCTCATCATGCGCTGAAGCCGATCAATCGGCGTCCGGGTTGCGGAAATTGAGCCGCCGCGTGACGGTATAGTCCAGCACCCCCACCAGCAGATAGCTGATCCATTGCTTGATCAGCGTGAGCGGCGTGCGGCTGGCGCGGTGGCTCTCCAGCGTGATTGTGCGGCTCAGCGCCGCCTGCCGGTCGATCATCTGCCGCACCGCCGCCGCAAAGCCCGCATCCTCGATCCGCAGCATCACCTCCAGATTGACGAACAGGCTGCGCATGTCGAAATTGGCCGACCCCACGAACACCGCATCGTCGATGACGAACAGCTTCATGTGCAATTTATGCGGCTGATATTCGGCAATCTCCACCCCGCGCTTGAGCAGCGGCCCGTACAACAGCCGTGCCGCCGCGATCGTCGCGCCATTGTCCGACTTGGCAGGCAGGATCAGGCGCGCGCCATCCCGCTGCGCCGCCCGCGCGATGCGTTTGAGCATGCCCCGGCCCGGCGAAAAATAGGCCGCGACCATATCGACCCGCCGCGCCTGTTCCATGTCATGCTTGACCACCTTCGCCCATGGGCTCAGCCGCCGGGTGGGACCACCGACCAGCCAGCGAAAGGGATCGGCCTGTTGCGGATGCAGGCTCGGATTCCAACCCCGGACCATGCGCCGCAAGGTGCGGAACCGTTGCCGACGCGTCGAGACCCAGCGCCACAATTGCCCGTACCAGCGCGTCATCGCCTCGACTTGATCGCCCTCGATCATCAGCCCCAGGTCGCACCAGCAACCATCCGCCGGGATACCGAAATAGCCATCCTCGATATTGAAGCCGCCGATCATCAGCCGCTGATCGTCGGCGATCGCCATCTTCTGATGATTGCGGATCAGGTAGCGGGTCGATCGCCGCGTCCCGAATCGCCCGAAATGCGCGCCCGCGTCGATAAGCGGGGCAAAGAAGCTGTCTGGCGTCTTGCCCGACCCGAAACCATCGACCATCAGCGTCACGGCGACACCGCGTGCCCGCGCCGCGACCAGCGCATCCCGCACCATGACGCCGCTGCCATCATCGGCGAAGATATAATAATAGAGTTTGAGGCTATGGCGCGCAGTCTCGATCAGGCCGATCAGCGCGTCGCGCAACGCCGTCCCTTGCGTGATGAGCCGCAGCCGGTTGCCCGCCAGCATGATGGTGATATCGTCCGCTTCGCTGTCCGCATCGGCCAGCGGCGGGGCTTGATCGTTGATCGCCATCTGCGCCTCATGCCCCTTTGCGCCATGATTTGCCAAGGCCTTATGCCCTTTTCATTGACTCCCATGGGTCATGCTGCTAGGCGGCGAATTCGAAATTTCCCTTCGCTGTATTCAGGAGGCCCTGTTTGGCCCGCGTCACCGTCGAAGATTGCGTCGACAAAGTTACCAACCGTTTTGACCTCGTCCTTCTCGCCGCTCAGCGCGCGCGGGAAATTTCCGGCGGGGCCGAACTGACGGTCGATCGCGACCGCGACAAGAATCCCGTCGTCGCTCTGCGCGAAATCGCGGAAGAGACCGTTCTGCCTGACGAACTGCATCACTCGCTCGTCGCGTCGCTGCAGAAGGTGCAGATTGACGATGACGACACCCCCGATGAAATCGGCTCGATCGCCCAGTCGGCGGAGGCCCTGCGCCTCACCGCCGCCGCGCCGCCGCGCAACCAGAATATCGGCGGCGACTACGACGGCTGATCGCCTTATCCGTTTGGAGAGGGAAAGAGGCTCGGCCTGCGCAAGCAGGACCGGGCCTCAACCCTTTTTGGGGCCGTTTATTGTCGATTGATTGCTTTTCGATCGTTTCTGGCATCGTTAAGTTGCGCCGATGCTGCTGATCGTCGGAACCATTCGCCTGCCCGCCCAAAATCTTGGCATTGCGCGCCCTGCCATGAAACAGATGGTGGAGGCCAGCCGGGCGGAAAGCGGCTGTGTCGAATATAGCTATGCCGAGGATGTCTTCGATCCGGGCCTCATTCACGTCAAGGAATTATGGACCGACCAGGACGCGCTCGACCGGCATTTTGCGATGGACCATATTGCACGGTGGCGGGCGGCCTGGCCGGAACTGGGGATCGGCGATCGCGACCTGCGCGTCTATGATGTGGATGAACCGCGCCGGACGTAAGGCCTGTTACCCCACCGGTCGCGCGACGCGCTTGCCCTTGGTCCGGCTGGTCAGGTGGAACATCTCGCACCGGTCGCAGCGATAGGGCCGCAATATAATCGCGGCGCGCACTATCGCCTCCCGCGCTTCCTCCTCCGACCCATAGCGGCGCTTCCTTGCGCAGATGCTGAGCCGGGTCCGCTTCATAGCGGCGGCAGCGCCCAGTCGATGCCCCCGCGACCCTGTGCTTCCAGAAACGCATTGGCCTGTGAAAAGGGCCGCGATCCCAGAAAGCCATTATGCGCCGACAGCGGGGAAGGGTGGGCGGATTTCAGGATCAGATGGCGGCTCTGATCAACGAAGCCCGCCTTGCGCTGGGCATAGGCGCCCCACAGCAGGAACACGACCGGCTCCTCTTTCTGCGCCACCAGCCGCACGATCGCATCGGTAAACAACTCCCAGCCCTTGCCCTGATGCGACGCGGCTTGCCCCATCTCGACCGTCAGCACGCTGTTGAGCAGTAGCACCCCCTGCCGCGCCCAATGTTCGAGGAAGCCATGCCCGGCCCGCGCAATCCCTAAATCGCTCTCCATCTCCTTGTAGATATTGACGAGCGAAGGCGGCGTCCGCACGCCGGGCTGCACCGAAAAGCACAGACCATGCGCTTGCCCCTCGCCATGATAGGGGTCTTGCCCCAATATCACGACCTTGACCTGATCGAGCGGGGTGAGGTCGAGCGCGCGGAAATAGTCGCTGCCCTTGGGGAAAATGCGTTTGCCTGCGGCCTTCTCCGCCTCCAGAAAGGCTTTCAGTCCCTGCATATGCGGGGCGGCGAACTGGTCGGCTAATGCCTCGCGCCAGCTTTCGTGTAGCTTGATGGTTCCGCTCATGCCGTCTGATGGCCCTTCGCGCAAAGCCCTGTCAATCGCGTCCGACAGGGTAAATGCGCTTGCGCGGCATCGTCACATCCGCAAAACAGACGCCATGCGCTTCCATCGCCCGATCGCCCTTGCCGCCGCCTTCGGCCTGTTCCTGGCCCCGCTGCCCAGCGCCGACGCCTTCGGTCCCGTCAAATCGAGCGTGCAGCAAACCGCCGAAACCCGCCTGATCGCCCAATTTCAGCGGTTCGCGACCCTCACCGACGGCACGGTCGGCATCACCGTGCGCGACCTTGCCAGCGGCGAAAGCCTCTCGCTCAACGGCGACACGCTCTTCCCGATGGCCAGCGCCTATAAGGTCGCAGTGGCGGGCAAGATCTTCGCCATGATCGACGCCGGACAATTGGCGCTGACCGACATCGTGCCGCGCGACGTCGCCACCATGGGGCCGGGCGCGCCGCTGCCGGTGGCGCAATTGCTCGACCTGATGCTGACGCAGAGCGATAACCATGCCACCGACATGCTGGTCGCCCGCGCTGGTGGCCCGGCGGCAGTCAATGCGTGGGTCGCGGGGCTGGGGATCAAGGGGCTGCGCGTCGACAGCAACACCGCCGACCTGCTCTATCGCGCCATGGACCTTGCGCCCCGTCCCGGCAATTTCAACCGCAACGTCGCCGCCGCATTGGCCGCCGATCCGGCGCTGCGCACCCGCGACAGTCGCGACCTGCCCAATATCGCCTTCGCCCGCGATCCGCGCGACAGCGCGACGCCGACCGCCATGACCGACCTGGTCGCCGCGATCCGCACTGGCCGGGCGCTTTCGCCCGCCAGCACCCATGCCTTCATCACCATCATGGAACGCTGCCGCACCGGCAAGGCGCGCCTGCCCGGCATGTTGCCGCCCGGCACGACGATCGCACACAAGACCGGCACGATCAACGGCACCGGCAACGACACGGGCGTTATCACCCTGCCCGATGGGCGGATGTTCGCCATCACCGTCTTCGTCATGCAGGATCATCGCGGCCGGGTGATGCGCGACCGGATCATGGCGGAAGCGGCCCGCGCCGCCTATGATTATTTCCTGTTCGCGCCCGATCGCGCCACGGCCTGACGCATAGGACTTAACAGCGATCCCGGAAGGCTTTAGGCTCCTTCCTTGAGAGGATTGCCGTGACCCGTCTGACCCGTTTCCGTGATTTCTGGCCCCATTATCTGCGCGAACATGCGCGCCCCGGTACGCGTGCGCTCCATTATGCGGGGACCAGCCTGGTGGTGGTGCTGGCGGCGGCGGCCCCGGTCGCTGGCCGCTGGTGGATGGCGGCGGCGCTGCCGGTCGTCGGCTATGGCTTTGCCTGGGTGGGCCATGGCCTCATAGAGCGCAACCGGCCCGCGACGTTTCGATATCCGCTCTGGTCGCTACGGGCCGATTTCGTGATGTGGCAACGGTTCCTGACTGGCCATATCGGCCGCGATCTCGCCCGCGCCGGGGTGCGCCCCGATGGCACGGTGGATACTGATCGGCGGACGGTGGCATAGCCGCGGCTTGACCGCGCCGGACGCTCTGCCACAAGGAGCGCGATGGCTCTCACCGCATCCTTTTCGCTGCCCGATCGCGCGGCGCTGGCAACCCGTTGGCAGGCGCTCGAAGCGCGCGCCGATGCCGCCTTCTTCCTCGGCTGGACCTGGACCGGCGCCTGGCTCGACAGCTATGCCAT
The DNA here is from genome assembly GCF_001713415.1 of Sphingobium sp. RAC03. Taxonomy (GTDB): domain Bacteria; phylum Pseudomonadota; class Alphaproteobacteria; order Sphingomonadales; family Sphingomonadaceae; genus Sphingobium. Next base: position 925,291 of record NZ_CP016456.1, on the reverse strand, counting down.
CCGCCCCGAATTGCTGGCCATCACGGACGATAGCGGGAACGACGTCGCCCTCGCGCTGGTCGGCCACGCGATGCAGCCGCGCCTGCTGGGCGGCGTCGCCACGCTCAGCCTCAACCAGTCGGGTGATCCCGCCGCAGACCGCCCCTATGTCGAATATAATGGCCTGCTGGCAGAGACAGGCCGGGAGGCGGAAGCCGCAACCGCTGCGATCGAAACGCTCACCCGCCGCCGTGACTGGCGCGCTCTCCGCCTCAGCGGCATCGCGCCGGACTCGCCGCTGCTGAACCTGCCCGCCCGCCGCAAGACGCGCCGCGACGTGTCGCCCGTTTATCAGGTCGATCTCGCCGCCGTGCGCGCCGCGAATGGGGATTATCTGTCACTGCTCAGCGCCAACACCCGCAGCCAGATTCGGCGTGCGATGAAGGATCATGGCGGCCCGCTGCCCAGCATCGCTATCGCTGGCCTTGACGATATCACCCCTTGGCTGGACGAGATGGCGGCGCTCAACAGCGGTCGCCACGCCGACAATGCCTGGGACGATGCGGGCTTTCGCGCTTTCGTCGCCACCATCGCCGCGCGCGGCTTGCCCGGCGGCTCGGTCGAACTGCTGCGCTTCACCGATTCAGGCGGGGTGGTCGGCCTGCTCGTCAACTTCGTCCATCGCGGCGTCGCGATGAACTATCAATCCGCCTTCGCCGAACCGCGCACTGCCAAGGACAAGCCCGGCCTGCTCTGCCATGCCGCCGCCGTCGCATATTATGCTGCGCGCGACCTGTCGCTCTATTCGCTGCTCGCGGGCAAGGATCGCTACAAGCAGAGCCTCTCCACCTGCGAGGAGAGTCTGGAATGGTGGATGATCGAACGGTTCAGCCCGCGCCTCGAAGCCGAAGCTCTGTTGCGCCGCCTGCTTAAACGCCCAGCTTCCGCATGACGCGATAGATGAGGCGGCGCAGCCCCTGCCGTTCCGGCCGGGCGCTGACCGTGCCGGTGGGCAGGCCGCGTTTGCGCAGCAGCGCGTTGAAACTGTGCAATTCGCCCTCCGCCACGCTGCGTTCCGACCGCCATGTCACCGACAGGCTTATCGATACGGCAGGGCCGTTCTCGACGAAATGGGGCGCTTTCACCGGCACATGGATCGCCTCGCCCGGCGCCAGCGGAAAAGCGGTGCCGCGCGCCTTGAACCCGTCCTGCCACACCAGATTGCGATGCCCGCCACCGTGGAAATCCTCGCTCTTCTGCGCCGGGACCAGCGCTTCGTCGCGCGCGGGAAAGACGGTCATCACCTTGTCGCCCATGATCTGGAGCAGGATATTATGCTCCGGGTCCATGTGGAACGGCGTTACGCTGCCCGGCGATGTCAGGAAGATGAAGGCCTCGCGATGCAGCATCGGCCCGGTCGCGGCATGGACGATCGGCTCCAGATCGGCGAGCGCCGCATCCAGCAGCGCGCCATAGGCCGGGTCGCGTTCGACATTCTTCAGCACCGCCCAACTGCCATTGGTCTCGATCGTGCGGATCGTCTCACCCAGCGTCAGCCCGTTGGACGGCGTATCCTCCGGCCGCACGCCGAGCGGCAGTTTGCCCAGATTATATTCCACCGACGATGCAGGCATCCGCTCCGCCAGCGTCGCCAACGCGTCGAGCGTCAGCAATGCGTGCCCGACCAGGTCGTGGCACAAACGGGCGGGCTGGTCGGGGTAAGCGGCGGCGAAGGTCGCGCGCGCAGTGTCGGGGAAGGTCGCGACCCTGGCGGCCGCGATCGGGCTATGGGCGGTCATCCCTGTCCTTTCAAAAGTCTGGCGGCACTCTCGACGCCATTGGCGATGGCAAAGGCCGCCGCCCGCTGAAACTGCGTCATGCCCTGGCCGTGGAGGGCGATACGATATTGGACGATTGTGCGCCGTTCGGCCCACAGGCTGTCGATCATCGGATGATCAGGCGCGGCGCAACTGTCCATCCAGCCGATCGCCGAATCATCCTGCACCGCATGCAGGTTGGCGATCTCGATCAGGACGCCGGGCGAAAAACGGCCATATTCCTCATCGATCGCTATCTTGAAGGAAAAGGCACCCGCGCCATGGCGAAAATTGACCAGCATCGCGATCGCCCGCCCGTCAAGGTCGAGCCGCAGCATATGCAGCCGCCCGGCATCGAACCCGGCAGCACAAGCCGCGCGGAAAAAGGCTGCGTCCGCAGGCTTGCAGCCCATCGCCGTGCCCTCGCGGCCCTTCCAGCCCGACGCTTCGAGCGCCAGAAATTCCCCGCACCAGCGCGCCACGTCGCTCCGATCGGTCAGCAACCGGCTTTCCACGACGCCCAGGTCCGCCAGCCGCTTTTGCAGCCGCCGCAATTCCTTGCGCTTCTTCGCCCGGACCTGGCTCTCCCAATAGGCGTCGGCGGTCAGGTCCGACCGCAGCATCGCCCGGTCATAGCGATGAATCTCGCGCCATCCGCGCCGCTGCTCGACGCACACCGCTTCGATGGCGGCGGCATTGGCCCCCGCCGCGTCGATCGCTTCGAGATGGAGGAAGCCGCGCGCCCAGGGGGCTTCGTCCAACTGCGCCAGAAAGCTGCGCCACGCCGCCGCCTCATGCCCCTGCCGGATCATCGGCGCGCCGAAAAAACAATGATCATGGACCCAATTGCCGACGCAGCCGATCGGCAGCCGCCCATGGCGCGATCGCACCGTGACGGGCAGCAGGCCGATCAGCCTGTCCCCCTCGCGCGCTTCGATCAGGCGGACGTCGCCATCCGCTGCCAGATGATCGATCGCGGCTGCCAGCATATCGGGCGCATAAAAAGCATTGGCCTCTGCCGCCTGGACGGCCAGATCCTCCCAGCGCGCGCGCTGCGGCACGCCCGCCGGATGGGAATAAGGGGGCAGGGGATGGGATGCCATGTCCATCTTTCCGCCTTTAGATCGGAAAGATTAGGGAAAGGCTAAATCCTCCACGCTATAGCGTTTTCCAAGCAGGTGGAATCACCTGCTGACTCGGAAAACGCGGCAAACCAAAACCCTAGAGCAGCCGAGCCGATGCAATCGGATCGGAAACTGCTCTAGGACGCGACCCGACGAGGCTTTACATATAAAGGCGGATCGTCGGACAGCAGGACCGACAGGCGTGGAGAAATGGGCATGACGATATTGGTCACGGGGGCTGCGGGTTTCATCGGCATGCATGTCGCCGATCGCCTGATGGCACAGGGTCATGCCGTGGTCGGCATCGACAATCTCAACGATTATTACCCGGTGTCGCTCAAGCGCGCGCGACTCGATAGCCTGTCCGCCGCCCATGGCAAGCTGTTCACCTTCCACGAACTGGATTTCGCCGACATGGATGCGCTCAATGCGACGCTCCATGATCAGGTGATCGAATCGATCGTCCATCTGGGCGCGCAGGCCGGGGTGCGCTATTCGCTCATCAACCCCCACGCCTATGTCCGCTCCAACCTGGCGGGGCATGTCAACATGCTTGAACTGGCGCGCGAACGGCGGGTGCGGCATCTGGTCTATGCCTCCTCCTCCTCGGTCTATGGCGGCAATGACACGCTGCCTTTCCGTGTCGAGGATCGCGCCGACCATCCCGTCTCGCTCTACGCGGCGACCAAGCGCGCTGACGAACTGATGAGTGAGACCTACGCCCATCTCTTCCGTATCCCCATGACGGGCCTGCGGTTTTTTACTGTCTATGGTCCCTGGGGCCGCCCCGACATGGCGATGTGGATCTTCACCTCAAAGATCCTCGCGGGTCAGCCGATCCCGGTGTTCAACCATGGCCGGATGCAGCGCGACTTCACCTATATAGACGATATCGTGACCGGCATTTTGGGCTGTCTCGATCATCCCCCCGCCGACGATGGTGCGCTCAAGGCAGGCGGCAGCCGCGCGCCGCATCGCCTCTACAATATCGGTAACAACCGGCCCGAAGAATTGATGTACCTCATCGCCGTGCTGGAGGACGCGATAGGGATCAAGGCCCAGATTGACTTCCAGCCGATCCAGCCGGGCGATGTCCATGCGACCTTCGCCGACATCAGCGCCATCGCACGCGACATCGGTTTCGCGCCATCGGTGAGCATCGAATCGGGTGTCCCCCGATTCGTCCAATGGTATCGTGATTATCACGGAGTCTCATAAGGTTGCCGGACGCCGCACGCGCGAAGCTGAAAATGGCTGCGCGGCTGGTCGCTCAAAGCCATCGTTTCAGCGGATTTTGGGGCGCGGACAGGGCCGTCTTTTTCCTGTAATGATTTTTTCGCAGTTGCAAAAAGGATTGCCATAAGTCCCTGAAACGGCGTAAACAGTCGCACCATGCCGGGCGGTATTTCCGTCCGGGGGTCGCGGAACAAGGGAGGACATCACGCCGAAATCGGCGGTTCGTCCACCGTCTCCGCCAGTGAGACAAGCTCGCGGCGGAGCGCGGAAAAAAGGGCAAACGCGTGTCAACATCAGCATCCAAGATCGTGCCTTTCGGCTCAGGTGGCCGTATCGTGGAGACGGCGTGCAGAAGCCTCTCCATCGCAGCGACCGGCCTTAACGAACTCGAAGCCCGCTTTGGCCAGCGGGAATTTGCCGCCACCTTCCTGCGCCTTGTCGGCGTCTTGATGCAGGTGCGCGGTCGTGTCATCGTCACCGGCATCGGCAAGAGCGGCATCGTCGCGCGCAAGATGACCGCGACGCTCACCTCCACCGGCACGCCTGCCATCTTCCTGCATCCCGCCGATGCCGGGCATGGCGACCTTGGCATGGTGACGCCCGACGACGTCGTACTGATGCTGTCCCATTCGGGCGAATCGACCGAACTCGGCCCGATCATTCAATATTGCAAACGCTTCGCCATCCCCTTGCTGGCGATGACCGCGCAGGCGCAAAGCACCGTCGCGCAGGCCGCCGACATTTGCATCCTGATGCCCGAAGTGCAGGAAGCCTGTCCCAACGCGCTGGCCCCCACCACTTCGACCACGGTGCAGATGGCGTTCGGCGATGCCCTGGCGATTTCGCTGATGGAAATGCGCGGCTTTTCCGCCGACGATTTCCACAAATTCCACCCCAACGGCCGTCTGGGCGCGCAACTGCTCAAGGTGCGCGAACTGATGTCGAAGGGCGGCGACGTGCCGCAGGTGCGCCAGGACGCCTCGCTGCTCGACGCAACCATAGAAATGACCCGCGCGCGCCTCGGCGGCACGGCGATCACGGATAATGAAGGGCGGCTGATCGGTGCCTTCACCGATGGCGACCTGCGTCGAGCCGTCACCGCCAAGCAGAATCTGACCGAACCGGTCGGCCGTTTTATGACGGTCACGCCCCACGCCATCACCCCCGACGATCTCGCCCACGAAGCGCTGCATGTCATGCATGAGCATAACATCATGCTGCTGTTCGTCTGCGAAAAGGGCCGCCTGGTCGGTGCCGTCCATATGCACGACTTGCTGCACGCCGGGGTCGCCTGAACCATCTGGTCGTCATTCCCGCGCGGGCGGGGTCTTCCCGTCTGCCGCGCAAGCCCCTGCGCCTCATCGCAGGGCGCACGCTGCTGCATCGCACGATCGCCATGGCGCGCGCGGCGATCGGCGACAGGGCAGGGGTGGCGCTGACCGTCGCCACCGATGACGCCGAAATCGCCGATCATGCCCGCGCGGTGGGCTGCGAGGCGGTGATGACCGACAGCGCCATCGCCACCGGGTCAGGCCGCGCGCTCGCCGCCGCCTTGGCCCAGCCCACAGCACCCAACTTCGTCATCAACCTTCAGGGCGACTCACCCTTCCAGCCCCAGGGCGCGCTCGGCGCCGTCATCGTTGCGCTGGAAGCGGGCGCCCAGGTCGCCACCCCGGTCATCGCGCTCGACTGGCCCGCACTCGACGCCCTGCGCGATCACAAGGCTCGCTCACCGTTCAGCGGCACCACTTGCGCCCGTGCGCCCGACGGCCATGCCTATTGGTTTTCCAAGGCGATCATCCCCGCCATCCGCAACGAAGACAGCCTGCGCGCCAGCCTGCCGCGCTCGCCCGTCTGGCGGCATGTCGGCCTCTATGGCTATGCGCTGGACGCGCTGCGCCGGTTTGAGGCTTGCCCGCCCACAACATTGGAAAATCTCGAAGGGCTGGAGCAGCTCCGCCTGCTGGAGCTTGGCATCCCGATCATGACCGTGCCCGTCGATCCGCCCTCCTTCGACAGTTCGGGCATCGATACCGAAGCCGATATCAGCCGCGTCGAATCACTGATCGCCGAACATGGCGACCCGACGCCGCCGCTCTGATGCGCCGCCTCTTCATCATCCGCCACGGCAACACTTTCGCAAGCAGCGCTGAGGCCTGCCGCATCGGATCGCGCACCGACATCCCATTGGTCGAAAGCGGCCACGCCCAGGCCGAGCGTCTGGGCACCTGGATTGCGCAGCAATCATTCCCCATCCACCAATTGTTCAGCAGCCCACTCCTCCGCGCCCGCCAGACCGCCGCTGCGATCGCCGCCGCCACCGGCCATGGCCTCGATGGCACGCGCGACTGGCTGGGCGAGATCGATCATGGCCCCGACGAAGGCCGCCCCGAAGCCGACGTCCTCGCCCGTATCGGGGCGCAGGCGCTGGCGGAATGGGAAGAGCGGGGCATTGCACCCGATGGCTGGATCGTTGATGCCGAAGCTCGCATCGCCGCCTGGCGCGCCTTCTTCGCGCAAGCCGCGGAGGGGGCCGACCTGCTCGTCACTTCCAACGGCGCGGCCCGCTTCGCGCTGCTGGCGTTAGGCCTGCCCCCGCGCAAGCTGCGCACCGGGGCATTCGGCGAACTGGCCATCGGCCCCGACGGCGCGGTCACGCTGGTTCGCTGGGACGAGCGGCCTTAAGCGACCGCCGCTTCCAGCAAGCGGATCGTCCCGGCGTCCGCATCCATCTCCGCCCGCACGCCCACCGGCAGGCTGAACTGGTTGGCGACATGGCCGAACTGCGCGCCTTGAAAGGCGGGTATGCCTAGGGAACCAAAATGCTGCTGCAACACTTCCGACAGCGTAAACCCACCATAGGACGGCCCACTCGCCCCGCAATCGGTACATTGGCCGAACACCACGCCCGCCAGCCGCCCCAGCACGCCGCCCAGCGCCAATTGGGTCAGCATCCGGTCGATGCGATAGGGCGCTTCGCCAATATCCTCGATAAACAATATCGCGCCGCTGAAATCGGGTAGCCAGCCCGTTCCCATCAAGGCCGCCAGCACGGTCAGGTTGCCGCCCAGCAATCGCCCGCTCGCCTTGCCGGGGTGGAAGGTGCGGATGCGCCCGGCGCGCGGGACCAGCCGGTCCTCATTGCCGACCGGATTGGCAAAGGTCGGCATCGCCCCGTCGAACGCGACCGCACGAAATCCATCCCAGGAAAAGCGCCCCCAACTGCTCGACGCATTGGGTCCATGGATGGTGGTGAAACCCGCCCGTGCGGCAAAGGCCATGTGCAGCGCGGTGATGTCCGAAAAGCCGATCAGCAGCTTGGGATTGGCGCGGATCGTCGCGAAGTCGAGCAGCGGCAGGATGCGCGCGCAGCCCCATCCGCCGCGCACCGCGAACACGGCGCGCACCTGCGGATCGGCGAACATCGCATTGACGTCGGCCGCGCGATCCTTGTCGGTCCCGGCGAGATAGCCATGGCGTGCGGCCAGATGCGGCGCAAGTCGGGGCACCAGCCCCATCGCCACGATCGTTTCCTTGACCAGATCGAGGTCGAACATATCGTCGGTAAAACCCGCCGGTTCGATCAGCCCGACGACATCGCCGGGCCGCAGACGCGGCGGCTTCACCAGCGTCGCAGGCAAAGGCGCAACCGGCGGTGCCTTGGCCGCCACCAGCATCGCGCCCATGCCCGTCACCAGCGCGCGCCGATCCATCCGCATCGTCAAAAGCCGCTCCCATCCTTGTGGCGATATTGACCGCTCGACCATCGCAGGTCGATGTCGGCATAATGGCAATCGCCGGTTGGCGGCCGCCCGAACGCCAGGAAGGCGCAATCGGCGTCGCTTTCATTGACCAGATGATGGCCATTCGGCTCGCCCTTGGGAAAGGCCGCCATGTCGCCCGCGCGCATCAATGTGCGGCCATCCTCCTCGATTAGGACAGCTTCCCCCGCCAGCATCACGACAAACTCGTCCTCATCCTCATGCCAATGCCGGTGGGACGACGCCGCGCCGGGTTTCAGCACGACATGGCTCACGCCGAAATCGGAGAGATCGCTTGCCGGGCCAAGCCGCCTGACCCACCGCCCGGCGACGATGTCGGCATGGCGCGCGGGATAGCCGGTGGCATTGGTCTGCGCGATGGCATCCAGGTCGATCCGGGGCACGGCCTTGTCTCCTCCTGCTGGCCAAGCGGCCCGGCTTTCGCTAACGCCTTGGTATGACCAGCACCAGAGCCAATCATGATGTCGTGGCGCTCGCCGAGCAACTGCTTGCCTGCCCCTCCGTAACACCTGCAACCGGCGCCGTCTTTACAGCGCTTGAGGCTATGCTGGAACCGCTGGGCTTTACCGTCGATCGTTTCGTCACCGGCGACGCGCCTGATGGCCCGGTCGAAAATCTCCTCGCCTGGCGCACCACGGGCGGCGGCAAGCATTTCGCCTTTGCCGGGCATCTCGACGTCGTGCCGCCGGGGCCGGGCTGGACCAGCGACCCGTTCGTTCCCGAACAGCGCGGCGATTTGCTCTACGGCCGCGGCGCGGTGGACATGAAGGGCTCTATCGCCGCCTTCGTCGCGGCGCTGCAGGATCTGCCCGACGACCTGCCCGGCACGATCAGCCTGATCATCACCGGCGATGAGGAAGGCCCGGCCGTTCATGGCACGCTCGCGCTGATGGAGCGGATGGCCGCGCGCGAACTGCGCCCCGACCTCTGCCTCGTCGGCGAACCGACCAGCTCGGCGCAACTGGGCGACGTGGTCAAGGTCGGGCGCCGCGGCTCGGTCAATATGTGGATCAGCGTGGCGGGCAGTCAGGGCCATGTCGCCTATCCCCATCTCGCCGACAATCCGATCCCGAAGCTGGTCCGCATCCTGTCCGCGATAGAGGCCGAGACGCTGGACGAGGGCACTGACTGGTTCCAGCCCAGCAATATCGAAATCACCGACCTCGACGTCGGCAATCCGGCGCATAATGTCATTCCCGGCCTCGCGACCGCGCGCATTTCGATCCGCTTCAACGACCGGCATAGCGGCGCGTCGCTGATCGAACGGATCACCGCCATCGCCGCGACTGAGGGCGGCACGGTCGAGGCGAAGATCAGCGGCGAACCCTTCCTGACCCCGCCCGGTGCGTTCAGCGATCTGGTCAGCGGCGCGATCCGCGATGTCACCGGCCTTGCCACCGACCTGTCGACCACCGGCGGCACGTCGGACGCCCGCTTCCTCTCGCGCCTTTGCCCGGTGGTGGAATTCGGCCTCAACAATGCGACGATGCACAAGCTTGACGAAGCGGTCGCGGTGCAGGATTTGCGTGATTTGCAGCGCATCTACGCGCTGATCGTCGCGCGCGCGCTGCGGGGCTGATCAGCCCCGGCGTGGCTCTGGCTGGCGCAGCAACAGGACGCGGTCCGGGCTTTCGGTCAGGGCGAAACGGTCGAGATAGGCTTGTTCGCCCGTCGGCCGGGCGAGATGATAGCCCTGAAACTGCGTGCAGCCGATGACGCGCAGCATGTCCATCTGCGCCTCGCTCTCTATCCCCTCGACCACCACTTCCAGGCCCAGCCCCTGGATCAGGCCGACCACCGCCGAACAGATGGTCCGTGCCTCGGCCGACGTGGCTATGTCGCGTACCAGGCTGCGGTCGATCTTTACGCGATCCACCGGCAATTCCTTCAACCGCGACAGGTTGGAATAGCCGGTGCCGAAATCGTCGATCGCCACCCGCACCCCGTCGCGTCGCAGCGCCGCCAACTGATCCAGCACGCGCGGCTCCATCTCCATCGCCAGCGACTCGCTGATCTCCAGTTCCAGCATCGTCGTCGGCGTCTGGTGGGTGGCAATGGCGTGGCGCAGGCGCAGGAAGAAATCAGCCTGCCCCAGTTCGCGGGTGGAGATGTTGATGGCGATCCGTTGGCTTATGCCCGCCGCTGCCCAGCGCGCGGCGGTTTCGCACACCCTGTCCATCACCCAGTCGCCCAGCGCGACGATCACGCCGCTTTCTTCTGCGACGGTGACGAATGCGCCCGGCATGAGGATGTCGCGTTCGGGATGCGCCCAGCGCACCAGCGCCTCGGCCGCCACCGCGCTGCCGCTGCCAATATCGATCTGCGCCTGAAATTCCAGAATGAACTCGTCACGCTGCAACGCCAGCATCAAATCGCGTTCCAGGTCGGCCCGGTCGGATGCCTCCAGCGCCAGTTCCGCGCTATACATTTCCGCACGGCCGCGCCCTTCATGCTTGGCATGATACATGGCGACATCGGCCGCGCGCAGCAAAGCCGTCAGCGTCTCGCCATGGTCGGGGTAGCAGGCGATGCCGATCGATGCGCCCAGGTCGACATGCTGACTGCCGAGGTCAAACCGTTCGCCCAGCGCGAACTGGATCGCGCGGGCAATGCGCGCGGCGGCACTATGGCCGGGCAGGTTGGGGAAGAACATGGTGAACTCGTCACCCGCCAGCCGCCCGATCACGGCATCGCCCGACCCGGCGGCGACCTGCGCCATCACCACTTCGCGCAGCCGCCCCGCGACCCGCGCCAGCAATTGGTCGCCCGCCGCATGGCCCAGCGTATCATTGACGCCCTTGAACCCGTCCAAATCGATGAAGAACAAAGCGGCCTTGCGCTCTTCCACCCGCTCGGCGAGATGGCGTTCGACCTGACGGCAAAAGCTGGTGCGATTGGCAAGGCCGGTAATCTGGTCGAACAGCGCGAGCGTCTGGACATGATCCAAATTGGTCCGCACCTGGCTGAACAGGCTTTCCATCGCCACGGAAAGATCGGGCATTTCGCGCGCGATATCGCCCGGCACCGGCGATTGCAGGTCGCCATGCGCGGCCGACACGAGCCGTTCGGTCGCCATGTCGATGGCGGTGGCGGTGGTCGCGACCGTTTGGCGCGCCGAAGCCCAGCTCATCGTCCCGCATAATATGGCGATGATCAGTGCGCGGCTGATCTGCCCGATGTCATCGGGCTGGCCGGGCGTATAGCCCAGGATGAGCGACAGGATGAAGACAAGCGCACCTGCGGAGCAGGCGAACGCAGCAGCGCGGCTTTTTAACGTCACCCCCCGCATCATCTGTCCCTGTCCCGGCGCACGCTCCACGATGAAGCCTTAGGGGGCAAGGATATGAAGGACGGTGGTTAAGAAAGGGTCAGCGACTTTGCGATGACAACGCTATTTTCGGCGCCGCAATATCAAATAGAGCGCGCCGTCGCCGCCATGGCGCGGATGGGCGACACGGACGCTGGCGATCCGGTCGGCATGGGCGCTGGTTTCCAGCCAATGGCCGATCTCGGCCCGGATCGCGCCGCGCCGCGCCGCGCTGTCGGACAGCGCGCCCTTGGGCGGCTTGCCCGTCACCACCAATATCACCCGCACCCCCTGCGCCAGCGCCACGCCCAGCGCCTGGTGCAACCGGGCGTGGGCCGCCGACAGGCTATGGCCGTGCAGGTCGATGCTCATCTCCGGGCTGACCGCGCCATTGCGGATGCGCTTTTCCCAACCCGTGTCCAGTACGGCGGCAGGCGTGCGGACAGGCGCAGGCGGTGGAGTGGGGCGGGCAGGGGGCTGCGCAATGGCCTTTTTCGCTGGAGGGTCGATAGTCACCACCGGCAGAGGGACAGGCGCTTGGGCCAGCGGGCGCAGCGGTCGCACCGTCCGGGCAAGCGCGCTCCACAGCGCCTGCTCATCGGTCGAAAGATACCGCCGCGCCATCGCCACCCCGGTCAGGGTCGGGTGAGGCGGGCGACCGACCCGATCGGCAGCAGAATGAGCGCACTGCCCCGCGCCGACATACCCCCTGCAATGCCGCGCGCCCGCGCTCCTGCACCCCAGAAACTGTCGAAGCGATTGGCCCCCTTGATCGCGCCGCCCGTATCCTGCGCGATCCACATGCCATTGGGTTCGGCCCGGTCGAGCGAGAGCAGCACCGGCGCGCCCAGCGGCACATATTTGGGATCGGCAGCGACCGTCCCTTCGGCCGTCACCGGCACGCCCAGCGCGCCGATCGGCCCCGCGCCGGTCAGTTCGCGGAAAAAGACGAAGCTCTTATTCTCGTTCATGATTCCCGCACCCTCGACCGGGTTGGCGCGCAAATATTGCATGATGTCCTGCATCGACCCGGCCTTGATCAGCCCGCGATCCTTCATCAGCTTGCCGATGCCGGTATAATCGCGGCCATTTTGCCCATCATAACCGATGCGCATGACGCCGCCGTCGGGCAGGTTCAGCCGCCCGCTGCCCTGTACCTGCAGGAAGAAGAATTCGACCGGATCGGCCGCATAGGCCAGTTCCAGCCCGCGTCCGGCCAGCGCGCCGCTGACGATCTGCTTGCGCTCGTCATAAGGCACGAACTTGGTGCCCGCGACCTTGCCCCGGATCGTGCGGCCTTTGAGGGTCTCGCTGAACTGGCCCAGATCGACGTCGATCAGGTCGGTTGGGCGGCGATAGATGGGCACGTCATAGCCCGGCTGGCGCGTGCGCGACCCGGCGATTTCCGGCTCATAATAGCCGGTGACGAAGGCTGCGCCATCGCCCACCTGCACCGCTTCGAAATAGCGGGAGAAAAATTCGCTGGCGCTGGTGTCCGGCCAGCTAGATGCCGCCGCGCAGGCATTGTTCCAGTCCGACCCCCTGGTCAGTCCGCTCGCATCGGTGCGCCGCATCAGCGTAGGGCAGGAAATGCGAAACGCCTGCAACGCCAGCCGCGAACGCTCGCCCGACGGGATCAGGCTACCAACCTCCGGCCCGCGCGTCACGCCCAAGGCGGCGGCGGTGCCCGGCACCAGCGCCGGGTCGGTTGGCATCTCGACGGGAAGGGTGGGGCGCGGCGTTGCCGGGGTAGGGCGGGTGGCGACTTCTCCGGACGACCCAGGCCGCGACGGCGCAGGGCCAGTCGCGGACGGCGGGATCATGCTGCCCGAACAGGCCGACAGCAGCAGTGCAGCGCCCAGCGCGCCCGCCCTAGAACGCAGCATCATGCGCCGATCACGCTTCGTCGGTTTCGCTGAGCTTCCAGTTGGGATCGGCACTGCGGACGTCGCGGGTAAAGGTCCAGATATCGTTGGTCCCGACCGCATCGGTCATCGACCCGGCGACGACATTGCCGTCCTGATCGCGCGTGACGGCGGCGATATCGGCTTCGAAGCGCAGCGCGATCTGCGCGACGCCGCCATTGACGGAGGCTTCCATGATCTGCGCCTTTTCGATCCGCACCAGCCGGTTGTCGAGCACATGGCCCTCGGCCTCGCGCGCGGCGATCGCAGCTTCAAAGGAAGCGCGCACATCCTCGTCGCACAACCAGGCCAGCTCGTCCCGGTCACCGCGCCAAAAGGCCTCCAGCACCATGCGATAGGCGCTTTTGGCTCCATCGACGAACTGCGGCACATCGAAGCTGCGATCGGCGGCGATCAAGGCGCGCACGCCATTTTCCGCCCCCGGCGCGATCAACCCGTCGGCCAGGCGCACCGAATCGCCCGAACCCTCGGCCATCGGTCGGGGCTGCAGCACCGTCACCTTGGCACGGTCTTCGGCGGGACGGAGCGCAGGCTCCTGCTCATGCCCGGTACGTTTGCCGAGCACGGAATAGAGCCGGAGCGCCAGAAAACCGGCTATCATGGCGAGGATGACGATCACATACACGGAAATCTATACCCTTTGCGCGGGGACAATGTTCCAACCAACATAGGCATGTTTGCCCGTAACTTCAAATAGCCCCTTCGTGCCGGTGCCATTGCCCTGCTCCGCGCCCCCTGCTAAGCGCGCGGGTCACATCGCGGGGGGTTGCGGCCCACCGGACATTATTGACCATATAAGGACGGACCATGGCCGACGAAGCCGACACCAACCCCTATATCAACAGCCAGGGCAACGGCGCCGACACCGCGCCGCAAATCGCGCTGATCAGCCAATATGTGAAGGACTTGTCCTTCGAAAATCCCAATGCGCCGGCCGTCTATCAGTGGCCCGACCAGCCGCAGATCGACGTCCAGTTCAACATCGGCGCAGACCGCGTCGGTGAAGAAGTGATGGAAATCTCGCTCAAGATCGACGTGAAAGCCACAGCGCCCCAGGGCACCGCCTTCGCCGTCGACCTGCTCTATGCCGCCATCTTCGGCATGCGCAACGTGCCCGAAGAGCAGATCCAGCCCTTCATGCTGGCAGAAGCGCCGCGCCTCATCTTCCCCTTCGCCCGCCGCGTGCTGGCAGACGCGATCCGCGACGGCGGCTTCCCGCCGCTGCTGCTCGACCCCATCGATTTCGGCGCGCTCTACCTGCAACAGGCCCAGGCGCTGGAACAGACCGCAGGCGAACCGGCCGGCCACGCCTGACACGCAGGATGACCCCTGTTTCCGTTCGCCCTGAGCTTGTCGAAGGGCTGCACTTTTCTTTGAAAAGGAAGTGTGGGGCTTCGACAGGCTCAGCCCGAACGGGCACGGGGGTAATACCATGAAACTCGTCCGCGCCCTGGGATCGGTCGGCGGGCTGACGCTCGTCAGTCGCATCCTGGCGCTGGTGCGCGATTCCCTCGCCGCCCGCTATGTCGGCGCAGGGTTCGCGTCGGACGCCTTCAACGGCGTCGCCTTCCGCCTCCCCAATATGTTCCGCGCGCTCTTTGCCGAGGGTGCCTTTTCCGCCGCCTTCATCCCGCTGTTCAACAAGAAGGCGGCAGGCGAGGGCGGGCTGCCTGCGGGCTATGACTTTGCCCAGCGCGCGCTTGCCGTGCTGCTGCCGGTCCTCATCCTCTTCACCCTCGCGCTGATCGCCGCCGCCTGGCCGATCACCTGGGCGCTGTCCGGCGGCTTTTCGCGGCAGAATCCGACGCCGGATCAGTTCGCCTTCGCGGTCACCCTGTCGCGCATCACTATCCCTTATCTGGCGCTCATCTCCATCGCCTCGCTGCTGGGCGGCATCCTCAATTCGCTCGACAAATTCTGGGTCAATGCCGCTGCACCGATCCTGCTCAATGTCGCGATGATCAGCGGCCTGTGGTTCTTCCATGGCGCGGACGAATATGAAACCGCGCGGGTGCAGGCGATCTCGGTGACGGTGGGCGGCGCGCTGCAACTGCTCTGGCTGATCTGGGCCTGCCGCCGCGCGGGCGTCTCGCTCAAGCTCCAGCGCCCCCGCCTCGACAAGGATGTCCGCGAACTCCTCCGCCTCATCGTGCCCGCCGCGGCCGGGGCAGGGGCGCAGCAGGTCAATCTGCTCGTTTCCACCGCGCTGTCGGGCTGGCTGCTCGCCTCCGGATCGATCACCTATATCTATTATGCCGACCGACTGAACCAATTGCCGCTCGGCCTCATCGGCATCGGCCTTGGCACCATCCTGCTCCCCACCATCTCGCGGATGCTGTCAAAGGGCGAGGAGGACGCGGCGATGGAAACGCAGAATCGGGGCATCGAACTTGCTCTGTTCCTGACGCTGCCTGCCACCATCGCCTTCCTGACCGTCGCCGAACCGATCGTGCGCGGCCTGTTCCAATATGGCCGCTTCACCGCCGATGACGCGATGCGCTGCGGCTGGGCGCTGTCCGCCTTCTCGATCGGCCTGCCCGCCTATGTCCTCGTCAAGGTGCTGACGCCGGGCTATTATGCGCGCGGCGATACCCGGACGCCGGTGCGCTACGCCATGCTCTCGATCCTCATCAACATCGTCGGCAATGCCGCGCTTATCCCGACGCTGGGGCATATCGGGCCGCCTCTCGCCACCGCGCTCGCTTCCACCGTCAATGTGGCGATGCTGTATCGCACGCTGGTCAAGCGCGGGCATTTTGCCGCCGATGCGGGGCTGCGCCGTCGCCTGCCGCGGCTCGCGCTCGCCGCGCTCATCATGGGCGGCGCACTGATCGCGGGGGCCAGCCTGTTTGATCCCTGGCTCAGCGGAGCCATGGTCCAACGCTATATCGCGCTCGCCATACTTGTCGGCGCGGGCGTCACGCTCTACGGGCTGGCCTGCTTCGTCACCGGCGCTTACCGGCTGTCCGATATCAAGGCGCTGATGCGTCGGCGCGGCACGACCATAACGCAATAGAACGGATCATCCCATGCGCGTCCTTTCCGGCATCCAGCCCACCGGCAATCTGCACCTTGGCAATTATCTCGGCGCGATCCGCAACTGGGTAAAGATGCAGGACGAGATGGATGCGGATAGCCAATGCTTCTTCTTCCTCGCCGACATGCACTCCATCACCGTGCATGAGGCCCGCGACCAGCGTATCCGCAATGTGCGCGACATGGCCGCAGCACTCGTCGCCGCCGGGATCGACCCGGACCGCTCGGTCCTCTTCAACCAGGCCCGCGTTCCCGCCCATGCCGAACTCTGCTGGTTGCTGAACGGCACCGCGCGCATCGGCTGGCTCAATCGCATGACTCAGTTCAAGGACAAGGCAGGCAAGGATCGCGAAGGCGCGTCGGTCGGCCTGTTCGTCTATCCCGTGCTGCAGGCCGCCGACATCCTTGCCTATAACGCGACGCATGTCCCCGTGGGCGAAGACCAGAAACAGCATTTGGAGCTGGCGCGCGACATCGCCGCCAAGTTCAACAGCGATTTCGGTGTCGATCTCTTCACCCTGCCGGACCCGATCATCCCCAAGGAATCCGCACGCATCATGTCGCTGCGCGATGGTAGCGCAAAAATGTCCAAGTCGGACCCTTCGGACATGAGCCGCATCAACCTGACCGATGATGACGACGCGATCATGGCCAAGGTGAAGAAGGCCAAGAGCGACCAGGAAATGCTGCCCGAAACCGCGGCAGGCCTGGCGGGCCGGCCGGAGGCGAGCAACCTCGTCGGCATTCTCGCCACGCTGACCGTCCGCACCCCCGACGCCGTCTGCGCCGAATTTGCGGGGAAGGGCTTCGGCGCGTTCAAGCCGGCGCTGGGCGAAGTGCTGGTCGAAACGCTGCGCCCGATTCGCCAGCGCTTCCTCGAACTGCGCACCGATGATGCCGCGCTCGACGCGATTCTCGACAAGGGCGCGGCCAAGGCAGCGGCGGCGGCCGAACCGACGCTGCGCGCCGCCTATGACGCGATGGGGCTGATGCGCTGACCAAAGTTACGGGTTACGGCCGGGCGCGGCGTCCTTGCGGTGACAGGACATGGTTTGCGCCCGTTCGGTTTTCTCGTGCGTTCAAATGATGTTCAGTTGCGGCTTGCTACAACAGGCCCCAATGATGCAGATAGATTCATGCCTGATACAGGACGCAGAAAAATGACCCGTTTCAAAAAGTTCGGTCTGTTCGCAGCGCCTGCCCTAGCGCTGGTTGCGCTGTCGGGCTGCGCCACGCCGTTCAAGGCCGATGTCGCCCGTTTCCAGCAGCTCCCGGCCCCCGCGGGTCAGAGCTACACTATCGTCGCCGACAATCCGCAACTCGCGGGCGGCCTCGAATTTGCCCATTATGCCGACATGGTCGGACAGCGTCTGGCGCAGACCGGCTATGTCCCGGCCAGCGATCCCGCGCGCGCCGACCTCATCGTCCGCGTTGCCTATGATGTCGACAATGGCCGCGAAAAGGTCCGCTCGACCGGCTTCGGCGGCGGTTATGGCGGCTTTGGCCCATGGGGCGGTGGCTTTGGCGGTCGTTGGGGTCGCCCCTGGGGCTATGGCTTCTATGATCCCTGGCTGTTCGGCGGCGGCGGTTTCAACGACGTGTCCAGCTACACCGTCTATACCAGCGACCTCAGCATGAAGATCGACCGCGCCGCCGACAATCGCCGCCTGTTCGAAGGCAAGGCGAGCGCCCAGTCGCTGTCCAACAAGCTGACCTATCTGGTCCCGAACCTGATCGACGCGATGTTCACCAACTTCCCCGGCCAGAATGGCGAGGATGTGAAGATCACCCTGCCGCCTGAAAAGAAGGGCTGACGCAGCACCCTATCGGGTCGGCTCCCAGCCATAGACCCTGACCCTGCCCGGTGCCTCGCAAGAGCGCCGGGCTTGTTTTTGTGCGGCTACAGAACCTTCAGCCCCAGTTCGCCCAGCAACTGGCTCGCCTGCGCGCGGGAGATCGTTGCGCCGCGAAAGCGGCTGGCATCGTTCAGCCGCAATCCGCCCAGATCCGCGCCGCGCAGATCCGCGCCATCGAACCTTGCATCGGCCAGATGCGCCTTGCGCAAGCTGCACTCCTCGAACCGGGCATCGCGAAAATCGCATTTGCGCAGGTCCGCCGCGCTGAAATCGATGCGTTGCAACACTTGCTTGCGAAAGGAAAAGCCGGGCAATTTGGCGTTGATCAGCAGCGTCTCGTCAAAGCGCAGGTCGAACGCCTTGATCTCCGACAGGTCGGCCCCGGTCAGCTTGCACCGTTCGAACACAGCCGCGCCCAACCGCGCCCCGCGCCACTGGCTGTTATTGAGGTCACAGGCGGCAAAGCGCGCTTCATTGAGGTCCGCGCCCACGAAATTCGCGAACGCCCCACGACAGGATCGCCACACCGTCCCCTCCAACCGCGCGCCGGTCCAATCTACGCGCCGCAACTGGCATGTCTCGAACGTCCAGCCGGGCAGGGCGAGCCCGCTCAGGTCCGCCCCCTCCAGATCGCAATCGATAAGGTGCAGCGGCAACGCCCCCGCCAGCAACGCCTCGACCTCTGCCCGACCCAGCACCCGGTCGCGCACAGCCCGCTCGGCGGGCGTCAATTCTTCCGCTGCGGCACGGTGAAGGTGCCCGACACGCGCCCGCTCGGACTCGTCGTCGATCCCGCCGCGCCGCCCGAAGACCGCCCGTCCACGGTCGATCGCCCGCTATTGAGGTCCATCACCAGCCGCCCGCCGGTCAGCCGATTGCCGCCCTGCGTCAGCGCGACATTGCCCAGCATCGTGATCAGCTTGCTGTTGAGGTCGTAAATGGCGACATTGCCGCGTGCGGTCTGGTCGCCCTTGGTCACCACGACATTGCCCGACGCGTCGATCCGGTCGATCTCCACGCCGCTCGTGCCGCTGCCCGGCTGGTTGCGATAGGCCACCGTCATGCGCGCGGCGTTCAGCGTCATGCCCGCCTGCGTCACTTCGACATTGCCCGACACCACGACGCGGTCGGCGCGGTCCTGCACCTCGATCCGGTCGGCGTTGAAATTGACGGGCGCATTGCTGTCATGATTCTGCATCACCTGCGCCCCCGCGCCCGCGAACATCATCCCGGCAGCGCCTACGGCACCGATCGTCAGCAAAAGGAAGGAGCGTGTCATCAGTTGCGCCCTTTGAGACCATTTTGTTCGATACGCAAGTTCGCCCGGCCATTCAACGTCACCGTCCGCGCGCCCAAGTCCGCTTCCAGATGGTCGGCACTGAACGTGCCGATCGGGATGCGCCCGTCGACCCGGCCCGCGCTCTGCATCCGCCGCGATTTGAGGTCGATGCCGACATCGCGCGTGGTCAGCCTGTATCCGCCCGCCGCCTCGAACTGCACCGGCCCCTCGATGCCGACCCGCTCGCTGTCCATATCATAGCGGCCCTTCTGCGCGCTCAGCACGGCAGGGCCATCGGACAGCAGGATGCGCGCCGACATGGCGTTCAAGTCCACGATCGGCTCGCGCGAGCTTTTCTGCACCGCCGACCCCGCGCGCAGCGAGAAGGGCTGCCCCTTGCTGTCCTCGCCGCGATAGAGCGCCTCGGTCACCCGCATCCGCTCCTTCGCCACATCGACCTTATTCTTGTCGAGGACGAAGCTCACCTTGTCCCCGCCGGTAAACGGCGCCGTCGCCAGCAACGCGCTCAGCACGCCGACGGCCACAGGCAGCCAGTTTTTGAGCAGCTTGACCATGCGGTCATGGCTGTCCCCCGGCTGCGCCCATTGGCGGCGCACATCGCGTTGCTGATCGGCCTGGACGGACACGGGGCTTCGACTTCCTTACATATGCGCGAAAATGTCGATCTCCGGCCACCCGGCCAGGTCGAGCGCGGCGCGGTGCGGCAGGAAGTCGAAACAGGCCTGCGCCAATTCCATCCGCCCTTCGCGCACCAGCCGCTTGTCCAGCTCGGCGCGCAACGCATGCAAATAGCGCACGTCGGACGCCGCATAATCCTTCTGCGCATCGCTCAGCACGGGGTTGCCCCAGTCGCTCGATTGCTGCTGCTTGCTGATGTCCTGGCCCAGCAATTCGCGCACCAGTTCTTTCAGCCCATGGCGGTCGGTATAGGTGCGGATCAGCCGCGACGCGATCTTGGTGCAATAGACGGGGGCTGCCACCACGCCCAGATAATGCTGGATCGCGGCGATATCGAACCGCCCGAAATGATAGAGTTTGAGCCGCTCCGGGTCGGCCAGCACGGCGCGCAGGTTCGGCGCGGCATAGTCGCTGCCCGGCTTGAACCGCACCAGATGCTCGTCGCCCTGGCCATCGCTTATCTGGACGACGCACAGGCGGTCGCGCGGGGTGATCAGCCCCATGGTTTCGGTATCGACGGCGATCGGGCCGGGGGCAAGTACGCCAGCGGGCAGATCTTCTTCATGGAAATGGACGGTCATATCCTCCCTCTATGGGTAAAGCGGACATATCGCAATCGACGCTTTGCGGCGGCGGAAAGAAGGGGAATATTACCCGCAAAGCACAGTGGTTTGCGCAAAAGGAACGGAACGGGACCGCCGCTGTTAAAATCGTTCGCGCTCCCCTGAAAATTTGATATAGTGATTCCCAAACCCGCCTTTGCGGTGGATTTTGCATGTCATTCGCCCGACATGCGTGTCCGAATGGTCTTGGGGCGAAGCGAAAGTGACTAACAGGGCATGAGTTTTGACAGAGGTCGCCGCGGCGGGCGCGGCAAGGACAAGCGCGACGGTTTCGGCGACGACAATTTCTACGATCAGGGTGCCGGTGGCGGCGGCGGTGGTCGCGGTGGTTTTGGCGGCGGCTTCGGCGGCGGCGGTGACCGCTTCGGCGGCGGCGGCGGTTTCGGTGGTGATCGTGGCGGCTTCGGCGGTGGCGCTGGCGGTGGTGATCGCGGCGGCTTCGGCGGCGGCGCACCGCGCGGTGGCGGCTTCGGCGGCGGCGGCGGTGGTTTCGGCGGCGGTGGCGGTCGTGGCGGCATGCCCGCGCAGGTCGTTGGCGAAGGCAGGGGCGTCGTCAAATTCTTCAACGGGCAAAAGGGCTTCGGCTTCATCGTTCGTGACGATGGCGGCGAAGACGTGTTCGTCCACATCAGCGCCGTGGAACAGGCTGGCCTGACCGGCCTCGCCGAAGGACAGCAGCTCGGCTTCACCCTGGTCGATCGTGGCGGCAAAGTGTCGGCGACCGATCTGGTCATCGACGGCGAACCGCTCCCCGTCACCGATCGCGGCCCGCCGCGCGAACCGCGCGAACCCCGCGCCGGTGGTTTCGGTGCAGCGCCCGGCGGTTTCGGCGGCGGTGCGGAACGTGGCGGCCCTCAGCGTCAGCTGACCGGCGAACGCTCCAGCGGCACGGTCAAATTCTTCAACGCGATGAAGGGCTTCGGCTTCATTCAGCGCGATGACGGCCAGCCCGACGCCTTCGTCCACATCAGCGCCGTCGAACGCGCCGGCATGGCCGCCCTCAACGAAGGCGACCGTCTCGACTTCGAACTGGAAGTAGACCGCCGCGGCAAATACGCCGCCGTCAACCTCCAGACGAAGGCCGACTAAACGGCCTCCTGACTGTCCCTGTTATGGGGAGAGGATAGAAAAAGGGTCGCCCCTTGGGGCGGCCCTTTTTTATTTGGGGTGGGTGCCGTCGCGCAATTTGTAGGCGTTTAACTGTGATTTTCCCGTGATTGGAAGCGCCTCGCCAACGGCAAAAGGCGGGTGAATTGCGTGAAGCGGAAATGAACAATAAAAGGGTCTTAAGGCGCAGTAAGTCAGCCTGTATGATTATCGTACAGTAAGATTACTGGCAACTTATGGGTTGACTAAACCCAACCGTACGCTATCAAGGCTAACCATTTACGCGTATCGCCCTTTTTAGGGTGTGTCTGGTGTTTCGCTGGACCTAATTTGATTGCCGAGTTTTATCGGTGCGAAAGAGGGTGATGTCTCATCGCCTCCGGTCGCTACGCTCGATAAGACATCACCCTCTTTCTCACCTTCACAGGTAAATGGTGGCTTTTCATCCAGATAATCTCTTGGTTAGCATGAAGCCCGATACTCTACGGGTTCATGCTCCAAACCAAGTAGTCTTCCTCTGCGGAGGAGCTATCGATGATAAATTATTAGCGCCAATCGTCCTTCGTGACGCATTTCATCGAATGGCCATTTCGTCTGGAGTGCCTTATAATATCGTTCTTGCTGAAGCGGCGCAGCCGCTAACGAGTGATGCCGGATACAAAGACTTGTTCAGCTTTGAGTCTGACATTGCTCAAGTTGTTGGTCTAATATTGTTATTTGCTGAAAGTGCAGGCAGTTTAGCTGAGTTAGGTGCGTTTGCTGCATTAAATACTATCGCCCCAAATCTCCTAGCTGTTTTGGATGATTATTTTTACAACCAAGTTTCATTTATTAGAAACGGTCCTGTAAAATACTTGGAGCATCGTTACGGCGATGAATGGATTCATGTTTTAGATCGATTGGAGGTCGGTATCGATGATACTGGCAGTATCGCTTCTCTAAATGTTGCTAATTTCTCAGCTAGTATGTTGCCTGCAGTTCAAGCGCGCTTGGACGCCAAGGCAAAATGGACAAAATTCGATCCTGCAAACAGCGGTCATGCAATCCTATTAATGGTAGGATTATGTAGAGAAATGGGCGCTCTCACGCAAACCGAAATCAAGCGGCATCTCCAGAGATTTGAGGTGCAAGACATTCGGTTTGACAGCTTTTTCTACTGCGCTCATTTGCTGGGTTGGCTGGACCGAGTTCGAAAAGGCAACCACATTTTTTATGTCGCAACCGGCGGTGACAGCGCGTTGGACTATTCGCTTGATGAAGCCGCACCCTTCAGAGAAAAGATACGATGGCGCAACGATATCAGGATGTTTTGGAAGGCCAATGATGCTCCGCGGTTCAATGCGATCGTAAGCCTCACAGCGGTTTCCAAAAGATGAGTGATCTAGTAAATTTGTTCGTTGCTGAAAGTGGCATGGCTCACGATGACGTCTTGCGGATCATCAGGAGTGCGCCTCAACGGTACAAGGTTTTTTCGATACCAAAACGATCTGGGGGGACTAGAGAGATCGCCCAACCCGCGAGGGAACTGAAAGTTCTACAACGGGTGTTGGTTGATTCTATCCTATGTAATTTGCCCGTTCACTCGGCAGCGACGGCATATCGGAAGGGGCGCTCGATTCTCGACAATGCGATCCCTCATAAGGGTGGCCTGCCGATACTGAAATTGGACTTTGAGAATTTTTTCCCATCCATTGTTGCAGATGATTGGATTAATTATTGCAATGATCACGATATTTTCGATAATAATGATCGTCTAATGTCGGCGAAAATACTATTTCGGCGCGCAAAAGGGGAAAGAATACTGAAGTTATCGATAGGGGCGCCATCGTCGCCTATTGTTTCCAATATTTTGATGTTTGAATTTGATACGCTCGTTACCGAATCGGCAAATAAGAGACGTCTAAATTATACCCGTTATGCAGATGATATGACATTTTCTGGGCAGCGTGCGGGAATGCTTAAAGATATGGTGAAAGAGGTTGCGAGTGCTGCGCGATCAGTTTCATATCCTCGACTTAACTTAAATCGTTCTAAGACGACATTCGTTACTGCTGCCACAAGGAGGTCCGTAACCGGCGTCGTTTTATCGAATGATGGCGAGGTTGGAATTGGCCACCAGCGGAAAAGAATTATTTCTGCGAAGGTCCATTATTCGACGCAAGGAAAATTGAACATTGACCAGTTGCGCACATTGGCGGGAGAACTGGCATTTATAAATGTGGTAGAACCAGCATTTTTATCTTGGCTAAGTGCAAAATACGGCGAACCCGCCATTGAAAAAATCAAGCACCTTGAAATCTAGCACATGAACGTCGGTGCAGGCGCTAGCTATCTGAGTGCCTGCACTTCAAACCGGACGCTCCGCAATCGGCCATAAATTCCCTGTCCTACACACGCCAACCCGTGCGACAATCGCCCCGCTCTTTCTCCCAGTCCGTCCCCGCGCACCCATGCACCCGCCCCCCGCACTTCGCAAAAATTCTCCTATTGCGAAATCCACGCCACCCGTCCGTCCCCCAGCAATTGCGTGGCCTGCGACGGTGTGAACTTCGCACATTTGGCAAAGGCGCAGCGTCCGCCGCGCCGCCCTCTCAAACCCGCCGAAACGGAAACGGCGCGACCGTCCGCTCATAGCTGTGCAAATCCAGCGCCCGCGTCACCGGCGGCAGGGTCCGGTCCGCGCAGGCGCGCCGTTCGCATAGCGGGCAGGTCGGCCCCACCTCCGTCGCGCCGTCCTTGTCCGGGTCGATGCCGTCGGCATGGACGATCCGCCCCCCATGTTTCGCCTCGCACCCGATCGCGATCACTGATCGGCCGCGCGCGCCCGGTGCGCCCGCTATCCCCATCGCCAGCGTGACGAAGCGCCGCCCGTCCAGCGTCTCGATCAACTGGTACGCCACCGTGTCGCTCGCCGCCGCGTCATACGCGTCCCAGCGCGGACACGCCCCGCCATAGCGGGCAAAGGGCCAGGCCTCGCCATCGAACCGCTTGGACACCAGCCCCGCCCGGTCCATCTTGACCATGAAGAAGGGGATGCCCCGCGCCCCCGTGCGCCCCAGGCTGGTCAGCCGATGGGCCAGCTGTTCGGTCGACACCCCGAACCGGTCGCGCAGCAGGGCCAGGTCGTGGCGGCTCTGCTCGCACGCCTGGCGGAACCGATCATAGGGCATGATCAGCGCCGCGGCGGCATAGTTGGTCAGCGCCATAGTGGCGATGCGGCGGCTATCTTCGTCGGGCGGCGCGGCCCGCGCGACCTGCGCCGCGATCGCCTCGGCCAGTTCCTGCGCGCACAGATGATAGGCGATGGCGAACAGCCGCCCGGACGCTGGCAGCCGCTCGTTCAGCATCAACCGCCGCCGGTGCATGTCATAATGGCGCAGCGTCCCCGCCAGCACATCGGCGCGCACCACCTGCACCGCCATGCCATGCCGGTCCTTCAACCGCGCGCGCAATTCCGCCTGCAACAGCGCCGGATCGTCGCTCATCGTCGCGGCCAGGCTCTCCGCCCCCGCATCGATCTCCGCGAAATGATTGCCCGCCCGCGCGATCATCTCGCGCAACCAGTCCACCGGCGCAACCAGCGGCGCCGGGCCGCGCGCGCCCGCGACCGCCTCGCCCGGCAAGCGCCGCAAATCGGTCAGCGCGCGATAGAATCGGGCGAGCGCTTCGGACACGCCCGGATAATTTTCCGCGACCTCCAGCACCTCGTCGCGCGCGATCCCAATGTCCCGCACCAGCGCATCGGACAAAATTTCGCTGAGTTCGCCGGGACCACCCTCGGCCGGAGTCGCGGTAAAGTCACGAATATCGATGTCATAAGTATTGGCCAGCCGCAGCAGCATTTGTGCCGTCAGTGGCCGCTGGTTGCGCTCCAAATGATTGAGATAGCTGGGAGAAACCCCCAATTCCTCGGCCATGCGCGTCTGGTTGAGGCCCAGTTCCCGGCGCAGCACGCGCAATTTGGGGCCAAGATAGAGTTTGCGATCGGTCAGCTCTGCCATATGGTCATATTGTCATAGAATGACAATTATACCAAATCCAATCATGACACGCGGCCACTAACCGTCCTTCAAACGCTCAACCCTTGTCCGTATCGCTGTACGCAAGCCGATGAACGGCGCATCTGAAAGGACAAGGACATGACCACCGACACCACCGGCCATCCCCAGCCCGCCCGTTCGCGCGCGGTCTTCTCGCCCGAAGATTTCGGCCTGATCCGCACCGCCATCGCCCATTATCTGCGCGAGGTTCAGGACCAGCCCGAATCAGTCAAATATGCCAATCTTTACCACCGGCTTGGTCGGGTCGCCTGACGCCCGGCCGTCCAGGGGCGCAGGTTGACCCCACCTGTGCCCCTGGATACCCGCCTTACAGCGAAAAGCGCGCCGTCACCCGAATGTCACGCCCGGCCAGCGGCGCGAAATCCTTGAGCACGCTGGCATGCCGCCGCGCCTCGACATCGAAGATATTATTGGCCGACAGCATCAACGTCGTCCGGTCATTGCCTGCGAACGGCTTGAACGAGAGCGACGCATTGACCAGCGTATAGGCGTCGGTCGGCGTCTCATAATCGGCGATCCGCTCCTGCGCGAAGGCATGTTCGATCTCTGCCCGCGCCGACAGTCGGTCGCCGCGCGCTTCCACCCCGCCCAGCAGTCGCAACGGCGGAATGCGCGGTGCCGGGCCATTGCCCTTGATATGCGCGCGCACATAATCGGCCACGCCATCGACATTGATCGCATAGCCGCCGACCTGCGCCAGCTTGACCGACGCCTCGGCCTCGAACCCGTAATAGCGCGCATCGGCCTGGGCATAGGCGAAGCAGGGGAATTCCAGGTCCGCCCCGCCATTGGCCGCCTGGCACACGCTATCGTCGACGATCGCGTCATAGATATAGCCGTCGAACCAGTTGTGGAACGCGGCCAGGCTGATGCTGTAGCCGTCGCCTCCGCCGCGCAACGTGCCTTCCACGCCCCAGCTGCGTTCCTTGCCGAAATCAGGATTGCCGAGTTCAAATGCCTGCGTCCCGGCATGATTGCCGCGCGCGAACAATTCCTCCGCCGACGGCGCCCGTTCGCTGCGCGACAGGTTCAGGCCTGCGCGCCAGCCCGGCATGATCGCCTGGCTGATGCCGAGCGATCCAGACAGCGCGTTGAAGCTGCGCTGACGACCATCGACGAACAGATCGGCGTCGGGATCGGCCTTCAGGTCGGTATGTTCATAGCGCGCCCGCCTCCAGCCGCGTGTCGCCCAGATCGAGCGACTGGAGGGTGAAGACGCCCAACTGATTGGTCTCATTCTTCGGCAGGAACTTCTCTTCGCCATCCGCCTGGAACCGGCGGGTGAAGAATTGCGCGCCGAACGCCCCGTCCCAACCGCCGCGCTTGGCCTGGATGAATTCCAGGCGGCTTTCCATCGACTGATTCTTGAACGTCGTTCCGACTTCGCCCGTCGGTTCGATTTCCTGATGCTGATAATCGGCCCAGCCCGCGCGCAGGCGGATGCTGTCGAGGAACCCGCCACCCGTCGCCACTTCCCCGCGCAGGTCGGCGCGGGTCTGACGCATGGACAAGGTCACATCCTCATGGCTGTGGCCTTCTTCCTCTTCATGGCCATGCTCTTCGCCCTCATGGTCATGATCATGCTCTTCCGTCACGTCGATCCGCGACGGCACGCCATAACGGTTCTCGGTGTGCGACACCGATACGCCCAGATTGCCGCCATCGCCGATATAGGCAAAGCCGCCCGCCACTTCCCAAGTCTCGGCCGCCGTGTTGGGCAGCTTGCCCTTCCACATCCCGTCTTCACGGATTTCGGCGTCGTCCGACTGCGCCGCCAGCGCACGCTGCGGCTTGGACAGGATATAGCCGCCGGTGCGCAGATCGTCGCTCTTGCTCCAACTGCCATCAAGATGGACGACGAAATTCTCCGCCAACGGCGCTTCGATCTCGCCGCTCACCGTCCGCTCATTGGCCGCGCTGCCATAGGTCGCGAGGCCTTCGACATGCACCGGCTCGTCGGGCACGCGGCGGGGGATACGGGTGTCGATCACATTGACCACGCCGCCGATCGCCGACGAACCATAAAGCAGGGCAGCAGGGCCGCGCAGTATCTCGATCCGGTCGGCGGTCAGCGGGTTGATCGCCACCGCATGATCGACCGACGTATTCGATACGTCGAAACTGCCGATCCCATCGGTCAGGATGCGCACCCGCTCCCCCTGAAAGCCGCGCAGGATCGGGCGGGATGCATTGGGACCGAAGGACGTCGCCGACACGCCCGGCTGCCGCGCCAGCGTCTCGCCGATCGTGGTGCGCAATTGCTGGGTCAGCTTGTCACCGGTCAGGACGGTGGTGCCGGACAGGATATCGCCCTGCCTACGCGGGATCAGCGCGGTGACGACAATGTCGGCGCGATTGTCATGATAAGCCTGGTCCGGCGCTTGCGGGTCAGGCGCCTGCGCGAAAGCCGCGGGCGCGACACATAGGGCGGACAGGGCGCAACCAGCACGCAAAGAAAAGAGGCGGGACATCAACGATGGTCATCCTTGGCAACGGGAAGAATGAGACCCTGTAACCAATATGATATGGTATATCAATATCGGCTCGTCGCTTTTCCGTTGCAGCGCAGCATTCGCGCTACGATCTCCGACGGTTACAAGAAGAGAAAGTCCGCCAGCGCCTCGACCGCCGGGGTTTCCGCGGCATCGGGCCGCACCGCCTGGCGAATCTCGACTGCGGGCAGGGGCATGTCGAGCGCGATCCGCTTGATGCCCTCCATCCGGCCCAGATCACGCGCCAGCGGACCGAAGGCCGCGAACAGGCCTACACTGTCCCGCAGGGCCGCCATGATCGCCGCCATATTGTCGCTTTCTAACGCCACCGGCCCCGACCGGACCTTGCGCTTGGCCAGCGCCGCCTCGATCACCGCGCGCATGGCGTTATCGCGCTCCATCGCCAGCATCGGCGCTGCGGCCAGATCGGCGCGCGATACGCTCTGCGACCGTGCAAATGGATGATCCGCCCCCGCATATATATTGACCGGCTCCGACCAGCCATAGCGCGACGGAAAATCCGCTGGTGCTTCCAGTGCATAGAAATAGGCGATGTCGGCGCGCCCCCTTTTGAGCGCCGCATCCGCATCCGCCGCCGACTGGACATGCAGGTCGAGCGCGATCGCCACGTCCTCGTTCGCCGCCTCGAACGCTGCCAAGGCGTCCTGCAAATGGCCGAACACCGGCGCGGGCGCGGCCAGCATGATGGTGCGGCGCGGCGGCTCGGCGGCAATAGGGGCAGGGGGCGGCATCGGGGCAGCGGCCACGGCAGCGGGAGCCGGGCGGTCCCAATCATCCGCCTTGTCCTGCGACAGCAACGTCATCGCCTCGGCCGTCTTGCGTCCGGCCGGGGTCAACCGCGCCGCGCCCTCCAGATCCTCGAACAAGCGATAGCCCAGCCGCATTTCCAACGATGCCAGGTCGCGCGCAATCTCTTCGGCCGACAGCCCCATGTCATTGGCACAACGCGCCAAATTCCCCGCCGCCACCATCTGCGCAAAAAGATCCAACTGGCGCAGGGATGGTGTGTCCATCCCCGCCTGATAGAGGAAATGCCAGGCCGGTGTAAGCGCGATCTTGACGAAGCCCGCCCAATGATGGCAGGGCGCTCTCCTGCCGGGCGGGTATAGCTCAATGGTAGAGCACTAGCCTTCCAAGCTTGTGATGCGGGTTCGATCCCCGCTACCCGCTCCAGCGTTTTCCCAGAGAAATCAGCCCGGCTTCGGCCCCGAACTCTTCCGTTCCATCAGCGTGAACAGAAATTCCGGCGCATCCTCCGGGCCGCTGGCGAGTGCGTCGATGACGGCGCGGCCCATATCCTCCAGCGGTTGGCGCACGGTCGTCAGCGGCGGCCAGGATGTCAGGCTGGCCGGGGTATCGTCGAAGCCGACCACCGAAAGATCTTCCGGCACCCGCAAACCGATCTGATGCGCCAGCGTCAGCACGCCCAGCGCCATATCGTCATTGGTGGCAAAGATCGCGCTTGGCGGCTCAGGCAGGGCCAGCAAGGCCTCGCCCGCCGCAATGCCCGATGCAAAAGTAAAGCCGCCGTCGACGAACAGACTCTCGTCGACGGGCACCGCCGCTGCGGTCAGCCCGTCGCGAAACCCTTCGACCCGGCGCAAGGCCGACCGGTGCTTGGCAGGCGGCGTGATGATGCCGATCCGGCGATGGCCATGGGCGATCAGATGGTCCGCGACCATGCGTCCGGCGGCACGTTCGGGCGTGTGGATATTGAAGCCCGCCCCGACCACCGACCCCGCGATACGCGCACAGGGCAGGCGCAACTCGGCGAGGCGCGCAAGCATCGCTGCATCATCGGACAAGGGCGGCACCAGCAAGACGCCATCGGGGCGCAAGGCCGCCACCAGTCGGTCGAGCACATCGAACCGCTCCTCGCCGCCCGGCGAAATGGGTTCCACGACCAGATGATAACCCAACTCCCGGCAACGCGCGGCGGCCCCCGACTGGATGCCGCTGATGTAACCGGGCGCGGGATTGCTGTAGAGATAGGCGATCATGAACGACCGCCCGCCCGCCAAACGCCGCGCCGACTGGTTGGGCCGATAGCCCAGTTCGCGCACCGCCGCCTGCACTCGCTCGCGCAATTCGGCACTGACATTGGGGGCATCGTTGACGACGCGCGACACCGTCTTGATCGAAACTTTGGCGAGGGCGGCGACGTCGTGGATGCTGGTCATGAATATCTGGCTCGAAACAACGGAAACACCGCTCATGCGGGGGGAAGGCGGCGCTTGGCAAGGCGCGATCATGCGCCCTATGCTGCCCATCGCCAACATAGGGATGGGCAGAGATGGGTGACGTGATCAATCTGCGCCAGGCGCGCAAAGCCAAGGCGCGGGACGACAAGGCCCAGCAGGCCGAGGCCAACCGCGCCAAATTCGGCCGCACCAAGGCGCAGCGACAGGCGGATGACACCCAGCGCGCGCGGCAGGAGGCTGCGGTCGACGCGGCCTATCGGGAGGATCGCACCCCCGAATAAGGCCGAGCCGCCCGACCCTGTTCCGGTTGCGCTTTTGCCCCTTGCCTGATACCGGCGCGCGCATCATCCGCGCCATTCCCGAACAGAAGAGTCGCCCACCATGTCTGACAAGATCAACCGCATCGTCCTCGCCTTTTCCGGTGGCCTCGACACCAGCGTGATCCTGAAATGGCTGCAACAGACCTATCAATGCGAAGTAGTGACCTTCACCGCCGATCTGGGGCAGGGCGAGGAACTGGAGCCGGCCCGTGCCAAGGCGCGGCTGATGGGCGTCAAGGAAGAGCATATCTTCATCGACGACCTGCGCGAAGAGTTCGTGGCGGACTATGTGTTCCCGATGATGCGCTCCAACGCGCTCTATGAAGGCCTCTATCTGCTCGGCACGTCGATCGCCCGGCCGCTGATCGCCAAGCGCCAGATCGAGATCGCCAAGATGGTCGGCGCCGATGCCGTCAGCCATGGCGCGACGGGCAAGGGCAATGACCAGGTCCGCTTTGAACTCGGCTATTACGCCCTCTCGCCCGACATCAAGGTGATCGCGCCGTGGCGCGAATGGGATTTGACCAGCCGCACCAAGCTGATCGAGTTCGCCGAAAAGAACCAGATCCCGATCGCCAAGGACAAGCGTGGCGAAAGCCCCTTTTCGACCGATGCGAACATGCTGCACACCTCGTCCGAGGGCAAGGTGCTGGAAGATCCGTGGGATGAAGTCCCCGATTATGTTTATTCGCGCACGGTGAACCCGGAGGACGCGCCCGACGCGCCCGAATATATCACCATTGATTTTGAGCGCGGCGACGGCGTCGCGATCAACGGTGTCGCCATGAGCCCCGCGACCCTGCTCGAAACGCTGAACGATTATGGCCGCAAGCACGGCATCGGCCGTCTCGATCTCGTCGAAAACCGCTTCGTCGGCATGAAATCGCGCGGCATGTATGAAACGCCGGGCGGCACCATCTATCATCTCGCCCATCGCGGCATCGAGCAGGTGACGCTGGATCGCGGCGCGGCGCATCTGAAGGACGAACTCGCCCCGCGCTATGCCGAACTCATCTATAACGGCTTCTGGTTCTCGCCGGAGCGTGAGATGCTGCAGGCGGCGATCGACCATAGCCAGGAAAAGGTCACCGGTACGGTTCGCCTCAAACTCTACAAGGGCGGCGTCTATATCGTCGGCCGCAAGTCGCCACACTCGCTCTACAGCGAGAAGGTCGTGACGTTCGAGGACGATGCCGGTGCCTATGACCAGCGCGACGCGGCCGGCTTCATCAAGCTGAACGCCCTGCGCCTGCGCCTGCTCGGCCGACGCGACCAGTAAAGCAGGATTCATCCAACCTCGTCATTCCCGCGAAGGCGGGAATCCATCTCCGGCGCTATCCCACGATGCGAGGTAGGGAGGTGGATCTCCGCCTTCGCGGAGATGACGACCGGGGAAAATCTCTATCATCCCTGTTACACGTTGCGACAAAGTCATGCGTGCTGTGACATAGTTGCGGGACAAGTTGGGCCGATAAGCATCTTCAAGGACGGCGAAACGTCGTTCCGCACAGATGCTTTGGAAGGAACAGGACATGATCCGCAAGTTTTTTGGAACCGTCGCGCTCGGCTCGCTCTTTGTCGGCGGCCTCGCTGCGTCGCACGTCGCTTTCGCCCAGCCGGGCGATGGTCCCGGTCGTGGTGGCCGTGGTGGTGGCATGATGAGGATGGCCGACACCAACAAGGATGGCACGATCACGAAGGCGGAACTGACCGCCGGGCTGGAAGCGCGCTTCGCCAAGATGGATATCGACAAGGACGGCAAGCTGACCCAGGCCGATCGCGATGCGATGCGCGCCCAGCGACTCGACATGCGCTTTGCCAAGCTGGACACCGACAAGAACGGCCAGATCAGTAAGGCGGAAATGGCCGCCGCGCAGGAGGCCAAGGCAGAAAAGCGCGCCGAAGCGGGCAAGCCCGGCGGGCCGGAAGGTCGCCATTGGGGCGGTCGCCATCATGGCGGCCCCGGCAAGGGCGGCAAGATGATGGGCGGTCGCGGCGACGCCAACAAGGATGGCACCGTGACCAAGGCCGAATTCATGGCCGGACCTATGGCCATGTTCGACAAGGCCGACGCCAATAAGGATGGCCAGGTGACCGCCGACGAAATCAAGGCCGCGCGTCAGGCGATGCGTAGCGCCTGGAAGGACCGCAAGGCCGCCGCTCCGTCCGCCAACTGATCGAACACCCCCGTTCACGGGTCCAGGCCCGGCATTCCCCTGCCATCCCTGAACCGGACTCGTGAACGCTTCTGGAAGGGCGAAGACTGGCTCCCCCGCCACGCCTTCGCCCTTCCAACTTTTTCCCGCCCATGACAGACAGGCGCAATGAGCGAAAAACCCCATCTCCTGCTCGTCGATGACGAGCGTTCGATCCGCGAGCCGCTGGCGCAATATCTGTCGCGCAACGGCTTTCGCGTCACCGCCGTCGACAGCGCGGCGGAGGCACGCATTCGCCTCAACGCCAATGCGATCGATATGGTGATCCTCGACATCATGATGCCGGGCGAGGATGGGCTGTCGCTCTGCCGCCACATTCGCGAGACCAGCGAAATCCCCGTCATCCTGCTCACGGCCCGCACCGAAGAAACCGACCGTATCGTGGGCCTCGAAATGGGCGCGGACGATTATGTCCTCAAACCCTTCTCTCCGCGCGAACTGGTCGCCCGGATCAAGGTGATCTTCCGCCGCGTCGCCACCGGTGGCCAGCGGGTGACTGCGCCGGACGGCGCCAATTACAGTTTTGCCGGATGGCTGCTCAAGACGCAGGAGCGCACGCTGGTCGATAGTGAGGGCGTATCGCTGCCGCTGTCTACGGCGGAATATAATCTGATGCTGGCCTTTGCCACCCGCCCCAATTCGGTGCTGAGCCGCGACCAGCTGCTCGACATCACCCAGGGACGCGAGGCCAACGCCTTCGACCGCGCGATCGACAATCAGATCAGCCGCCTGCGCAAGAAGATCGAGCCTGATCCCAAGAATCCGACGCTGATCAAGACCGTATGGGGTGGGGGCTACACGCTCTCCGCAGACGTGCGCAAACTGTGAAGCGCCTCCGCCTCTGGCCGCAAAGCCTGGTCGGACAGATCATCGCGCTCGTCGCGCTGGCGCTGTTCGTGGCGCAGGCGATCAATTTCGGCCTGCTCTATCGCGAACGCATCCGGCTGCAATTGACCGCGCAGACCGCGCCCGCCGTCTATCGCGTGGTCGATGCGCTCGACAATCGCCCCGACCGGCCCGGCCCGGCGCGGATGCGGGCGCGCTTCGTGCAGGGCGCGCCGCAACTGACCGGCGAAGCCCGCCCGGACATTGAAAAGCGGGCGGCGGCGATGTTCGAGGATATCGGCCTGCGCATCCTGACCGTGCGCGTGGTGCAGGACGACGCGCTGATGCCGATGCGCCGCTGGGAACGGATTCGCGTGCGCGCCGATGGCGAGCGGCCACATGATCACCGGGTCGAGCGGCTGACGCTGGCGGCCGAATATGAGCCGGGCAAATGGGTCGTCACGCAAGCCCGCAGCGGCGATCGTCCGGCCCGCTTTGGCGGCTGGCTGATAGGCCAGACCCTCATTCTCTATGTCATCGTCCTCCTGCCACTGCTCTGGATCGGCAGCCGTCTCGCCCGCCCCCTGAAGCAACTGACCGGATCGGCGCAGCAATTCGCCCGTACCGGCGCGGCGGATGCCGTGGACGAGCGCGGCCCCGGCGACGTGCGCGACCTTACCATGGCGTTCAACGCCATGCGGTCGCGCATCATCGCCATGCTGGACGAAAAGGACCGAATGCTGGGCGCGATCGGCCATGATCTGCGCACGCCGCTCGCTTCGCTGCGGGTCCGCGCCGAATCGGTCGAGGATGATGCCGAACGCGCACGCATGTCCGAAACCATCGATGAGATGAACCGGATGCTGGAGGATATCCTCTCGCTCGCCCGCGCTGGACGCAGCACGGAATCGGTGCAGAAAGTCGATCTTGCCGCGCTCGCCGATGCCGTGGTCGAGGATTTCATCGAGCTGGAATCGCCCGTCGACATGACCGAAAGCGACCGCGCCGTCGCCTTCGTGCGCCCCCAACAGATCCGCCGTGCCCTACGCAACCTCATCGAAAACGCCATCGTCTATGGCGAACGCGCCCATGTGTCGGTGGTGCGCGAAGCCGGGGCGATACGCCTCGTCGTCGCCGATGATGGCCCCGGCATCGCCGAGGACCGGATGGAAGAAATGCTCGAACCCTTCACCCGCTTGGAAGGCTCCCGCAATCGCGAGACGGGCGGGGCGGGACTGGGCCTCGCGCTGGTCCGCGCGATCATGGCCGAACATCAAGGCGAACTGCGCCTCACCAACCGCGCAGAGGGCGGGCTGGAAGCGAGTTTGGTGCTGCCTGCTTAGGTCGGCGTCTTGCGCAGCATGACCATGAATTCATTGGTCTGTTCCAGCGGATGCTGGATATTCGTCACCTCAAGATTGACGATCCCGCTGCTGCGAAGGTCATCGATCAACTGGCAGAATGTATCCGATGTAAATACCCAACAATGGGCGTCCGTATAGGAACTGGATTTTCTTTCAGCCAGATCCAAAGCGTGCGCCAAACTGAAGCGTGGCTGAAAAAACGCCGGATTTTTACCCGCCCATATCTCGGCGACATTCACCTTCTGATGATAATAGAAATGGTCGGCCAATTGCCACATGCTGGGGATGACGAGTTTTTCCCGATAGGCTCGCACGAATTCGGTCGCCCGGCTGATCTGCCGGAAAAAATCAAATGTGTATCTCTTGTCGGGAATGGCGAGGAATATCTGGCCTCGCGGCGTCAGTAACGCGCTCAATTCTTCGAACCACCGACACATATCGGGTATATGTTCGATCACATGACTGGCACAAACCAGATCGAATTTATCGCCGATCGCTTTTGATAGTTCGTTGCTTTTTATAATGTAATCGACATCGACGATTTTTGAAATATCGCGGTTCGGACTGGTCTTGGACAGTTCGATCAGTTCCGCCTTGCTGTGCCAATCGACATATTTGACGTTATCCCCATCCTCCTTGCGGAACATGGGATTGTCGAACGCACCTAATTCGAGAAACCGGCCATCTAGGAAAGAGGAATTTTCTGCAAATGCCCGGCGTTTTCGCGCAATCGAGCTTAATCCGCCCATAGCGTTTCCCTTCGCTCGTCATCTATCCGTGCTCAGCTACTTCACCGTCTTGGTCACACATGATCAATAGGATAACAACTAATTTCTCGGCGGTGTACCTACATGTCGGGTGCCAGTGAGCGACTTATTGACTGATCCCTAGGAGCGAGCCATCATTAGACTGCCCGTTGAGCGCTCGGCTACGTTCAATGCTGACCCGGCTTGCTTGACGTTCCCGCCGCTGACGGGTTGATCAGCGCCGCGCCGCTTGGCAGCGCGGTGCCGCCCATGTCGAGCTTCCTGGCCTGCTCCGTGGCGACGCGCACCGGATCGTCGCGTTCCTTGATCGCGGCCTTGGTCTCTGCGTCCATGTCCGCATCCTCCGCACCGTCGCCGCCACGGGTCCAGCCCAGGATGATCGACATGCGCCGGTTGCGCGGGTCATAGCTGTCGCCCTTGATGAAGGGTTCGCGGTCGGCGACGCCCTCGATCCGGGCGAAGCGGGCGTTGCCGATGCCGCTGTCGGCCAGCGCCTTGCGCGTCGATTCGGCGCGGCTGGATGACAGCAGCCAATTGTTCATCGTCCGTCCCGCCGCATAGGGCAAGCCATCGGTATGGCCGCGCACGATCAGCAGGTTGGGCATGGTCTGCAGCGCGGTGGCGACTTCGCTGATCAGCGCGCGGGCCTGGGGCACCAGCCGGTCGGTGCCCATCGCGAACATCGCAAAATCGGCTTCGTCGATCAGGTCGATGCGTAATCCCTCGCGCGTCTCGGTGAACCGCACATGTTTGCGCAGCTTTTCCAACCCCTTGCGCATCATCTGCGCTTCCAGCTTTTTCTTGATCGATTCGAACTTCTGCCGGTCGGCGGCGCGCATCGCCTTGCCGCCCTGGTCCTTGGTGCCGCTCGCGTCCCTGGGTATGGTGATCGACAAATTACCCTGGCCCCCAGTGGTCGGGTAATTTTCCTTGCCCATGATGGAGTCGCCACCCATCAGCCCGGTGGAGCCAGCCGAGGCCATCTTGAGTTCGACCAGAGTCGGCGTGAAATAGTCGGCCAGCGCCTTGCGCTGCTTTTCCGTGGTCGCGCCCAGCAGCCACATCAGCAGGAAAAACGCCATCATCGCCGTCACGAAATCGGCATAGGCGACCTTCCATGCACCGCCATGATGACCGCCATGGCCCTCCACGATGATCTTCTTGACGATGATCGGCCGTGGTTCGGGCTCGTTCGCGCCGCGTTTCTTGTCCCCCGCCACGGCTTATTTGCCCCGCATGCCGTCGAACACTTCGGCAAAGGCCGGCTGGTTCGCATGGGGCAGGCTGGAGCGCGCGGCCTCGATCACCAGCGGCTGCGGGTGACCGTGGAGCGAGGCGACGATGATCTGCTTGACGACATGATAGATCGCCCCGTCCGCCTCAATCACGCTGCGGCACCGATTGGCGAAGGGATTGACCATGCCATAGGCCAGCAACACGCCCAGGAACGTGCCGACCAGCGCCGAACCGATCATCGCGCCCAAAATGGCGGGCGGCTGGTCGATCGATCCCATCGTCTTCACCACGCCCAGCACGGCGGCGACGATGCCGAGCGCGGGCAGGGCGTCGGCCAGGCCTTGCAGATTGTCGGCGGGTTTGATCGCTTCATGATGATGGGTCTTGAGGCTGTTATCCATCACATCCTCGACCGCATGCGGATCGAGCGTACCCGACGACACGACCACCAGACGCAGCGTATCGCTGATCAGATGGATCAGCGTCTTGTCCTTCATCAGGCGCGGATATTCGGTGAAGATGGTCGAACTGGCTGGATCTTCGATATGCGGTTCCAGCGCGACCGGCCCTTCGACCCGCAACGTCTTCATCAACTTGCTGACGAGGAAGATGCAGTCGAGGAAATCCTGCTTCTTATATTGCGGCCCCTTGAACACTTTGGCCAGACCACCGCCCAACGCCTTCAAGTCAGCGCCCGAATTGCCGATGATCAGCGCGCCGACGGCCGCGCCGCCGATGATCATCATTTCATGGGGCAGGGCATGCAGCACAGGGCCGATATCGCCGCCAGTGATGATGAACCCGCCAAATACCATGACCAACAGGACGACAAGGCCGATGACTGCTAACATGGTAATCCCCGAAAAATATGCCCTGAGGCATCGACCCCATCAAAGGATCCGTCACTTGGTTAATACGGACTGGTTAGCGGCAGCTTTAGGACAGCCGATTTTTTAGCCGATCAGGTCGAACAGCGTCTGCTTGTTGATCCGGGCAAAGGCGGATTGGGCCGCTTCCAACTGCAGCAACTGCGCCGACACGTTGGAAATCACTTCGCTCAAATTGGTCGACTCCAGGCTCGCGCGCCGCTCGGTATAATCGAGGCCAATGTCGGTCAGCCGCGTGCCGATGACATCCAGCCGGTCGCTGCGCACGCCCTGCCGCGCCTGTTCGACGACGATGTGGCTCTGCCCGGTCTTCACCGCGTCGAGCGCACTCGCCAGCGCTGCATCGTCGCTGCCTTCCAGCGCGGTCATGGCCTGGCCCAGCATGTCGTCGATCGACATCGGCGTGCCATCGACATCGATGCCCTCGGACACCTCCTGTCGGGTGGCGACGACCGCCAGGTTCATGCCTCGGCTGACCGGCACCAACACGCTTTGCCCGTCGTCGAAGACCGACGTGCCCTGATAATCCTTCTGGTTGAACAATTCGCCGATCGTTGTGCGGATCGTGGACATTTCCTCCAATATCGCGGCGCGGCTGGTGTCGTTGAGCGACCCGTTGCGCGCCGACGTCACCAGCACCTGCGCGCGTTGCAACAGGGTGTCGACTTCGGCCAGATTGGCTTCGGCATTGGTGGCGCGGGTCGTGCCATAGCTGATATTGGCCTGCCAGGCGGCCTGTTGCGACTGGGCGCGGGCGATGTCGGACACCTGGACCCAGGCGAGCGCATTGTCCGACGCCTTGTTGAGTGTGACGCCGGTGGATACCGCGGTCTGTCCCTCGACGATGCTCTTCGACAGCGACTGTTGCCGCCTGATTTCGGCGAGCATGATCTTGTGCGTAATGCCTACCATGGTTCAGCCCTTTGCCGGTCAGATGATCTGGAGGATCGCATCGATGGTTTCCTTCGCCATCTGCAATATCTTGGCGCTGCCCGAATAGGCTTGTTGGATGCGCAACAGGTCGGCCGCTTCCATGTCGAGGTCGACGCCGCTCACCGCTTCGCGCGCCGCCACCGCCTGGTCGTTGCGGCCCTGCGCCGTGGTGTTTTCCGCCTTGGTCGCGCCAAGCAGATTGGCCTGGGTCGCGATCAGCGCGGTCCAGCCTTGTTCCACGCTGCCATTGCCGCGCAGGGTCGAGGATACCGTCAGCAGATTGCCGTTGAGCGTCCCGTCGCCAGACCGCAGCGCCAGGTCGTCGGGTGCAAGCCCCAGCGCCGTGACACTGGCGGCACTACCGCCAAAGGCCAGCAGAGGCGCGCCCGCCGCGCCGCCATCGGTAACGCCCTGCGCATGCCAGTCATTGATGTTGGTCACAAATTGTTCGGCCAGCGTATCGAGATCGTCGGCGCGGTCGGCGGCCGTGTCGGCGGCGGAAAACAGGCCGCCTAGCGTGCCATTGGCCGGGGCGGACAGTGCCGTTCCATCGCTGAGGCTAAGCGAAAGACGGCCATCGTCATCGGCGGCGAGGGACAGGCTGGTCGCGCTATTGCCGCTCACCAACGTCTGCCCGCCATAGCTGACCTCCGCCACGCCCCGCGCGCCGAAGCTGATATCGACGTTCAGCGTTTCGTTCAGATCCTGCAATGCCGCGTCCCGACTGTCGAGCAACTGGGCATAGGCGGACGTGCCTGGCTGCGCGCGCAGCAGGCTGTTGTTGATGTCGGCAAGCGCGGCCAGCGACGCATTGGCGCTGCCCACCACCGATTGCCCTTCGGCCTCGATCCCCTTGGACACGGCATCCAGATCGGCGGCGGTCTGGCGGAAAGCGTCGGCGACGCGGCCGATACTGTCCAGCGTCGTGACGCGCAGCGACGTATCGCCCGGCGCGGCGGCCAGCTTGTCCATATTCTCGAACATGCCGGTCATCAGCTGACCGATGCCCGTGGCGCCGTCGTTCAGCGCAATCTCGGTATCGCCCTGCCACCGCAGCCGTGCGGCCGAACTGGCGAGATTCATGGTGGTCAGACGCACGGTGGCGTCGAGATAGGGGTCGGCCCCGCGATCCACGCTCATCACCTGGACGCCGCCGAAATTGGCGCGTGCGGTATAATAGGCCATCGTCGCGGTGGATGCGCCGGACTCGCCGGTCGTCACGCTGCGCCTAGTATAGCCCGCCGTGCTGGCATTGGCGATATTCTCCGCGATCGCCGCCATGGCGGTGCGATAGGCGCGGGTGCCGGACGCACCGATGATGAACAGGTCGCTCATTCGCCCGTGGCCGGTGCGGCGGGGGCGACCCGCTCGCCGAACTGCCGGATCAGCAATTGGGCGATGCCCATGCTATTGCTGCCCGCCAGCGCATCGGCAGTGCGGGAATCGGCCATTGACTGGAATTGCTCGGTCGCGCTCGAATCGCTGATCCCTTCGGCCAGGCTCGCAGAGCGCATCGCGCCGATCATCTGGCGCAGGAAGATCGCCTCAAACTGCTGCGCCGCCTT
This sequence comes from Sphingobium sp. RAC03, assembly GCF_001713415.1. Classification (GTDB taxonomy): domain Bacteria; phylum Pseudomonadota; class Alphaproteobacteria; order Sphingomonadales; family Sphingomonadaceae; genus Sphingobium. The sequence goes on along the minus strand of NZ_CP016456.1, from coordinate 884,633 downwards.
TTCCAGCGCGGCCTTGTTCGCGGCACCTGCGCCCGATGGCACCGTGGCGGCGGGGGTCGTTGTCACCTGCATCATAGCACCACCAGTTCCGCCTTCATTGCGCCCGCCTGTTTCAAGGCTTCGAGGATGGCGACCATGTCCGCCGGGGAAGCCCCGATCGCATTGACCGCCTTCACTATATCGGCCAGCGACGCCCCACCTTTAAAATTGACCATCGGTTTCTTTTCTTCGTCGATGCTGATGGCGCTCTGCTGCTCGACCGCGGTCTCGCCTCGGCTGAACGGCGCGGGCTGGACGATGCGCGGCGCTTCGTTGACGCTGACGGTCAATTTGCCATGGGCGACGGCGGCCGGATGGATGCGGACCGCGCCATTGATGACGACGGTGCCGGTGCGCGCGTTGACGATCACCTTGGCGGCGGCATCGGCGGGGGAAATCTCGATATTCTCGATCATGCCCATCATCAAAATGCGGTCTTCTGCGCCTGGAATGGCGTCGATCGCGACTGACACGGCATCCATGGCGCGCGCGCGCCGATCACCGAAGGCCCGGTTGATGCCGTCCGCTACGCGCAGCGCGGTGGTGAGGTCGGCTTCGGCCAGGTTGAAGGTCAGGGTCGGCGCGGTATCAAAACCTGTGGCCACCGCGCGCTCGACCGTCGCACCGCCGGGGATACGCCCGGCCGAGGGGATGTTGACCGACACCTGGCTGCCATCCGCGCCGGATACGCCCAGGCCGCCGACCGCCAGATTGCCCTGCGACATGGCGTAGATTTCGTTATCGGCACCGCGCAGCGGGGTCATGATCAGCGTGCCCCCACGCAGCGACTTGGCCTTGCCCAACGCCGACACCGTGACGTCGAGCCGCTGGCCGGGCTTGGCAAAGGCGGGCAAATCCGCCGTCACCAGCACCGCGGCCGCATTTTTGAGCGCGGGATTGATGCCCTGCGGCAACGTCAGGCCAAAGCGCGACACCACGCCCTTCATGCCCTCGGTCGCATATTGCAGGCTATCATCGCCCGTACCCGCCAGGCCCACGACGATGCCGTAGCCGGTGAGCTGGTTCGGACGGATGCCCTGAAACGTCCCCAGATCCTTGACCCGCTCGGCCTGCGCCGGGACGGCGATCAGGAACAGGCTCGCGAACAGCGCAATGAAAAATCCTCCCCTGAAAGGGGAGGGGGACCGGCGAAGCCGGTGGAGGGGTGTCACCCCCTCGATAGGGCGACACCCCTCCGTCAGGGCTACGCCCTGCCACCTCCCCTGCAAGGGGAGGATAGAGGCGACGCGATCGAAGATGCTTTTCACGATGCTCTCCATCAGAAGGGGCTGATCATCGAGAAGAAGCTCTGCAACCAGCCTTGCTTGCTGGCGCGGGCGATCTCGCCCTTGCCGGTGTAGATGATCTTGGCATCGGCCACGCGGGTCGAGGCGATGCGGTTGTCCGGGCTGATGTCGGCCTGGCGGACGAGGCCGCTGATCTGGATATACTCGTCGCCGCGATTGAGGGTCAGCGCCTTCTCTCCCTTCACCAGCATGGTGCCGTTGGGATAGACCGCCGCGATCGTCACGGTGATCTCGCCCGAAAGGGCATTGGACTGGGTCGCCCCGCCTTGGCCCGCAAAATTATTCTGGCCGCCCATCGCTACGTCGCTCGCGGAGAAGAGCTTCGACAACACGCCGGTCGTGGGCGGTGCCAAGCCGATATTGCCGTTGCGGCTGGTATCGGCGCTGTTGCTCTTGGTCGCCTGCGTCCGTTCGACCAGGACGATGGTGATGATGTCGCCGACCGTCGTAGCGCGCGCGCCGCTGGTCAGCGGCGTATAACCGACCGACGTCTGAAAGATCGATCCATTGGCCTGCGGCACGGGCGGTTGCGCGACGATGGCCGGTGCATAATGCGCCCGTTCGGCATCGCGCTTCTTGCCCGCCAGGGCAGGGGAGGCGGCGAAAGCCATCAGCGTTACCGCCGATACGATAAGCATCGCCGTTCGCCCTGAGCGAAGTCGAAGGGCTCGGCCGACCGACAGGGAGGCCCCTTCGCGCTGCGCGGGGGAGGGCTTCGACAGGCTCAGCCCGAACGGGGTTTGATTATTATACATCATCTCAGATCACATATTCTGATTGACATATTGCAGCATTTCGTCGGTCGCCTTGATCATCTTGCTGTTGACCTCATAGGCGCGCTGCGTCTCGATCATCTCGACCAGCTCCTCGACGATATTGACGTTGGACGTTTCCAGGCTGCCCGATCGGATCGAACCGCGCCCTTCCAGCCCTGCAACGCCAACCTGCGGCACGCCACTGGCGGCGCTTTCGGTGAGCAGGTTGCCGCCGATCGATTGCAGCCCCGACGCATTCATGAAGGTCGCCAGTTCGATCTGGCCCAACTGCGTGGGCTCCGCTTCGCCCTGCAACGTCGCGGACACCGTGCCGTCATTGCCGACCGTGACCGACGTCGCGCCTTCGGGCACGGTGATCTGCGGGATCAGCGGCAGGCCGTCGCTGGTGACGACATTGCCCTCGGCGGTGACGCTGAAATTGCCCGCACGGGTATAGGCGATGGAGCCATCAGGGCGCTGGATCTGGAAGAAGCCGGAGCCTTCGATCGCCATGTCCAGCGCATTGCCGGTCTGGCTCAGCGTGCCCTGCGTATTGATCTTGCTCGTGCCCTGCAGCGAGACGCCCGACCCCAGGTTCAGGCCGGTCGCAAACTTGTTTTCGCTGTCCGAATTGGCGCCCGCCGCGATCATCTGCTGATAGGCGAGCGTTTCGAAATCGGCGCGGTCGCGCTTGAAGCCGGTCGTGTTGACGTTCGCCAGATTGTTGGCGATCACGCGCATCTTCGTGTTCTGCGCGTCAAGGCCGGTGCGGGCGACATGAAGGGCGGCGTTGCTCATCGTTCAGTTCTCCGTGCGGCATCCCTTGGAAGGGAGCTTATGCGTCAGACACAGCAAGATGCGTGCCAATATTAACCATATCCCTCAGCTATCGAGCCGCATCAGCGATGCGCCGCCATCGTCCAGCTGCTTGGCGGTATCGATCAGCTTCACCTGCGTTTCGAACGCGCGGCTCGCCTCGATCATCTGCACCAGCGCCTTGGTCGCATTGACGTTCGATCCCTCGATAGACCCGGCGGTGACCGACGCCAGCGGGTCTTGCGGCAGCGCGCCGCCATTCACCTCGCGGAACAGGCCATCGGTGCCCTTGGCGATGCCGGAGCCAACCGGGCTGACCAGTTTGAGCACATCGACCAGCTGCGGATTGGCCGGGTCGCCGCCCTGCGGCACGCCCCAGATGCTGCCATCCTGCGCGATCGACACGCTGTCGAGCTGGGGCAGGGTGATGGGACCGCCAGCCCCCAGCACCGGCAAGCCGTCGCCGGTGGTCAGCAGGCCGCTGTCAGAGATTTTAAGGTCGCCCCGGCGGGTGTAGGCTTCGCTGCCGTCCGTGCCCTGCACGGCCAGCAGCGCGTCGCCATTCATCGCTACGTCGAGCGGATTGCCCGTCGCGGTGACGGCACCGCCCTCCATGCTGGCGGCGATGACCTGTTCGGACGCCTGCGCCCGCGTGTCGAAGGTATCGCCCTGGAGCCAGCGCGTCTCGGCATTGGCAATCTCTGCGCGAAAGCCGACGGTGTTGGCGTTGGCGAGGTTGTTCGCGATCGACGCCTGCCGCGCCATCGCGCCGCGCATTGCCGTAAGTGCCGTGTTGACGAGCCGGTCCATGGACGAAGCCTTCTACCGTTGGATGCTTAGGTGCGCATGTTGACGATGGTGGTGGTCAGCGTGTTCGCCGTCTCGATCGCCTTGCTGTTCGCCTGGAAATTCCGCTGCGCGGAAATCAGCGCCACCAGCTCCTCGGTGATGTCGACGTTGGAGCGTTCCAGCGACCCGCTGTTGACCGCGCCGAACATGCCTTCATTGGCGGTGCCCAGGATGGGCGTGCCGCTCGCGACGGTCGAGGACCAATGGGCATCGCCTTCCTGGCGCAAGCCTTCCTGGCTGTTGAACGACGCCATCGCGACCTGGCCCAGATAGGCGGTGCTGCCATCGGCATAGATGGCCGAAACCAGGCCGTTCTTGGCGACGCCGACGCTGGTCAGCTGCGCGCCGCCGTCGGCGCCCAAATAGGTGGTGGGAATCTGAAGATCGGTCAGATCCGCCGGGCTGCTCGCCGAGGTCGGCGGTGTGGTCAGCGCGCCGGTGGCCGGATCGACGCTGAACACCTGGATGCGCGCGCCCGTGGTATCGACGGCATAGCGGTCGTCATCGACCGAGAACGCGCCGTTGCGGGTATAGCTGACGGTGCCGTCGGGCGCCTTGACGGTGAAATAGCCTTCGCCGGTGATGGCGAGGTCCAGCGTCTTGTCGGTGGTTTCGATCGTCCCTTGCGTGAACTGCTGGGCGATGCCCTGCACGCGCACGCCCTGGCCCGCAACTTGGCTGGTCGTCTGCATCGGCGCGGCGGCGAAAATGTCGCCGAACTGCACCTTGCTCTTCTTGAAGGCGGTCGAATTGACGTTGGCGACATTGTTGGAAATGGTGGCCAGATCGGTCTGGGCGCCCTTGAGGCCGGACAGCGAGATATAGAAGGACATGGCGTTGCTCCCTGGGTGAAAAGGAAAGAAGAAAAAGGGGTGAGATTACATCAGGCTGATGGCGTCGGACGGGCTGTAACTGCCGAGCGCGGTAATGAGTTTGGACGATGATCCGTCGGCGGGGGACTGGACCGCGGCGATGGTGGCCCAGGTCGCGACCTTGCTGGGCGTCGCGCCATTGACCTTCACTTGCAGCGCGGAACTGGCGATCGTGTCGCCCGCATCATTCTTGCCATCCCAATAGAAGGTGACGTCGCCGGCTGCCTGCGTGCCAAGGTCGATGGTCTTGACGACATTGCCGCTGCCATCGATCAGGTCGACGCTCGCGCCATCGGTCGCTTCGGGCAGGGTGATCTGTCCGGCATAAAGCCCGCTCGCGTCGGGCGCGGCAATGTTGCTCTGCACCAGCATCGACTTGCCGATCCAGCTTGCCGCATCGCCCAGCCGGGTGCCGCCCATATCGGCGGCCAGCCCCTTGAGCGTCGCATTCATTTCGGCAATGCCGCTCGAATTGGTGATGGTGGCCATCTGCGACACCATTTCGGCATTGTTGACCGGTTCGAACGGATCCTGCGTCTGCATCTGCGCGGTGAGCAGGCGCAGGAAATCGGCCTGGCCCATTTCCGACTTGCCGGTGCCGACATTGGCATTGGCGTTATAGACGGACAGCCCGGCTGCGTCGGTGGCCGTTGAAATCGTGCTCATTTGCCGATCCTTATGGTTTCGAGCATCAGGGATTTGGCGGTGTTCAGCACCTGCACATTATTCTGGTACATGCGCGCGGTCTCGATCATGTCGACCAGCTCCGCATTGCTATCCACCGCCGCTTCCCACACATCGCCATTGGCGTCGGCCAGCGGGTGGTTGGGGTCGTGCCGCTTGGTCGGCTCGGCTTTGGTGGTGACGATGTCGGACACTTTGACGCTCGCCATGCCGGGGCTGTCGGTGACCGATGTGAAAACGGGCTTGATCGCGCGATAGGCATCCGCCGCGCTGCCTGTGACATTGCCCGCATTGGCCATGTTGGACGCGGTGGCGTTCAACCGCACCAGCTGCGCGCTCATGGCGCGCCCTGCAATGTCGAATATGTTCATGGGACCAGAGCCACTCATGCTCATTCTCCCCTGAGCGCACGGTTGATGGTGTTGATGCGACCCTCAAGGAAGGAGAGGGTGGTGCGATATTTGACCGCATTTTCGGCAAACAGCGTCTGTTCGGTGCTCAGTTCCACGGTATTGCCGTCGAGGCTGGGCTGCAGCGGCACGCGATAGCCCATGGCATCGTCGACCGCCTTGGACACGTCGGCGGCATTGCTGCCCGCCTGCGTCGTGGCCTTTTGCAGCGCCGCATCGAAATCAATGTCGCGCGCCTTGTAGCCGGGGGTCGATGCGTTGGCGATGTTGGACGCCAACAGGGACAGCCGCTGCGAGCGAAGCGCCAGCGCCTTTCCATGAATGCCGAACAAACCGTCTTCCACTGATCCTGCCCTTTTTGCCTGCTGGCCCTAAAAGTTTCGTTTCCCCCGCCGTTCTGACCCCTGATGGCGTCCATTGCGGGTGATCCAGCCTGAATTCAGCAAGAGCCGTGCCATTTTGCGTGGGTGACGCAACGGCAAGGCGGAAATGCCCGGAAATCCGGGCTTTTGCGGGGGAAGGCGGCAAGGGCGGCAAAAAATTGCCGGGCTGCGGCAGCATCTTGCCGTCGCACTACGGGCCTATGGGGACAGGTATATATGATCGCGATTATCGGCCATTTATTCGATCCCCTGACGCTGCTCGCAATGTTGGGCGGCATCCTGCTGGTCGCTCTGTTTCAGAATGGCGCAAGCGCCTTGGGGCGGGCGATGCTGGCGCTGGGGCCGCTGGTCACCGCCGATGCCGCGCGCGACCGCGACGCCGCCCGCGCCGCCATGCTCAAGATCGATCAGGTGGCGCAATTGCGCGGGCTTGCTTGCGCCGATCGCGTCAAGACCGCTTCCCCCTTCCTGACCGACGCCGCGCGTAAGCTCGCCAATTGCGACCGCACCGACCAGTTCGAACTTTGGACGGGCCAGGCGCTCGCCGACCGGGCGCAGCGCCACGGCGCGGTGCATAAGGCATGGCTGTCGATCGCCGATGCCGCGCCGGCCCTCGGCATGGCCGGCACCATCATCGGCCTCGTGGGCATGTTCGCGGCCATGGACGATCCCGCTGCCCTCGGCCCGGCCATGGCGCTGGCGCTGCTCACCACCTTCTACGGCGTGGTGATTGCCAATGTCGTCGCTGCGCCGATCGCGGCGCGCCTCATCGACCTTTCCGAACAGGAGCTCGCCTGGCAGCGCGAAGCGGTGACGCGGATGCTGGCGATCGCGCGGCGCGAAAATGCGCCGATCCGGCGCGGCGCGATACGCGAAGTCGCATGACCAGCACGGCCACCACCACCGCTGTCGCCCGGCGTAATCGCTGGGCCGTCAGCTTTGCCGATCTGTTGTTGTTGCTGCTCGCCTTCTTCGTGCTGTTGCAGGCCAGCGGCGCGCGGCGCGATGTCGTGCTGGCGGGCGTCGCTCAACAATTTGGCGGCCGAGCGATGCGGCCGGGCGTGGAATTGCGCGCGGCCGATCTGTTCGAGCCGGGCGAAGCCTTGCTCACGCGGCAGGGCCAGGCGCGCCTCTCCGCCATCGCCCGCCGCTTTGCGCGCGAGCCGGGCGGCGTCGAGATACGCAGTCGCGGCTCCGACCGCGCCCGCCAGCGCTTCGACGATTGGGATCTGGCCGCCGCCCGGCTGGGCGCCGTCGCCCGCGCGCTGAAACTGGATGGTATCGCGCAGGATCGGCTGCTGATCCGCGGCCTTGATCAGTCCGACGGCAAAAGCGGGCAGGGGCAGGTGATCCGCATCGCGCCGGGGCAGACGGACGCACGTTAACCAACTTGGCACGGATATTGCTGAAAATCCCGACATAGAACCGCCGACCTTGTCAGGAGACATGCCGTGCCTCGCGCTTATCCGTCCCTTCTCGCCACAGCCGCGCTGCTTGTCGCCGTGCCCGTGCAGGCGCAGCAGCGGTTCGAAAATCTCGATCGCATCGACAGCCTCGTCGCCATGTCGGTGGGTGCCAATCTGGGCGAACCGGGTGGGCCGATGGCTCCTGTGGATCGCCGCTTGAAACTGGCCGCCTGCCCGACGATGCCCAAGGTCGAAGGCCCGGTATTCGGCGCGGCGATGGTCAAATGCGAATTCCTTGGCTGGCGCATCCGCGTGCCGCTCGTTGCAGGTGCATCGGCCGCCGCATCGGGACCAGTGCCACGCACCGCCAGCCGCTTCACACCCGCCGCCCGCGCCACGCCCCAGGAACAAGTCGTGCGCAAGGGCGATCCGGTGCAATTGATCGCGGGCAACGCGCTCTTCAACGTTTCGCGCGGCATGATCGCGGATGAGGATGGCGCCGTCGGCGACACGATCCGCGTCCGCGAAGACAAGCGCGCCGCCCCCATTTTGGCCCAGGTCGTGGAAATGGGCCTGGTGCGCGTTCCGGGGTTTAAGGATTTTTGAACTTGTCCGTTATACGCCTATAGGGACGAGTGAAGGATTGAAGCCAATGATCAAATCTGTCGGCCAAAGCATCAGTGCTGCCATAGAGGCGACCCGCCTGCGCGAAGGGGGCAAGACGCGCGCGTCTTCGACCACCGGTTCAGCGACGGCGGCACCCGCGTCGACTTCTGCCAGCCCCGCTGCCCGCATGGCGGCAGAAGGCGCGCCGGTCGATATGGACCGCATCGCCGCGATCAAGGCCGCGATCGCTTCGGGCAATTATCCGGTCGATGCCGCCGCGATCGCCGATCGCATGGTCGCGCTCGACCTGTCTGCTGCGGGGTAACGATCATGCCGCTGGGGCTCGCCGCGCTGGATGACCTGTTCGAAGCGTTCGAGGATCTGCGCGATGTGCTGGACGGCACCGATGCCGTCGCCATCGAACTGGCGAGCAACCGCGTCAGCCGGGCCGCCGCCGCCGTGCGGGGTGTCGGTGCATGGCGCTCCGAACCGATCGTGATCGAACGGCTGAACGCCATGCTGCCTTTGCTTGAAAGCGCTCGCGTGCGCGTCAGCCTGCTCGCCGACCATGCGAATCAACGGCTTGCCATGCTCGCAGCCCATGGATCGACCCACGCGCCGCTCACCTACGGCCGCTGAACTTTATTTCCTGTTTTCCCTAAAACGGCACCGAAAGGTGCCGTTTTGCGTTGCGGGCCAAATTTCCTGACACCGCGTTAACCAAATCTTGGCACAAGCCTTGCTCTAATGATCCCCGCAATGATTGGGGAATAGGGTCAAGTGTCGGCTTTCGCAGACATCACTACTGGGGCGACATCGACGGGTAATCGCGTGACCAACGCGATCGCCATGGCGAGCCGCCGCACCGGTGTCGACTTCTCCTATCTGCTGGGTCAGGCGAAGATCGAAAGCAGCCTCAATCCCACCGCGCGCGCCACCACATCGTCGGCGACCGGCCTCTATCAATTCATCGACCAGAGCTGGCTCGCCGTCATCGACAAGCATGGCAGCGACTATGGCCTTGGTTGGGCCTCCGACGCGATCAGCCAGGGCAGCAACGGTCGCTATCATGTGGCGGACCCGCAACTGCGCCAGCAGATCCTCGACCTGCGCAAACATCCCGAAACCGCCTCTGTCATGGCCGCGCAACATGCCGCCGACAACAAGGCCTATCTCGAACAGAAGCTCGGTCGCGAAGCCGAACCCGTCGATCTCTATCTCGCCCATTTTCTGGGCGTTGGCGGCGCGAGCAAATTCCTGTCGGTCCACGATCGCGCGCCCGGCGCCACCGCCGCCTCGCTCTTTCCCGCCGCCGCGCGCGCCAACCGGTCGATCTTCTACGACCGGTCGGGCAGCGCGCGCAGCTTTGCCGATATTCGCGACCGCTTTGCCTCCAAGCTCGAAAAAAGCTCCGGCAGCCTCGGCGGCGAGGTGCAATATGCCGCCGCCGCGCTGCCATCGGGTGCCAAGACGGTCCAGCCCGCCGACTATGTGCGGATCGAGACCCAGCGCCTCAGCGAACAGGTCGATGTCGGCATCCGGCCCCAGCCGCAGACTGCGCGCCTCGCCTATCTCATGCTCGCCACCCTCGGAAGGTAACGGCTCCTCATGACTCCCACCCAAGTCAAAGCGAAGATCTGGATGAGCGCCGTCCAGGGGGCGGTGTTGCCCTTTGCGACGCTGATGGTCGTGCTGTTCATGATGGTGCCCGTCCCGGCGGTGATGCTCGACATCGGCTTCATCACCAATATCATGATCAGCCTCGCCGTGCTGATGGTGGCGCTGAACGCCGCCAAGCCGCTCGATTTCTCCAGCTTTCCGACCGTTCTGCTGTTCGCCACGCTGCTGCGCCTCGCGCTCAACGTCGCCTCCACCCGCGTCGTGCTGGTGTCGGGGCATGAAGGCTCGGATGCGGCCGGACAGGTGATCGAGGCGTTCGGCCATTTCCTGATCGGCGGCGACTATGTCGTCGGCATCTTCGTCTTCGCCATCCTGATGATCATCAACCTGGTCGTCATCACCAAGGGCGCGGGCCGCGTGTCCGAAGTGTCGGCGCGTTTCACCCTGGACGCCTTGCCCGGCAAACAGATGGCGATCGACGCCGACCTCAATGCCGGCCTGATGACGCCGGAAGAAGCCAAGCTCCGCCGCGTCGAAGTCGCGACCGAGGCCGACTTTTACGGCTCGATGGATGGTGCCAGCAAGTTCGTGAAGGGCGATGCGGTCGCGGGCATCCTGATCCTCGTCATCAACATCATCGGCGGCATCATCCTGGGCGTCGTCAGCCATGGCCTCGCCATCGGCGAAGCGGCCCAGACCTATATCATCCTCGCGATCGGCGACGCGCTGGTGGCGCAGATTCCTGCTCTGCTGCTGTCGATCGCCGCCGCCTCCATCGTCACCCGCGTCAAGAGCGAGCAGGATCTGGGTGGCCAGATTGCGGGGCAATTCGGGTCGGGCCGCGCCTGGGTGCCGGTCGCCGCGATCCTCGGCTTCCTGGGCGTCCTGCCCGGCATGCCGCATCTCATCATCCTGTCCGCCGCTGCTGTCGCAGGCGGCATCGCTTGGCACTTGCGCAAGGCCAGCCAGGCGAAAGCCGCCGAACCCGCCCCCGTCGCCCCCGCGCCCAATCCGGCCGTGATCGAATGGGATGACGTGTCGGACGGCGCGATCCTCGGCCTCGAAATCGGCTATGGCCTCATTGCCCTGGTCGACGAACGCAAGGGCGCGCCGCTGATGGCGCGGATCACCGGCATCCGTCGCCAATTGTCCAAGGAACTGGGCTTCGTCGTGCCGATGGTGCGGGTGAAGGACAATCTGGCGCTCGAACCCAATCAATATCGCATCACCATCGCCGGTGTCGTGGTGGGCGAGGATGAAATCTGGCCCGACGATCTGCTCGCGCTCGACAGCGGTGCGCTCGAACATGTGGTCGTCGGTCGCCCGACCAAAGACCCGACCTTCGGCCTTGATGCCGTCTGGATTTCGCAGGCCAAGCGCAGCGAAGCCGTGATCGCGGGCTATACCGTGGTCGATCCGCCGACCGTGGTGGCAACCCACCTCAACCAGCTCATCGCCATGAACGCCGCCGAAATGTTCGGCCTGGACGAAGCGCGCAAGCTGCTCGACACTTTGAAGGACGCTGCGCCGCAACTGGTCGAAGGCCTGACGCCCGCCACGCTCAGCCTCACCCAGATCAGCGCGCTGTGCCGTGCCCTCCTATCCGAAGGCATCGCGCTCAAGGATTTCCGCCGTATCTGCGAAGCCATGGTCGACGCCGCCCGGCCTGATATGAGCCACGAACAATTGGTCGAGGCCGTGCGCCAGCGCATCGGCGCGCTCATCATTCAGGGGCTGGTCCCGGTCAAGATGCCGCTGCCGGTCATCACGCTGGATGGCGATCTCGAAGCGATGCTGGCGCAGGCCATGCGCGTGGCGGGCGACGCCCGCCACCCGATCGAACCCGCGCTCGCCAACCGCATCGTCGAAGCCGTGGTCCAGGCCGCCCGACCGCTGCTGGGGCAGGCGCGCAACTTCGCCATCGTCACCTCGCCGCTGGCCAGGCGGGCGCTGGCGCGGCTGTTCAAGCCGCATCTGCCCGAAACGCCGGTCCTGTCCTTCCTCGAAATCCCTGATGGCAAGGGCGTCGAAGTGGTGGCGGTCGTGGGCGGCGAACAGCGCCCCACGCCCCGCCACGACCCTGCACCCCGCCAGGAACACGCGCGCGAACGAGTCGCCTGAAAGGAGGCTGAGCCATGTATATGAACAAGATCGCGGCCGGCGCCCATACTTACGCGAAGCCCGGCGAGAACAGCCCGGAGCGGCTCGCCCGCCAATATATGCCGCTGGTGCGCAAGATCGCCTGGCATGTCCATGGCCGCGTTTCGAGCGCGATCGAGGTGGAGGATCTGCTCCAGATCGGCATGCTCGCGCTGGTCGAGGCCGCCAACAGTTTCGAGGATCGCGGCTTCGGCTTCGCCGCCTATGCCCAGTTGCGCGTGCGCGGCGCGATGATCGACCATCTGCGGCGGCAGGCGACCATCTGCCGCTCTGCCATGGCCAAGCGCAAGCAACTCGCCGCCTGCCGCAATGGCTTGGAACAGACGCTTGGACGGCTACCGACCGAAGCGGAAATGTCCGCCGAAATGGGCCTTGATCCGTCCGACTATCGCGAACTCGCCGATAGCGTCGAAATGGTGCAGCATACTAGCATGGACGAGGTCTATTCGGACCAGTCCATGTGGTTCGCCGATGTCGAGGACCGCGCCGACGACGTGATGGAGCGCGAATCGCTTAAGAAGGCGCTCGCCGCCTGTATCGGCGAACTGCCGCAGCGCGAAGCGCTGGTGCTGCAACTCTATTTTGTCGAGGAACTCAACCTGGAGGAAATCGGCCACACGCTGGACATCGGCGCGGCGCGCGTTTGCCAGATTAAGAAAGCCGCGCTCGACAAACTCCGCGAGAAACTGCGCGACTGGGACTGAACTATTCGTCGTTCGCGGCCAGCCGTCCGACCCGCCGTTCCTCGCCATTGGGCCAGCGGAACCGCAACGGGCGATAGCTTTGCGTCCGCCACCACGGATCGGCGACCTGGAACAGCCCGCTGGCCTCGGCCCTGCGCCCCAGATCCTTGCGTGCGGTAACTGCCGCCAGCACGGGCGCCAGGAACAGCCCCGCCGTCACCGGAATAATCCAGCCGATGCCGCTACCCGCTTGGATCGCCAGCGCCAGCAGCAGCGCGCCCAGCAGGATATGCCATTTGAACAGCCAGATGGCGCTGCCGATCGCCATGCCGTCGCGGTCGCGGGTCTGCCCGTTCCAACTGCTCTTGCGGCCCATCAATATGCCGAACAGGTTGATCGTCTGGGTCAGCATCGCGACCGGTGCCATCAGGATCGACAGGATTATGTCCACGATCACGCCGCGCGTCATCCGCGCGGCGCCGCCAAAGCCGATCCGCCGCGCCGGGTCGAGCAACGCCCATAGCATCGCCAGCAGCTTCGGCCCGAACAGCAGGAAGGCCGTCACCGCCAGCAATCCGCCAGACGGCAACACTTCAGTAGGCGGCCACACCCCGCTCGCCCCGCCACCCAGCACGACCAGCATCAGCGTCAGCCACATGGGCGACGTGCAATAGGCCGTCGCGCCCACCAGCAACTGGAACCGGCTGACCGGATGCAGGCCCGCAATCCGCACAAGCAAGGGCACATGCTGGATATTGCCCTGACACCAGCGCCGGTCGCGGGTGAACAGGTCGGGCATGGACGGCGGAAATTCCTCGAAACTATCGTCGGCCGTGACCATATGCACGTCCCAGCCACGCCGTCGCAACAGCGCCGCCTCCAGCATGTCATGGCTCATGATATGCCCGCCGAACGGAGCACGACCGGGCAGTTCGGGCAAGCCGCAACTTTGCGCGAAGGCCTTGACCCGGACGATGGCATTATGGCCCCAGAACATCCCTTCGGACCCGGCCCACCAGATCATGCCCGCTGCCGAGATCGGCCCGAACAGGCGGCTCGCAAATTGCTGCCAGCGCGCAAATAGCGTCGCCGCACCCATCACGGTCGGCACCGTCTGGATCAACCCGACCTGCGGATGCCGCTCCATGTCGGACGCCAGCCGCGCCATCGTCTGGCCGCTGACGATACTGTCAGCGTCCAGCACGATCATATAATCATAACCGCCGCCGAACCGCTCGACCCATTCGGCGATATTGCCGGGCTTCCGCCCGATATTGCGCGCACGGCGGCGATAATGAACGGGGCGGGAGAAAGACCCGCGCATTTCCAGATAGGCCGCCCGCTCCGTCTCGCCGCTCTGCACGTTGGAATCGGACAGGATGAAGAATTCGAACCGCTCGCGCCCCATCACCTGCGCCAGCGATCGCTCCATGATCGACAACCGCCCCAGAACGCCCAGAAAATCCTCGTTACACACCGGCAGCAGGATCGCGGTCTTGCCCTGCAACGGCTGCGACGCGCGCAGCGGGCGCGGCGTCACGCTACGCCCCTTGCCCACCGTCAGCAGCAGGAAGCCGATGATCGCGGTGGCACAGCCGAACGCGATCCAGGCGAACAGCGGAATGAACAGGGCGAGATAGACGCCCTCCAGCAAGGAAATGCCGTCCAGGCCGATCGAACGGCGCATCTCATGCGCGGCCATGCCAGTCGGGATCAGGGCGAGCAGCACGACCAGCATGCGCCGTGCCCACAGGTCGATATTGAACCGGCGCGGCACGATCAGCGGCGGACGCGCGCTGAAATCCTGCTCCGGCATCGCAATCGGGCTTTCGGGCGGCAGCTGTTCGAAGGCCGGACTCACCGGCACGTCCTCAGCGGCGGCATCGGCCACCGGCACCTGTCCATTGCCCATATCATCCAGACCCATAGCGTTTCACCCAACGGCCTGAACCGTTCGTTACGCCAACGGTTCCGTTCATCCGCCAATGGGGTAATGCACATATTCGCTCACCGCGCGGCCGCCGGTCCGCAATTGCAACCGCACATCCGCCGCGCCGCCGCCGCTGCGCCGCAGGTCCAGCACCGTGCGATACAGGCCTTTGCGCCCCAGAACCGGATAGCCCGCCTGTTTGACCAGCGTGCCGTTGGCGATGTCCACCCACAGGTCGGGCTTGCTACCCTCCGCCACACCGGCGAAATCGACTACCAGCCGCGCGACGTCGGGCTGATCGCCGCGTCCGCGCCAGACATTCTCGACGATTGCCATGCTGGTCGCGGCGGGCGAACGGTCGGCTGTCCAGTCAAGCTTGTAGGAAAGGTCGATCCGCTTGCCCGGCACAGGCGCAGCGGCGGGCGTCCAATAGGCCGCCAGATTGTCGGTATATTCGCTGTCGGTCGGAAAGGCGTAGAGCCGCACCTCGCCCGCGCCCAGCGGCCGGGCGGGCGTGGCCCATAAAGTCGGGCGGCGATCATAAAAAACGCCATCGTCCTGATAATGGTCGAAATCCCGGTCGCGTTGCAGCAGCCCGAACCCCTTGGGATCGCGCTCGGCAAAGGCGCTGACCATCGGCGCTGTGGGATTGACGATCGGGCGGGCATGGGCGGTGCCATCGGCGCTGGCGATCGACAATAGGTCGGAATCATGGATTTCCGGCCGCCAGTCTGTGCCGATCGTCCGGTTCGCCTGATCATACCAGAACATGCTGGTCATCGGCATCAGCCCCAGTTCGGGGATGGCACGGCGAGGGAACAGGGCGGCGGTCACGTCCTGCCGCACGCCGTCCTTGTCCAGCCGACTGACGAAGCGGAACGCGCCGGTAATCGATGCCCCGTCGAGCAGGGCGAAGATGGTGACGCTACTTGGCCCCGTCCGCTCCAGCCAGAAATGGGTGAAGCGCGGAAATTCCTCGCGCCCCTGGATGCCGGTATTGATCGTAACGGCCCGCGCCGACAGGCCGAATTGCTTTTGCGGGCTTGGCGCACGAAAATAGCTGGCCCCAAGGTACGACAACCAGTCGCCGTCACGCGCGGCATTCATGATGCGGAACCCCGCAAAGCCAGCGCCGGGCGGCAGGGCCGTCACGGGATTGCCCGCCGGCGCATCGAACATGGCCGGATCATAGCGCAGCGGCGTCGCGCGGCCTTGCTCGATGATCGCGATCTCGACCGGTTGCGGCGCGGTGGCGGACAGCGGGAAAAAGCGGATGCCGGTATCGCCCGGCAGGTCGCCCCACAAAGTCCGTTCCTCGCGAAAGCGCGCCTCGTGCAGCGCGGTATAATCGATCTTGGCGGCACCCGGATGGGCCGGCGTCTCGGCAAAGGGCGCGCGCGCCAGCCGCTGCGCCTGGCCGATCAGCCGCTCCCAGGAAAAGGGGGGGGGCTGCGTTTGCGCGTGCAGAGCGCGGGGGAGGAGGAGGGCAGCGCCCGTGGCAGCGATCATCGCGCGCCGGTCAATCTGGGTCATGGTTTCACCATGGCGAGCCTGTCACGCAAAACCAAGCCCCCCATGCTGCATATGCGATGAAGCCCCCGCCCGGGGGGACGGAGGCTTCTGATGCTGGTCGTTCGATCGAAGTTGTGGCTCCCGGCACGGTGGGGACTGTGATGTGCCGGGCGCCTATGGGCGGCTGTCAGGTGACCAGACCTCAGCCGACCAATGGGGTAGGGGTTTAGCCGATCAGCTTCAGAACGCCCTGCTGGCTCTGGTTGGCCTGTGCCAGCATCGCGGTCGACGCTTGGCTCAGGATCTGCTGCTTGGCGAGCGCGGTCGTTTCGGCCGAAAAGTCGGCGTCTTCGATACGGCTGCGCGCGTCGGTCAGGTTGGTGATGTTATTGGTCAGGTTGTTGACCGACGATTCCAGGCGGTTCTGCACGGCACCGAGCGTAGCGCGGGCGGTCGCAACCGTCTGCAGCGCGGTGTCGAAGTCTGCCAGAGTGGCGGCATCTTCCGCTTCCGTCGCGCTGGCCACGTCGGTCACGTCGATGGCTTCCAGCGTGATGGTCACGGTGTCGGTGTCGTTGGCACCAGCCTGGATCGTCACGGCGTCGGCGGTCGTCGGGAACAGCGCCTTGCCGTTGAATTCGGTCTTGGTCAGGATGTCGTTGATCTGAACGGCCAGCTGATCCTTTTCCGCGTCGATGTTCGCAACGGCTTCGGTGCTGTTGGTGTCGTTGTTCCGCTGCACGGTCAGTTCACGCATACGCTGCAGCATGTTGCTGACTTCGTTCAGCGCGCCTTCCGCGGTCTGCGCCAGGCTGATGCCGTCATTGGCGTTGCGGATGCCCTGGGTCATGCCCTTGATCTGCGACGTCATGGTCGAAGCGATTGCGAGGCCGGCGGCGTCATCCTTGGCGCTGTTGATGCGCTTGCCGGTCGACAGGCGCTCCATTGCGTTGGTCAGGCCTTTGCTGGCCATCGACGAGGCATTGGCGGAGCGGAGAGCGGCGGTGTTGGTTCCGATAACAGTCATGGTGTTCCCTTTCAGTGTCAATCAGGTCGCTGCCATGGAGCGTCTGCGGCCTCGAAAGGGGATAACGGCGGGCAGCGACCGGCCTTTAGCGCCGCTGTCGATTTTTCTGAAAAAGGGCAATTTCCCTGGCTACCACGCGCGCGCGTAGGACAAAGGACGGCGTCTTTGCCGCCTTGCCGGAATTAAATTGCCGGTCGGCGGCAACTGGATGGCAAAGTTAACCATCTGATAACCACATAAATATAGAGCTTGAACCATCGAAGGGGTCTGGGGCGTGCGGGGGCACAAGCCGACCAGTTATTGGGGTTTTGTTCATGTCATCGCTCGACGTGAGCCGTGGAGTCTGCGCGCTCGTTCCGGGTCTGCAGCACTGGCTCGAAAACGCTCTCTTTACCGTGCGCATCGTCGACGCGGCCAGCCCGCGTGAAAAGGACAGCCGCCGCGTGCTGCTGGCCACCGAAATCGGCCATGCGACCCATCGCGACATTCTCATCAACCTGATCGACGGCGCACCTTCGCTGGTCTCCGCGGCCAACGGCCTGCCCGCCCGCGTCGCCTTCGGCCTTGCCGACATGGGTTTCGCCTTTGCGCTCATCGCCGAACTGGCGCGCCCCGCGGCCGTCCCCGCGGTGGGCGACAGCGGCAGCGTCCGGCTGATGACGCTCGCCGGGCGGGTCGCCCGCAGCGACGCCACTGTCCTCATTCAGGGCGACACCGGCACCGGCAAGGAAGGCATGGCGCGCTTCCTGCACGCCCAGTCGGGCCGGTCGGGCCACGACTTCATCGCCGTCAATTGCGCGGCATTGCCTGAAACCATGATGGAAGCGATGCTGTTCGGCCATCGCAAGGGCAGCTTCACTGGCGCCGCCAATGCGTCCGAAGGCCTGTTCCTCGCCGCCGATGGCGGCACGCTCTTCCTCGACGAAATCGCCGAACTCCCGCTCGCGCTGCAGGCCAAGCTGCTGCGCGCGCTGCAGGAAGGCGAAGTGCTGCCCGTCGGCGCGACCCATGCTGTGCCGGTCAATGTCCGCATCATCGCCGCCTGCAACCGCAACCTGGCGCAGGAATGTGCCGCAGGCCGCTTCCGCGAAGATCTCTACTGGCGTCTCAACGTCATGCCGCTCGAACTGCGCCCGCTCGCCGAGCGTCGCGGCGACATCAGCGCGATCACCGCCGCGATGCTGCTGCGCCATCAGGATGGCGGCAAGACCGGGTTCGTCTGGCCGACCGCCGCCGCGCTCGACAAGCTCGCCGCTCATGGCTGGCCCGGCAACGCCCGTGAACTCGGCAATATCCTCCAGCGCGCCCTGGTGCTTCGCGATGGTGACCGGATCGAAGCCGACGACCTGCATCTGGCAGGCGCAGCGCAGATGGTAACGCCCTTCCGCGCCGCCGCACCGATCCAGCTGCCCGCCGAACCCATCCGGCTGCGCGACGTCGCGCGCCATTCCAAGCTCGAAGCCATCCGCTGCGCCCTGCGCGAAACGGACGGCCACCGCGCCGCCGCCGCGCGCAAGCTCGGCATTTCGGAACGCACGCTGCGCTATCGGCTCGCCGAAATGCGCGAGCTGGCCGCGGCATAAGGGGGAGGATAGGATATGAACGGCATTTCCCCGACCGACAGCGTGATGGCGATCCGCAACGCCATCCTGCAAAAAAAACGCCGCGCTGCGCGACATCGGCTCGACCAATCCGCTCGGCGGTGCAGGCGCCGCCCAGGGCACCGCGCCCGGTGGTTTTACCGAGGCGTTCAGCAGCGCGCTGCAACAGGTCAATGGCCTGCAGGGCAAGGCCGGTGAAGCCGCCGCCGCCTTCGAACGCGGCGAAACCACCGACATCGCCGCCGTCATGCTGGCCAAGCAGCAGGCGTCGGTCAGCTTCGAAGCGACCCTTCAGGTCCGCAACAAACTCCTGTCCGCCTACAAGGACATTATGAGCATGCCGGTCTAAATCATGAGCGAGAACGCACTCACCATCGACGGCGGCAAGCCCGCCCTCCCGGCCCCCGCTTCGGCGGCCCGCAACGGCCTCACCGGCATGGCTGCGCTCAAAGCGCGCTTCACCGGCCTCATCCAGCAACCGGCGGTAGCCAAGAGCCTGCCGCTGCTCGGCATGCTCGGCGTCGTCGCGCTGGCGGGCCTTGCTTGGCTGGCGCTGCGCGAACCGCCCCAGCGCGACCTGTTCCGCGCCTTGCCCGACGCCGACAAATCGGCCGTCGCGCAAGTGCTGGAGCAGGCCGGCATCCCCTTCGACTTCGACAAGTCCGGCAGCATGACCGTGGGGGAGGATGATTATTTCAAGGCGAAGATGATGCTCGCTGCCCAGGGCCTGCCCAAGAGCGCGCCCGACGGCAACAGCATGATCGACAGCCTGCCGATGGGCGCCTCGCGCGCCGTCGAGGGCGAAAAGCTGCGTTCCGCCCGCGAAATGGACCTCGCCCGCACGATCGAGGCGATCGACAGCGTCGAAAGCGCCAAGGTCCACCTCGCCGTCGAACCGCCCAGCGTCTTCCTGCGCGACCGGGCCAAGCCGTCCGCCTCCGTCATGCTGCGGTTGGCGCAGGGCCGCACGCTCACCGACGCACAGGTCAGCGCGATCGTGCATCTCGTCGCGTCCTCCATTCCCGACCTCTCGCCCGACCAGATTTCGCTGGTCGATCAGAATGGCCGCCTGCTCAGCAATAATGACGGCGACGCCGCCGACGATCGCCAGCTCTCGATCCAGGGCCGGATCGAGGATCGCTATCGCCAGTCGGTGATCGCGCTGCTCACGCCGATCCTTGGCCAGGGCAATTTCTCCGCCGAAGTCCATGCCGAACTCAATTTCGCCGAGCGCCAGGCGACCCGCGAAACCTTCCCGCAGGACGAAGCGCGCCTGCGCGTCGAACAGGGCACCTGGGCATCCGACCCGCGTGGCCAAGGCGCAGGCGGCGAGGCGTCGGGCATCCCCGGTGCGCTCACCAACCAGGCCCCGGTCAACCCGACCGTGACCCAGACCAACCCCAATGGGCAGGCCGTGCAGCAGGGCGAAACCGCCGCGCAAACCCCCGGCACCCCGCCCAATCCGCTGATGAAGACCGAGGAAACCTTCAACCGCAGCTTTGAACTAGGCCGTGAAGTGTCCGTGACCAAGGATGCGATCGGCACCGTCAAGCGCCTGTCGGTCGCCGTGGCGCTCGACACCGGCGCGGATGGCAAGCCGCGCACCGCGCAGGAAATCGCTGCCCTGGAAGCGCTGGTCAAGGGCGCGGTCGGCTTCGACCAGACGCGCGGCGACGTGGTCGCGCTCTCCTCGCGCAGCTTCCTCAAGACGCCCGAAACCGTCATCCCCTGGTATGAATCCGACTGGATGAACCCGCTGGTGCGCAACGGCACCGCCCTGCTGGTTGCGCTGCTGCTCGTCTTCGGCATCGGTCGCCCGCTGCTCAAGCGCCGCGCCGCCGCTCAGGCCGCCGCTGCAGAGCAGACCACGCAGGAAGGCCAGCGCATCGGCCGGGAAATCTCGTCCGAACTCACCAAGCAGGTGGTCGAAGCGCCCGATCCCGAACGGCCGGTCACGCTCGACATGATCTCCTCCACCTATGACTATGCCCAGCGCGCCGACCTCATTCGCAACTTCGTGAAGCAAGATCCCGACCGCGCCGCCCTCGTCGTCCGCGACCTCCTCAAGGAGGGGAAGAAGGAAAATGCCTGAGATCGTTCCCGGTCGTCCCGAAGCGCTCAAGGGCAGCGCCGCCGCCGCCGTCCTGCTGATGCTGTTCAACGAGGATGAAGCCGCGCAAATCCTCTCCCGGCTGGAACCGGAGGAAGTGCGCCAGCTTGGCTATGCCATGTATGATGTCGCCGATGTCGATCCCGAAGAGGTCAACGAAGCGCTCGACCATTTCGTCGCCAAGGCCAAGAAGCGCACCACCATCGGCTATGGCGCGACCCGCCATATTCGCGGCGCGATGACCAAGGCACTGGGCGAGGAACGCGCCGAAACCATATTGGCGCGCATCACGCCGCCGACCCGCTCCACCCAGCTTGAGATGCTCAAATGGATGGATGCCAAGGAAATCGCCGTGTTGATCGAGGCGGAGCATCCGCAGATCATGGCGATCGTGCTCGCCCATCTGGAAGCACCCGTCGCCGCCGACGTGCTGCAATTGCTGCCGTCCGAATATCAGGAGGAGATCGTCTATCGCATCGCCACCCTGGGGCCGGTGTCGAACGAGGCGCTCGAAGATCTGGAGCAATTGCTGATGCGCGGTCCGGTCGGCAAGCAGGGTGCCGCGTCGCAGCGCGGCGGCACGGTCGAAGCGGCCGCGATCATGAACAATGTCCGCAAGGATAATGAGCAGCGGATCATGAAGGCCGTCGCCAAGCGCGACAAGATGATCGCCCAGACCATCGAGGAGGAGATGTTCGTCTTCGATAATCTGGTGGACATGGACGACAAGAATCTGGGCGCACTGATGCGGACCATCGACAACACCGTGTTGGTCGTCGCGCTCAAGGGCGTGAACGATATGCTCAAGGGCAAGATTTTCGGCAGCATGTCCGCGAGAGCGGCGCAGGCGATCGCCGACGAGATTGAAGAGCGCGGCCCCATCCGCCTCGCCGAAGTGCTGGAAGCGCAGAAACTGATCATCGCCACCGCCCGCCGCATGGCGGATGCAGGCACCATCATGCTCGGTGGCAAGGGGAATGACTTTGTCTAGGATTTGGGGTGCCGAAGCAGCCCGCGATTTCGCGCCAGTCGCGGTCGCCGGTTTCGTACAAAGCGAGAGCAGCGGTTTCCGCAGCCTCTACACCGCCCATCCTGGCGCGCAGACCGCGACGATCCGCGCCGCCATGGCGGACGCCGAACCCGTGGTCGACCTGGTCGAAGAAGCGCGGATGGAAGCCTTCACGCTCGGTTTCGACGAAGGTTGCCGCATCACCGCCGAAGCCCATGGTGCCGACACGGAAATCCGCGAACGGCTGGCGGAATCGCTGGCCTCGCTCGCGCCCGCGCCCAGCGGCATGCTCTCCACCATGCTCTCCGCTACGGTGGTCCGCCTGGTCGAACAGATTGTCGGCGAGGTCGAGATCGACATCGAACGCCTCGTGCAGCGCTGCGATACCGTCGCCGCCTTCATCGAGGATAATGACGAAAAGGGCGCGCTTCACCTCCATCCCGACGATATCGTCATGCTGGAAGGCGAACAGATCGGCGTGAAGCTGGTGCCCGACAAGGCGATGCAGCGCGGCTGCGTCCGCTTGGAAACCGCCGAAGGCTGGGTCGAGGATGGCCCGGACGTGCGCCTCTCGCGCCTGCGCGCACTGCTCGATGATATGGAGGGCAGGCCATGATCCGCGCCGCGCTGGCCCAGGCCGAAACCTTGTTCGATCATTTGCAGGTGCAGAACCGCGCGCCGCGCCATGTCGGCCGTCTGGTCAGCCATGATGCGGGGATGCTGGAAGTCACCGGCTTCCGCCGACCGATCGGCGCAGGCGCGCGGGTGATCGCCAGCGACGGCACGATCGCGCGCGCCGAAGTTGCGGGCTTTCGCGGCGGTCGCACCCTACTGGTGCCGCTCGACAGTGACGCGCCGCTCGAAAACGGCGCACGGGTCGAACCCGACAGCCAAGCCAATATGGTGCAGGTGGGCGAAGGGCTGATTGGTCGCGTGGTCGATGCCATGGGCCAGCCGCTCGACCGCAAGGGGCCGATCATCGCGGGCGGCGTCTGGCCGCTCAACGGGGTCAAGGGCAATGTCCTCGATCGCGGCCGTGTTACCGAACCGTTCGATCTCGGCGTCCGCGCCGTCAACGCGCTGCTCACCGCCGGGCGTGGCCAGCGTATCGCCATCATCGCCGGGTCCGGCGTCGGCAAATCGGTGCTGATGGGCCAGATGATCGCCGGGGCCGAAGCAGACATCGTCGTCGTCGGCCTGATCGGTGAACGTGGCCGCGAAGTCAGCGACTTTCTCGAAACCAAACTCAAGCATACGATGCACAAGAGCATCGTCGTCGCGGTGCCGGCCGATCATCCCCCGGTGCTGCGCTTGCGCGCAGCCGCGCGCGCCACCGCCATCGCCGAATATTTCCGCGCCCGTGGCAAGAAAGTGCTGCTGCTGATCGACAGCCTGACCCGCTGCGCCCATGCCCAGCGCGAAATCGGCCTCGCCCTTGGCGAACCGCCCGCGATGAAGGGCTATCCGCCATCGGCTCTCGCGCTCATCCCGCGCCTGGTCGAACGGGCCGGGGTGGACGCCCGCACCGGCGGCTCGATCACCGCGCTTTATACCGTGCTGGCCGATGGCGACGACACCGACGATCCGATCGTGGACGCCGCCCGCGCCATTGTCGACGGGCATTTCGTCCTGTCGCGCCATTTGTCCGAACAATCCATCTTCCCGGCCATCGACGTCGGCAAATCCCTGTCGCGCGTCATGGCCGACGTGGTGCCCGACGATCATCGCATGGCCGCCGCCAATTATCGCCGCCTCTGGGCGGCTTATGAGGAAAATCGCGATCTCATCCTGATGGGCGCCTATCGCCCCGGCAATGATCCGGTGATCGACGAAGCGGTGCAGCGCCGTCAGGAAATTCTCGACTTCATCCGGCAGGACCAGAAAAGCCGCATCGACCTCGACACCAGCGCCGCCGCGCTTATCGCCGGGTTCGGCGCATGAAGGGGCTGGTGTCCCGCCGCCATCGCGTGCTGCGCGTGCGCCATGTCCAACATGCCATGGCGGTCGCCGAAACGGCGCGCGCGCGCGACGAGGCCGATGGCCTGGCGCGCAATATCGAGCGGCTCAACAAGGTCCGCTACGAACTGTTCGAAACGCAAGGGGCCGCCACTGGTGCATCCTTCGCCGCGATGCAGGAACTCGCCACCCGGCTGGAGCAGGCGGGCCGCCAGCTCGACGGCGCGCTCTACGACGCGCGGCGCAAAGTGGAGAGCAAGGAAGGCGTGACGCTTGCCGCCAACCGCGAAAAGGAAATCGCCACCCGCCTCAAGGACCGCGCTCGCGCAAACCTTGAAGAATGGCGCGAAAACAAGCTGGCGGCCTTGCCGCGCTATCGCCGCATGCAGCGGACGGGGGATGCCTGACATGACGATGCTCGCCTCTATCAAGGCCTTGCTCTTCCCGACACCCGCCAGTGGGACAAGGAAGGGCGCCGCCGTCGCGCCAATGCCCGGCACCCCCGACTTCGCGCAAATGCTCGACGCGGCGACCGCCCCGCCGAGCGCGGCAGCGACGACGCCAAGCGCCGTAATTGCAGCGCCCAACGGACCGAGCCTAGCGTCGGGAGCAGCGTCTGCGACGCCCAGCACCCCCATCTCCGTGCCAGGAACACCGGTCTTAGCCGCAGAAGCCGTGCCTGCCACGCCCCGCGCCGCGCCTTCGGTTCCAGACGCTACGACCCCTGCGCTTGCCGCTGCATTTGCGGCGACGCCCGTTCAACCGCCCCGGCCTGAGCAGAGCGGACAGTCTCCATCCGCACCCGCCCAGCCGCAATCCGCTACACCGACCATGGCACCTAGCCCTATGGCGCCAGCCTTGCCCGGCGTGCCCGCCAAAGATTCGCGTATCACACCGGCACCGGCAGCGACGGACACACCGTCCCAGGAAACGCAAGACGCGCCCGCCGCGCCGCAGCCTGAGGCAGCGCCCGCCGCTGCACGACCTGCCGCCGCGCCTGCACGCCCATCGCCTGTCGATCGATCGCCGATCGAGCAGACGGCGGACAGCCCTTCGATGGTCACGACGCCCGCGTCGCCTGCGATCCAACCGGCCACCGCACCCGACGCCGCTGCACCAGTCCGCACACCGATAACGGATAGCGAAACGGACAGCGAAACGGACATAGAGTCGGCCGCGGCAGCCGGGCCTGAAAACGCCGAACCTTTGTCCGCTTCGCTGTCCGTTTCCGACGCGGCAGCACCGGCGCAGAACGCGGCAATCCCTCTCGCAACGCCAGTCCAGCCGTCCCTTCAAGCCCCGATCCGATCGGCCGAACCGGTCAGCCAAACCGATGCAGTCCACCCCGCGCAACCGGACGACGCTGCACCGCTAGCCGCTACTCGCCCCGATCGCCCGTTGCCTAAGGACGCCGTGGTTGAACAGCCCGCCCCGCTGCCGCTGCCCGACCCGACGGTCGCCGCGACCGGCATGGTCACAGCGCCTGCCCTACCGGTCCCAGCGCCGCCCATCGTCGCAGACACCTTGCCTGCGGGAGCACCTCTCATGCCTGCGCGCATCACGACGGCGACACCCGCACCCGCGCAACCGACCGTTCCAATGGAGGTTGGTGCCGCACCAGCCGCACCAGCCGCACCAGCCGCACCAGCCGCACCAGCCGCACCAGCAATGGCAACCGCCGGACCTGCGACAGTGCAGTCCGTTCCTGTGCCGCCTGTAGCGACCTCCAAGCCCGCGCCAGATCAGGCTACACCCGGTTCAACGATGACGGTCAGCGATCCAGGTCCGGCCCCGGTCGCCAGCCCCGTCGCGTCCACCGCACCGCAGAGCATCGCGCCAACTGACGTTACCGCCGCCCCGCTACCGACACCGACCGCCGATGCCCAGCCACCGGTGCAAGCGCCCGTCAAAGCCGAGGCAGTATCGCTGCTGCAACTGGTGCGCGATCATATGACTGGCCGCGCGGCGTCTCCGCAGCCGACGGAAGCCGTGCAGCGCCCGGACACCGATCAGGAGACCGCCGCTCTGCCGTTGAGCATGTCGCGTGCCGACACCGCAGCCGTGCCAACGCCGATCACGCTCCAACCCGTCGCACTCGCCCCAGTCCCACCCACGGCACCCGTTGCCGACCTGTCCGCCAGCCTTGGCGCGCAAGTGGTGGACATGGGCGTGTCGGGCCAGTGGATCGACAGTCTGGCCCGCGACATTGCGGGCCTCTCGGCCAATGGCGCGCAGGGCCGGTTTCAGATCAATGCCGACACGCTCGGCCCGATCCAGGTCGATATCCAGCAGGGTGACAAGGGCGCAATCGTCGCCCTGACCGTCGCCACCGATCTTGCCGAACAGGCGCTGCGCCAGGATGGCGACCGCCTGCGCCTCGATGCAGGCCTCGCCGCCGTGAAGATCAGCGAGGTGAAGATCGAGCGTGCGCCCGCCGCCACGGACGCCACTCGCCCTGATCCGTCGGGACAGAATGCGCCGGGCCAGCAACAGCAGCAGCAGGCAGGTCAGCCCGCCTTTCAGGGCCAGGGCCAAGGCCGCTGGCAGGCGCGCGAAAATATCGCGCAATCGCATAAAGCCGCCGACGACGCGGCCGTTCTTAACCATGCGGAGGCGGGCGACAACACCCGCGATGCCGCTCGCGCGCGCTACGCATGATCGGCCTTGAGCCTGGGGGACAGGAAGAATGAGCGACGAACCGAAGGCGAAGAAGAAAAAGGGCGGGGGCATGAAGATGATCCTGCTGGTCGTCATCGCCATGCTGATCGGCGGTGCGGGCGCGGCAGGCGGGCTCTATGCCGCCGGTTTCTTCAACCCGAAGGATGAAGGGCCAAAGGAAGATCCCAACAAACCCGTTCTGGTGCTGGCCGGCGAAAGCGCCGAGGATATCGCCAAGGCGCATGCCGCACCCCATGGCGACCCATCCGCAACGCATGGCGGCGCGCATGGCAAGGGCATCGACCTGCCGCCGCCCGCCAACCCCACCGCCTATCAGGCGACCTATTTCCAGCTGCAGACGCCCTTCACGTCCAACATGACGGACACCGACGCCTTTGCCCAGATTTCGCTGGCGGTATCGACCTATTATGATCTGCGGGTGATCGACGCGATCAAGACGCACGAAATGGCGATCCGCAGCCAGGTGCTGATGATGCTCGCCCAGCAACCCGAAGAGATGCTGGCGACGCCAAAGGGCAAGCAAGCCCTCCAGGCGAAGATCAAGGTGATAATTAACGATATTTTGAAGCAAAAAACGGGTTATGGCGGCGTCGATAACGTTTATTTTACCAATTTCGTTATTCAATAGCCCTGTCCAGAAGGCCGGGAAGTCCCCCGGCCCGCAGGGCAGGGGACAAAGATGGACGACGTTCAAACCTACGCCTTCGGGCGGGGGGATTCACAGGCACCGGTGATGTTGTCGGGGCTGGACCGGCTGGGCGACAAGCTCGCCCGGCGCATGCGCACGCTCATCGAACCGATATCGGGCACGCGCCCCCATGTCGCCGCGCATGAGACGCAGCTGATGGATATGGGCGTCTGGTCGGCCGCCATGCCCGCCTTTGCCAGCCTGTCCGTCTATCGCTTGCTCCCGCTCAAGGGGCAGGTGTTGCTGCATATGCACGCCGCCATGATCTCGACGTTAGTCGACTGCTTCTATGGCGGCCTTGGCAACCGGCCCTTGCCCTCGCGGGGCGAATTTACCCCGACCGAAGACCGGCTGATCGTCCGCCTGGCGGACGCCATCATCGCGCGCCTCGTCGAGACGTGGAGCGACGTCCTGCCACTCGATGCCAGCCTCGTCATGCGCGAAACCGGCGTCGGCTTCACCGCCAGCGCCCAGCCCGGCGATCAGATGGTCGTTCAGCGCTTCACCGTCAGCCTGACCCGTGAGCAGGAATGGCCGATCGATCTCGTCTTTCCGCTGTCCGCCTTGCGCGCCGTCGAAGCGCTGATGGGATCGAAGCTGCCGACAGACGACGAACAATGCGATCCGGTCTGGCAGGGGCGCATCGCCCGGCGGATGCGCGACATTCGCCTGCCCGCGCGCACCGTGCTGGCCCGGCCCCATCTCTCCGTCTCCGACCTCATGGAATTGAAGGTTGGCGATGTCATTCCCGTCACGATCGGCCGCTCGCTGCCGCTGATCGTGGGCAACCGCATCGTCGCCCATGGCAGCATCGGCGAACAGGATGGCCGCGCCGCCTTCCAGATTGAAAAACTCGTACAAGGATCCGACCAATGAGCGACATGAGCGAAGCCCCCCGGATGGAGCGCGCCGAAGATCCCGTCAGCCGGATGACGAATAATCGTCATTTCAAGCTGCTGGCCGACATTCCGGTCCGCATGTCGGTCGAGGTCGGATCGACTTCGCTGCGCCTCGCCGAAGTCATGGACCTTGCCGAAGGCAGCATCGTGGAACTGGATCGCCAGGCCGACGATCTGCTCGACATCATGGTCAATGGCGCGCTGATCGCCAAGGGCGAGGTGGTGACGGTCAATGGCCGCTATGGCATCCGCATCGTCGATATTGCGGCGACCGAAACCCGGCTGGCAGGCATCGAACGGCGCGGCTGATCGCACCGCATCGATTTTGCGCTTGCCTTGCGGATCGAAACTGCGGATCGCTTGGGTCCATTAACCATGAAGCGCGGGCGGCTCCATCATGTTCTGGTATTTCGTTAAACTGCTGATCCTCCTGCCGCTGGTCGGTGGCATGGCCTTTGGTGCACTATGGCTGTGGCGCAAATATCAGCCGGGCATGATGGGCCAGCAGGGCGACCGTTCGCTCAAGCTGCTCGAAGCCCTGCCGATGGGTGCCTTCGGCAAGCTCGCGGTGGTCGAATTCGAGGGCAAGAAGATATTGCTGTCGGTCACCCGCGGCCGCATTGAAAAGATCGCGGAAGGCGACGCTGTTCGTGTTCGCTAACCCTTTATCCGTCATCCCCGCGCAGGCGGGGATCCATCTCCCGACGTTTGCCACCAGATGCAAGGTTGGGAGATGGATTCCCGCCTTCGCGGGAATGACGTTGTTGGTTGTGCTGGCGTTGCTCTTTGTCAGCAACCCCGCCTTCGCCCAGGCGGCGCCTGCCGCCCCCGCCGACAATGGCGGCGCGCTGGGCCGCGCCATGGGCCAGATTTCGGGCGACGGCCGCTCGCTGTCACTGTCGCTGCAAATCCTGATCCTCATGAGCCTGCTGACGGTGCTGCCGTCGCTCGTGCTGATGATGACCAGCTTTACCCGTATCATCATCGTCCTGTCGCTGCTGCGTCAGGCGCTGGGCCTGCAACAGACGCCGCCCAACCAGGTGCTGGTCGGCCTCGCCCTGTTCCTGTCGCTGTTCGTGATGCGTCCCGCGATCGACCAGATTAACGGTCTCGCCTTCGACCCTTATGGCAAGGGCCAGATCACGATCGAGGAAGCGGTCGGCCGGTCGGGCAAGGTGCTGCACGGTTTCATGACCAAGCAAACCCGCGAGAGCGACCTCAAATTGTTCGCAAACCTCGCCGAAGCGCCCGCCTTCCGCACGCCCGCCGACATTCCCTTCACCATCCTGCTCCCCGCCTTCGTCACCAGCGAATTGAAGACCGCTTTTCAGATCGGCTTCATGATCTTCCTGCCCTTCCTCATCATCGATCTGGTCGTGGCTTCCACCTTGATGGCGCTGGGCATGATGATGCTGTCGCCGACGATCATCTCCATGCCGTTCAAACTCTTGCTGTTCGTGCTGGTCGATGGCTGGGCGCTGACGATGGGCAGCTTGGCGGGATCGTTCGCGACATGACCGTGGGTCGTCACCTGTTTTCGTTCGGTTCGAGCGAAGTCGAGAACCGTTCGCGCAATCGCTTCTCGACACGCTCGAAGCGAACGGGGTGGGGGTTCTAGTCCCGATGGACAATGCCGATTTCTTCATGGGCCTCGCCCAACAGGCGCTGTGGATCACCGCACTCGCGGCGGCACCCATACTGCTGCCCGCGCTGATCGCGGGCCTGATCATCGGCATGGTGCAGGCCGCGACCTCGATCAATGAACAGACATTGAGCTTCATCCCCAAAATCCTGGTGGTGGGCGCGATGCTTGCCTTGTTCGGCGGTTCGATAATGGTGCTGATCGCCGATTTCACCCGCGAGATATTCGACCGCATCCCGGACCTGCTGCAATGATAGCCCCCGGCTTTGCGGGGGTGGAGGCGCAGCTGTGGGTTTGGCTGATAGCGATGATCCGCCCCGGCGCGGCCTTCATCGCCGCGCCCGCCTTCGGCGCGCCCGCCGTCCCGCTCCAGCTTCGCCTGATCCTCGCGCTCGCGCTCGGCCTCGCCGCGCTCAACAGCGTCACCATCACCCTGCCGCAGGACGGCGTCGCCAGTTTCGAAGGCGTGATGATGGTCGCGGGCGAAGTGATGGCGGGCCTTGCGCTCGGCTTTGCGGTCCAGATCGGCTATGCCGCCGCCTTCGTCGCGGGGGAGACGATCGGCAATGCGATGGGCCTCAACTTCGCGGCGATGGTCGATCCTTCGTCGGGCCAATCGACCCAGGTGCTGGGCACCTTCCTCTCCATCCTCGCGACCTTCCTGCTGCTCGGCATGGACGGGCATTTGCTGCTCGCCAGCTTCGTGGTGCAAAGCTATCAAGCGATCCCGCCGGGCGCGGCGATGCTGTCGAACGACACGATCTGGCGCATGATCGAATTTGGCGGCGCGTTGCTGGGCGCGGGCGTCACCGTCGCCTTGCCGGTCGCCTTTGCGCTGGTGCTGGTGCAGATCGTCATGGGCATGCTGGCGCGCGCTGCCCCTTCGCTCAACCTGTTCGCCGTCGGCATGCCGGTCGCGATGATGGCGGGCCTTATTCTCCTCGCCATGGCCGTTCCGATCATGGCCGAAGGCATGACCGCCTCGATCAAGGCCGGACTTGAACAGGCCCGCATGATCGCGGAGGGGCAATAGCCATGGCCGGCGGCAATGAGGGCGGCGAAAAGACCGAGAAACCGACCCAGAAGAAGCTGGATGATGCCGCCAAGAAGGGCGACATTCTCCAGTCGCGCGAACTGGGCACGGCGATGGTGGTCATGGCGGGTATCGGCTGGCTCGCGGTTACCGGCCCATCCTTGATCGATTCGCTGTCCGACATGCTGGTCGAGGCGCTGCGCTTCCGGCGTGAGGACATTACCGATTTCTCCCCGGCGCAACGCGGGCTGGACCTGCTGACCGGCATCGCGCTGCCGGTGGCGGGGGTGATGCTGGCGACCTTCCTCGCTGCGATCGCTGCCCCGGCCTTGCTGGGATCGCTCGGCTTCCGCCCCGGTGCCTTCGCGCCCAAGGCGTCGAAGATGAATCCCGCATCAGGTCTCAAGCGCATGTTTGGTGCGCAAGGCCTGATCGAACTGATGAAGTCCATCGCCAAGATCGGCCTGCTCGGCGCTATCGGCATCTGGATGGTCTGGGACCGGCTGACCGAAATTACGGGGCTGGGCAAGATGGGCATCGGTCCTGCCATCGCCGACCTTGGCAATATGTTCATCCTCACCTGCCTGGTTATGGCGGGCGGGCTGTTCCTGATCGCGGGGATCGATGTCCCGGCGCAGATCATGCAGCGCGCCAAGCGCCTGGGCATGTCGAAACAGGATGTGAAGGACGAGCATAAGGAAAGCGAAGGCTCGCCCGAACTCAAGGGCCAGATCCGTCGCCGCCAGTTTGAGGTGCTGAACGGATCGACCCGCCAGGCGGTGGCCGAAGCCAGCGTCATCATCACCAACCCGACCCATTTCGCCGTCGCGCTGCGCTACAAGCCGGGCGTCGATGCCGCGCCGGTCGTGGTCGCGCGCGGCAATGACGCGATCGCGGCGGCGATCCGCGAACTGGCGGAACAGAATGGCGTCACCATCCTGCAATATCCCGACCTCGCCCGCGCCATCTACTTCACGTCGCGCGCCGGGCAGGTCGTCAATGAAGGCCTCTACATGGCGGTCGCCACCGTCCTCGCCTTCGTCTTCCGCGTCGAAAACCGCATGGCGAGCGAAATGGACCGCCCCTTGATCACCGTACCCGACGATCTGCGCTTCGATGCCGATGGGCGCAAGCCGTGACGAAAGCGTAATGGTGAATTAAAGTTTAGCCGCGCTCGTCCGTATTCTCTTCATGGGGACGCATTAGGATGTGCGTCATGAGCGACTATTTTACCCGTATCGAGTTGCCGCCGGTCGATCGGACCGCGCCACGCGCCATCTCGTCAGTGCAGGCCGTTCAGCCGATTGAAGCAGGGCGATCCGCCCCATCGCCCGACCGCGACGCCCGCGCGTCGATGCCACAGATCGACGTGGCGAGCGTAGACGAGGATGTCGCCAGCGCCGCCGAATATGTCGAAATCCACGCTCGCATCGCCGATATATTGGCGGACCTCGACAGCGGCACGTCGGTCGATGGCGCGGCGCGGTCCATCGACGCGATGTTGGCCCGGCCAATCATCCTGGTGCCGCTGCCGCCTGCCAGCAAGGAAGCGATCGAACATGCCGCCGTGATCGCCCGTCGCATGGTTGATCGTGCCGCCTACAGCCATGCCGCCCAGGCCCATGTTTCGCGCGGCGTCGTCGACCAGATCGTCACGTCGACCAATTGATAGCGCCCCTCGCAAATCATTCCTAAAGGTCTTCGCGCTAGCGCCGTTCTCTCCTCTGAAAGGACGACGCAATGGCATCGGTCAGCAGCAGCATTACCACGGCGCTCGGCGTCGGATCGGGTATCGACACCAAGGCGCTGGTTTCCAGCCTGGTCGCTGCCACGCGTGATCCCAAGCAGGAGGTCATCACCAACCGGCAGAGCCTGAACAGCGCGCGCATCTCCGCGCTCGCCTCGGCCTCCAGTTCGATCGACACCTTCGCCGATGCATTGAACAGCCTGCTCGCGGGCACTGGCTATGCCGGGACGCCCGCCTCCAATGATCCCAGCATCGCTACGGTCGGCTTGCTGCCGGGTGGCGTGCCGATGGGTCTGCCCGCCCAGCTAGAAGTCAAGCAACTTGCCTCGGCCCGCACGCTGGCATCGACCCCGGTTGTGGGCGCTACCGCTGCAACGGCCGTGGGGGAGGGGGAGATGATCCTGACCGTGGGCGGCCAGAGCGCGACGATCAGCATCACCGCCGCCAATAACAGCTATTCAGGCCTTGCCGCCGCCATCAACGAGGCGGGCCTGGGCGTTACCGCATCGGTAATCACCGATACGCAGGGGACGCGGCTGGTGATGAAGGGCGCCACCGGCGCGGCCAATGATTTTTCGCTGGCTTCGGTCAGCGGTACGGACTTGGCGAAATTCGCCTGGGAAGGCACGGATAGCGCGACGATGGCGTCGATGGCGACGCCCAAGGACGCGATCATCAGCCTCGATGGCGTGGAGCAGCGTTATGCCAGCAACACGATCGACACGGCGATCGCCCATCTGCGCATCGATTTGAACAAGGCAGCGCCGGGCACGCTGGTCACGCTGGCCTCGACCGAACCGACGACGACCATGCGCGACCTGATGGTCGAATTTGTCGATGCCTATAATACGCTGATGAAGGCGCTCAATACATCGACCAGCACGGGCGCGGATTCCGCCTCGTCCGGTGTCCTGAACGGCGAAGCGTCGATCCGGGACATGAAGCGGCAATTGTCGCAGATGACGTCCACCGCGCTGACCAGCAGCGGCACCTATCGCACCTTGTCGGACATCGGCGTCGCCACCAATCGCGATGGCACGCTCAAGCTCGACACCGACGTCCTCGACAAGGCGATTGCCGCCGATCCGTCGGCGATCACCCAGATGCTCAATCCGGCGGTCGCGACCGCGACCAACCCAGGCCTCGCCGGGATGATGGATGCGGTGCGCGACCGGGTACAGGTCAAGGACGGCGCGCTGGCGCAGGCACAGGTCAAATATGAGGCGCTGGCCAAATCCTTGAGTGAACAGCTTGAAAAGCTCGATACGCAGATGACCGATTATGAAGCGCAGCTCACGACCGTCTATTCCAAGATGGAAACGCGCCTGACGGCGCTCAAGGCTACGGAAAGCTATCTCAAACAGCAGATCGAAGCCTGGAACAACAGCGACAGTTAACGGGGACGAACGGGACCATGTTCTACAATCAGGGTTATGCAGGGGCGAGCGCGGCACGTCGATATGCGGCGGTGCATTCGGGCGGCCGGACCGAAGGGGCGACGCCCCATGCGTTGGTCAAGATCCTGTTCGACGAGCTGCTGATGGCGCTGGACGCCGCCGCGCTTGCCGAACGACAGGCGGACCGCATGCAGGTGTCGGACAAGCAGGCCCGCGCCATGTCGATCCTCTTTGCGCTCGAATCGAGCCTGGATCATGGCAAGGGCGGTGACGTTGCGCTGGGCCTGGCGCAAATCTATCGCGAGGCGCGCCGCCTGTTGCTGGTAGGGGCCAAGGGACGGGTGGCCGAGCCGGTCGATCAGGCCCGCGCCATGATTGCCGAGATTGCCGACGCCTGGAACCAGATCGGCTAAGGCCATCGCGATCGGACTGGCTTGGTTGCGGGGTTGCACCCCTTCCAAGCCGCCTGTATAGGCGATGCTCGCAGAGGGCGGCCCGGCGGGGTCGCCTTTTTGCGTTATATCTCCTGCGCCCAGGACGCGCAGCATCAAGCCAGAAAGGGAAGGCTCATGTCGATTACGCCGCTCATGCCCGTTTACCCCCGGTGCGATGTCCGTCCGGTGCGAGGCGAAGGCTGCTATCTGATCGGCGAACGCGGCGAACGCTATCTTGATTTCGCCAGCGGCATCGCGGTCAACCTGCTCGGCCATGGCCACCCCAAGCTGGTCAAGACGATCGCTGATCAGGCCGCGACGCTGATGCATGTGTCGAACCTCTACGGCATGCCGCTGGGGGAGAAGCTGGCGCAGAAGCTGGTGGACAA
Source organism: Sphingobium sp. RAC03 (assembly GCF_001713415.1). Classification (GTDB taxonomy): domain Bacteria; phylum Pseudomonadota; class Alphaproteobacteria; order Sphingomonadales; family Sphingomonadaceae; genus Sphingobium. The sequence goes on along the minus strand of NZ_CP016456.1, from coordinate 849,990 downwards.
CACATTTGCTGACACCGTGTTCTTCACCAATTCGGGTGCTGAGGCGGTCGAGTGCGCGATCAAGACCGCGCGTCGCTATCATTATGCCAATGGCAATGCTCATCGGCATAATATCATCAGCTTCGACAATGCCTTTCACGGGCGGACGCTGGGGACGATCTCGGCCACCAGCCAGCCCAAGATGCGCGACGGCTTCGAACCATTGCTGCCTGGCTTTACCGTTGTGCCCTTCAACGATCTCGACGCCGCGCTGGCGCAGATCGACGACAACACCGCCGGTTTCCTGCTGGAGCCGGTGCAGGGCGAAGGCGGCGTGACGCCTGCGACCAAGGCGTTTCTGGCCGGCCTGCGCAAGGCGTGCGACGAGCATGGCCTGCTGCTGATCCTGGACGAAGTCCAGTGCGGCTATGCCCGCACCGGCACCTTCTTCGCGCATGAACAATTTGGCATCATGCCGGACATCATGGCGGTCGCCAAGGGGATCGGTGCGGGCTTCCCGCTGGGCGCCTGCCTCGCCACCGAGGAAGCGGCGAAGGGCATGGTGTTCGGCACGCACGGCACCACCTATGGCGGCAATCCGCTCGCCATGGCGGTGGGCTTGACGGTGATCGAGGAAGTGCTGGCCGACGGGTTTCTGGACCATGTCACCGCCATGGGCGCGCGCCTGCGCGCCGCACTGGAACAACTCATCCCCAATCATGACGACATGTTCGAGGATGTGCGCGGCATGGGGCTGATGCTGGGCGTGAAGCTCAAGGACAGCCATGACGCCCGCAGCTTCGTGGGGCATCTGCGCGACCATCATGGCCTGCTGACCGTGTCGGCCGGGCAAAATGTGCTGCGCATCCTGCCGCCCCTCGTCATCGAGGAAAGCCACATCGCCGAAGCCATCGAGAAAATCTCCGCCGGTGCGCGGACATTTGTCGAAGCCAAGGCGGCCTGACATAATTCTTCCAACCCCGTTCGGTTCGAGCTTGTCGAGAACTGTTCTCGATACGCCTTCTCGACAAGCTCGAAGGCTACTCGAACCGAACGGGAGGGGAGTAGAGGGGAAACCCATGACCAAGCATTTTCTGAATCTCTCCGACGCAGGCGGCGATGCCATTGCCGCCATGATCGCTGACGCCATCGACCGGAAAGGCGCGCGGGCGTCCTGGCCCAAGGGGCGCGTCGATGCCGACGCACCGCTCGCCGGTCACACGCTGGCGATGATCTTCGAGAAGAATTCAACCCGGACCCGTGTCTCGTTCGACATGGCGATCCGCCAACTGGGCGGCACGTCGTTGATCCTCGATTCGGCCACGACGCAGCTCGGCCGTGGTGAGACGATCGCCGACACCGCGCGCGTCCTGTCGCGCATGTGCGACGCCATCATGATCCGCACCGACGATCATGCCAAGATCGAGGAAATGGCGCATTATGCGACCGTCCCGGTCATCAACGGCCTGACCGACCTGTCGCACCCCTGCCAGATCGTCGCCGACCTGCTCACCGTGGTCGAACATGGCGTGGCCTTGCCCGGCAGCCAGTGGGCGTGGCTTGGCGATGGCAATAATGTGCTGCACTCGATCATCGAAGCGGCGGGGCTGCTCAAGTTCGACGTGCGCGTTGCCGTGCCGGAGGGCTATGAACCCGACGCCTCTTTTGCGGCGGCGGCGCAGGCGCAGGGCGCGCGCATCAGCCTAACCCGCGATGCGGCAGAGGCGGTCGCCGGCGCGGACATCGTCGTCACCGACACCTGGATCTCGATGGGGCAGGCCCATGCCGAGGAAAAGCTAGCCGCGATGATGCCCTATCAGGTCACGCCCGCGCTGATGACGGGCGCGAAGCCGCAGGCCAAATTCCTCCACTGCCTGCCCGCCCATCGCGGCGAGGAAGTGACTGCCGGCGTGATCGACGGCCCGCAATCGCTGATCTGGGATGAGGCTGAAAACCGCATTCATGCCCAGAAATCGGTGCTGCTGTGGGCCTTGGGGCATCTTGGTTGAGTTTACGGGCGGGCTTCCTATCTAGGCGGCTTGCCCGCATCGTCCGATGCGGCCTTACGCCCCGCGCCATCGCCTGCGGGATCACGGAGCCTTGATGTGACTATCGCCCCCCATGTCGACCATGCCATCGGCTTCACCATAGCCTCGCGCCACGCGCGCGGTCGCCTCGTGCGGCTCGGCCCGGTGCTGGATGAGGTGTTGGCCGCCCATGCCTATCCCCCCGCGATCGAGCGGCTGCTGGCGTCGGCGCTGGTGCTGGCGGCGCTGCTCGGCGCGACGCTCAAGCAGGCCGACGGGCAATTGACGATGCAGGCGCAGACCGAACATGGCGTCGTTCGCCTGCTGGTCGCCGATTATAAGAATGGCGATTTGCGTGGCTATGCCAAGTTCGATGCCGACCGGCTCGCCGAACTTGGTCCCGACCCGACCCTGTTCGGCCTGTTCGGCAAAGGCTATCTCGCCATCACCTTCGACCAGTCCGTCACCGGCGAGCGTTATCAGGGCATCGTGCCCTTGGACGGCGAATCGCTGGGCGCAGCGGCCGAACATTATTTCTTCCAGTCCGAACAAATCCCCAGCGTCATCCGCATCGCTACCCGGCACGAACCCGGTGAGGGCTGCTACGCCGCCGGGCTGTTGCTCCAGCATCTGCCCGAAGGCGAAGTCGGCCGCGAACGGCTGCACGTCCGCCATGATCATCCCGAATGGGAGCATGTGCAGGCGCTCGCGGTGACGCTCAAGGACGAGGAACTGACGAACACGTCGCTCCCCTTGAGCGACATCGTCTGGCGGCTGTTCCATGAGGAAGAGGAAGTGCGCGCGACCGATCCCACGCCGCTGGCCAAGGGATGTCGCTGCGACCTGTCGCATATCCGCGACGTCATCGGCCGCTTCTCGCCCGATGATCGCGCCGAAATGGCCGACGAGCAGGGCATTATCGGCGTCGATTGCGCCTTCTGCTCACGGCTCTTCCCGCTTCGGGTCGACAGCTTCGCCTGACGCGGCGTCGTTACGCTAACGATATTTGTAATTTGGGCAGCGTAGCCGGTTCGCGCTATCAAAATGCCGTAATCCTACGGCATGGCGGACAGGGATGGTTGCGGCCCAGATGGCGCGTGACCCTTGATGGGAATATAGATCATGGGAAAGGCGGTTTGGCGCGCGCTCGCAGTGGCGGCGGCGATGACGGCAGCAAGCTGGGCTGGGGCGGCTGATGCGCCAAAGCTCGCGGCGCTCCAGAAGCTGGAACCGGGCGAATGGGAATTGCGCGGCCGGGGCAAGGGCGCGGAGACCCGCAAGCTGTGCGTATCGGACGTGCGCCAATTGCTGCAGATACGCCATGCCCGCGCCTCCTGCCGCAGCTTCGTGGTGAGCGATGAAGCCCAAGCCGCCAGCATCACCTATGATTGCGCGGCGGCGGGCAATGGCCGCACCGACCTGCGCGTCGAAACCGCGCGGCTGATCCAGATCAGCTCGCAAGGTGTGGTCGATGGTGCGCCCTTCGTCTTTGTCGCGGAGGGGCGTCGCATTGGCGCCTGCCGCTAAGCGCAGCGCCATGCTTGCGCTGGCGCGATTGGGGCAGTAGCGCGAAACCATGGTTGTCAATCAAGGAAAATTCGCCGTCGTCCTGCTTTCGGGCGGACTGGATTCGATGGTCGCGGGCGCATTGGCGCGCGAGGCGGGCTATCGTCTGCTCGCTTTGTCGATCGATTATAATCAGCGGCATCGCGTGGAATTGCAGGCAGCCTCGCGCGTCGCGAAATCCTTGAACGCGATGCGTCACATCGTCCTGCCGCTTGATCTGACTGCGTTCGGCGGTTCGGCGCTGACCGCCGACATCGCCGTGCCCAAAAGCGGGGTCGGCGACGACATCCCCATCACCTATGTCCCGGCGCGCAACACCATCTTCCTGTCGCTCACCTTGGGGCTGGCCGAAGTCGCAGGTGCCAGCGACATCTTCATCGGTGTCAATGCACTGGATTATTCGGGCTATCCCGATTGCCGCCCTGAGTTCATCGACGCCTTCCAGACGATGGCGGCGCTCGCGACCAAGGCGGGGGTGGAAGGTCACCCGATCCGCATCAAGACGCCGCTGCAATATATGAGCAAGGCCGACATCGTGCGTGAGGCCGACCGGCTGGGGCTCGATACCGGGATCAGTTGGTCCTGCTATGACCCGACGCCGGACGGCAAACATTGCGGCCTGTGCGACAGTTGCCGCCTGCGGTCAAAGGGGTATCAGGAAGCGGACCTGCCCGATCCCACCCTCTACGCCGCGCGGCCCTGAAAGCGCGCGCGATGAGCTATGCGGTCAAGGAAATGTTCCTGACGCTCCAAGGTGAGGGCGTGCAGGCCGGGCGGCGCGCGGTGTTCCTGCGCTTTGCCGGATGCAATTTGTGGAGCGGGCGCGAGCAGGACCGGGCGAGCGCCATTTGCCGCTTTTGCGACACCGATTTCGTCGGCACCGATGGCGATGGCGGCGGGAAATTCGCCGATGCCGATGCGCTGGCCGATGCCGCGCTCGCCTTTTGGGGCACGGCCGAGGCGGGCCACTATATCGTTCTGACCGGCGGCGAGCCGATGTTGCAGGTGGATGATGCGCTGGTCGATGCGCTCCACGCGCGCGGTTTCATGATTGCGATCGAGAGCAACGGCACGCTGCCCGTCCATCCCGCGATAGATTGGGTCTGCATCAGCCCCAAGGCGGGGAGCGAGGTCGTGCAGACGTCAGGCGATGAGTTGAAGCTCGTCTGGCCGCAACCGGGCGGCGGGCACAGCCTCGCCGATGTCGCGGCGATGGAGCATTGGGCCTTCACCCATCATCTGCTCCAGCCGCTCGATGATCCCCAGGCCCAGGATAATGCCCGCGCTTGTATCGCACTGGTCATGGATCGGCCGCGCTGGCGGTTGACGGTACAGGCCCATAAATATCTGGGCCTGCGCTGATCCGTCCTTAGGGCTTGCCAACGCCGATCTTGTCATTCCACGCCTGATGGCAAACGGGCTGCAGCACGCCCTTTTTCCAGCATTTGGGATCGAAGGAGGGCAGGGCGGTCACATAATCATAGCCCGGCGTGCCATAATATTGCTCGCCCGCGGCAACCAGCGACTTCTTGATCGAAGCCAGACCGCTGCGCGCTACCTCATGTAACTTGCCCCGATCGGCGAAGATCGCCTTGCGCCCGACCTCGGCCGTCGCCAGGCAAAAGCCCTTTTGCGCCTGTACGGTCGAATAGCCCGAATAGATGCGCGTGCCATATTGGTCGGATGCGGCTTGTCCCGGCCGTCCCTTGCCCACGGTGCGCTGGAAATAGCTCAATATACCGGCCTGCGCCGCATCCAGTTCGGCGTCATGATGCGCGATCATCGCGTTATAATTGCCGATGGCGAGCAAGGTGGGTTCGAACTGGCACTGCAGCGCTGCGACATTGAGCGCCGCGCGCAGGTTCCACACCAGCCCGGCCTTAATCTCCGCCTCCGTAGCCCCCGGCAGGCCAAGCGCGGTAGCGGCGGCCGAATCGGTCAAGGGCGGGGCGGACAGATCAGGTGGTGACCAGAAAAATTGGGCGGCGGCGGGTTGCGCCAGCATCGGCGCAACGGCCAGGGCAAGGCCAGTCAGCGCGGTACGGAACGTCATGCAATAAGGGCCTTTTACGAACGGGTGCGATGAATGGGCATCGCCCGAATATGTGTCTAAGCCGACTGTATCAGGGCTGAATGATTGCGCCAGCCCTATTGGTCGGAGAGGACTTCCGCTTCCGCCCCGGCTGGTTCGGCGGCGGGTTGTGCCGCGCTGCTGGCATTGGCAGCCGCGTTGCCGGGCGAGGCGATCGCCGTGCCTTCGCTCTGCACTCCGTCCAGGTCGGTCATGGCGTCGCTGGTGGTGCCATCGACAACTTCCATGTCCTTCATCTCGACCTTGGTCTCGGTCTTGTCCGCGCCGCCGCACGCGGCCAGCGGCAGCAGCGACAGGGTCATGGCGACAAGTATGTGGCGGCGCATCCGGGTCTCCTTGCGATCATCGATGCCCGGCAATCCCCCGCCCGGCGAAAGGCGTGACCCTAGCGACCGACTTCGCATTGCTCAAGTCCCGTGCCGCACCGCGACAAGCGGTTGAGAAAGGCAGGGAAATGCGCCTTGAGCGCGGAGTCGAGCGCGGTCATGGAAGCGTCGCCCCCTAGCGCTGCGATGCTGGTCACGGGATAGTCGCTGATCCCGCATGGCACGATGCCGGTAAAATGGCTAAGGTCAGGATCGACATTGATCGCAAAACCATGGAGCGTCACCCAGCGGCGCACCCTTATGCCCAGCGCGCCGATCTTGGCCTCCCGCCCTTGCGCATCATCGGTCCAGATGCCGATCCGTCCCTCCGCCCGCCGCGCTGCGATGCCGAGATCAGCGAGGGCTGCGATCATCCAGCCTTCGAGATGATGCACGAAATTACGGACATCTTTGCCGCGTTCGCCGAGGTTAATGTTGAGATAGCCGATCCGTTGCCCCGGCCCATGATAGGTGTAGCGGCCACCGCGCCCGGCATCATAGACCGGAAAGCGCGCGTCAATCAGTTCGGCCGGGTCTGCGCTGGTTCCAGCGGTATAAAGCGGCGCATGTTCCAGCAGCCACACCCGTTCGCGCGCCTCTCCGCCATGGATCGCAGCGGCGCGCGCCTCCATCTCGGCTAGCGCCGTTGGATAATCGACAGGCGCGGTTTCGGTGCGCCAATCGACGCTGTCGGGGAAGGGAAGGGGAGCCGTCATGACGCTTCCTTGACTTGGAGACTGCGAGCGATCAAGTCTCCGCGATATTTCCGGGAACAGGGCAGGCGTTACAAGATATGGCGACAATGTCGATCGGCAAGGCGTGGCAGGAAGCGGTGGCCTTCGTCGCCCGCGAAGCCACATTGCTGTTTCCCGTCGCGCTGCTGTTCGTGGCGCTGCCTGGCCTTATCCTTCAGGAAATGACGCCACCGGAATTGGCCGCATGGTCGCTCGCGCCCAAGATGGACACGATGCCCGATGTCCCGGCCAGTTATGGCATTGGCCTCATGATCGCCATTGTCCTGATCTGGTTCGGCTCGCTCAGCCTGTTTGCGCTGGCGCTGCGCCCTGGCATTTCGGTGGGGGAGGCGCTGCGGCTCAGTCTGAACCGCCTGCCCGTGCTGCTTGGCACCGCGCTGGTGGTGCTGGGGGCATTGTTCGGCCTGCTGATGACGATCATCCTCGTGGCGGTGATCGTCTCGCTGGCATCGAAGGCGGCTGGTGCCTCACTTGGGCTTTTGCTTGGCTTCGTCATGGTCGGCATCGCGCTTTTCGCCAGCGTGCGGCTGATGCTGCTCAATCCGGTCGTTCTGGATAGCGGCGCAGGGGTCAAGGAATCGCTCCGCCGCGCCTGGGCGCTCACGCGCGGGCATTTCTGGCGGCTGCTGGCCTTCATCCTCATCCTGACCTTGCTGTCCGCCATCGTCGCCTCGGCGGCGCAGTCGATTTTCGGTTTGTTGGGCGGCTTGCTCGCCGGGGCAGATGGCGCGCGGCTGGCTGGCGGCATTGCCGGGGCGATCGTATCCACGGTGATCCAGGTCTATATGCTAGTGATGCTCGCGCGCCTTTATCGTCAGGCGACCGCAGGCTGATCCAGCAGCGGTACATGGGGCGCCGCGTCGCGCGGTAAGATCCCGGCGAGGCGCGGATCGGCAAATGTCTCGATTTCGCGCTTATAGGCGACGAACCCGGCCTTGATATAGAAGCCAAGCGCCGCCGGACTATCGAGCGTGCAGGTGTGAACCCATAGACGTTCGACACCCTTGCGCCAGGCCAGCGCCTTGGCCTGCGCCATCAGCCATTGTCCGTGACCCTTGCCGTTCAGTTGCGGCACCAGCCCGAAAAAGCCCAGTTCGCAATCGGGCATCGACCGGAAATCTAGCTCCAGCAATCCCACCTCGATCCCGCGCGGGTCGGTGACGGCATAGACCTCGACCGCCGGGTCATGGATGATCGCGGCAAGCGATTCGTCCGACATAATTAGTCTCGAAAACCAGAGCCATGGCTCCCCCACGCGGCGGAACAGCGCGCGATAGCTGTCGAGCTTGGGCACCTTCCATCGCACGAGTCGCAACGGCGAGGGCGGAATCGGCGCAGGGCGCGGCTTTTGGCGAATCTCCAAATGGGTGACGATCGCCGCCACCATGGCCGGATCGACCGCGATCAGCGCCATGGCGTCAGTTCCAGCTCGCCATCGGCGGCAGGCTCATCAGGATGGCGTCGATATTGCCGCCGGTCTTGAGGCCGAACAGCGTGCCCCGATCATGCACCAGATTGAATTCGGCATAGCGGCCCCGCCATTCCAGCATCGTGGCATAGTCCGCCTCGGTCCAGGCCTCGTCCATGCGCCGCCGTACGATCGGCGGATAGGCGTCGAGAAAGGCGTCGCCGACGGCGCGGGTAAAGGCGAAATTCGCGTCGAACGCCGCATCGTCGGCACATTCGAGATGATCGTAGAAAATGCCGCCGACCCCGCGATGGACGCCGCGATGGGGAATGAAGAAATACTCGTCCGCCCAGTCCTTGAACCGGGGATAATGGTCCGGGTCATGCGCGTCGCACGCGGCCTTGAGGACATCATGGAAAAATTCTGTGTCTTCGTCGCGCGGCAGCGGCGGGTTGAGGTCTGCCCCGCCGCCGAACCAGCTTTTGGTCGTCACCAGATAGCGCGTATTCATATGCACGGCGGGCACATGCGGATTGGCCATATGCGCGACCAAGCTGATCCCGGTCGCGAAAAAGGCTGGATTCTCCGCCGCGCCATGGATGCTCTGCGCAAAGCCGGGGGCGAACTCGCCGCCCACGGTCGAGATATTGACCCCGACCTTCTCGAAAACCTTGCCTTTCATCACCCCGCGCACGCCACCGCCGCCTTCGCCCGGAGCCTGCCCTTCGGCTTCGCGGTCCCAGGGGGTGTAGGCGAAACTGGCGTCGCTGCTTGCCTCCCGCTCGATCGCTTCGAACGCGGCACAGATCCGGTCCCGGAGCGATTCGAACCAGGCGCGGGCGGCCTGCTGGCGGGAATCGAGGGTGAAGGGAACGATAGGTGTGGGAGCGGGGGTCATTGCGGGAACTTTCCGGTCTGGCGCAGGGCTTCGGCGACGGCGATGCCCGTGGAAACGGCGATGTTCAAGGATCGAAAGCCCGGTGCCATGGGAATCCGCACCCGGATATCGGCCATATCCCGCACGGCATCGGGGACGCCTGCGCTTTCGGACCCCATCAGCAACACATCGTCACCGCGAAATGCAACGTCCGGCAACCTCTGCGAGGCATGGCTGCTCAGCAGCAGCAGGCGGCGGCCGTTGGCGCGCCGATCCGCATCGAAGGCGTCGAAATTGGCGTGCCGCACGACCTCCGCCGCTGCACCATAGTCCATCGCCGCGCGTTTCAGGCGGGCATCGGAAAAGGCGAATCCGGTCGGCATGATTATGTCCACGGGCACCGCGAAACAGGCCGCCAGACGCAGGATGGCACCGACATTGCCGGCGATTTCGGGCTGATAAAGGGCGATACGCATGAGGGAGCCCATAATGCACTGCGGCAAATTGTCATAGCTTGCGTGACTTTGCTGTTGGCAAAGAGCGCGCACTGGGGTTATCAGGCCCGCGAACCACGCCGGGGGGACGGCGGGGGCCATATCATATGGTTACCCATCACCCTTGATAAACAGGGCCGTTCACGGCATTGCGGCGGGACCAGGGACGTTCTTGCAAGGGTTGAGGTGCATGGCCAGCGTTGAACATACAGACAGCACGGGTCTACCCGGCGAAGATGGGGTCCGCCGTCGCGACTTCATCAATATCGCCGCGGTGAGTTTTGCAGGGGTCGGCGCGGTTGCCGTCGTTCTGCCGCTGATCGACCAGATGAACCCCAGTGCGGACGTGCTGGCGATGGCATCGACGGAAGTCGACCTCTCGGCGATCCAGCCGGGGCAGGCAATCAAGACGACATTCCGCAGCCAGCCGCTGTTCGTGCGCCAGCTGACGGAAAAGGAAATCGCCGAAGCCGACAAGGTCGATCCTTCCACGCTGCGCGATCCGCAGACGCTCGAAGAGCGCACGGTCGATGGAAAGAAGCAGTGGCTGGTGACCATGGGTGTCTGCACCCATCTGGGCTGCGTGCCGCTGGGCGCTGGCGAAGGCGAGAATAAGGGCGAATATGGCGGCTATTTCTGCCCGTGCCATGGCTCGTCCTACGACACCGCCGCGCGCATCCGCAAAGGCCCCGCGCCGACCAACCTGGAAGTGCCGAAGTTCAGCTTCACTTCCGACACCGCCATTCTCGTAGGCTGAGGTAAGAAACGATGAGCTTTCCCTGGGCTGAGCAATATACGCCGAAAAATCCGGTGATGGTGTGGATCGACGAGAAGCTGCCGCTTCCGCGTCTTGCCTATAACGCTGTGGGTGCGGGCTATCCCGTTCCGCGCAATCTCAATTATTTCTGGAACTTCGGCGTCCTGGCCGGCCTCGCCTTGATGATCCAGATCATCACCGGCGTCGTCCTGGCGATGCACTATGGCGCCAATGACCTGGTAGCGTTCAGCACCGTCGAACAGACGATGCGCGACGTCAATGCGGGCTGGCTGATGCGCTATGCCCACGCCAACGGGGCCAGCTTCTTCTTCATCGTCGTCTACCTCCACATCTTCCGCGGCCTCTATTTCGGCTCCTACAAGGCGCCCCGCGAGATGGTATGGCTGCTCGGCCTCGTCATCTTCCTGCTGATGATGGCGACCGCCTTCATGGGCTATGTGCTGCCCTGGGGTCAGATGTCCTATTGGGGCGCGAAGGTGATCACCGGCCTGTTCGGCGCGATCCCCGTTGTGGGCGAGCCGATCCAGACCTGGCTGCTGGGCGGTTTTGCCCCTGGCAACGCCTCGCTCAACCGCTTCTTCTCGCTGCACTTCCTGCTGCCCTTCGTGATTGCCGGTGTCATCATCCTGCATATCTGGGCGCTGCATATTCCGGGTTCCTCGAACCCGACCGGCGTGGAAGTGAAGGGACCGCAGGACACTGTGCCGTTCCATCCCTATTACACGGCCAAGGACGGCTTCGGCGCGGGCATCTTCCTGATCGCCTTCTGCACCCTGCTGTTCTTCGCGCCCAACTTCCTGGGCCACCCGGACAACTATATCGAGGCGAACCCGCTCTCGACGCCCGCGCATATCGTGCCGGAATGGTATTTCTGGCCCTTCTACGCGATCCTGCGTGCCTTCACCGTGGACTTCTTCTTTGTCCCCGCCAAGCTGCTGGGCGTCCTGGCGATGTTCGCATCGATCCTGCTGCTCTTCTTCCTGCCCTGGCTCGACACCTCGCCGGTGCGGTCCGGCAAATATCGGCCAACTTTCAACAAGTTCTTCTGGATCCTGATCCTCGACGTGTTGATCCTGGGCTATTGCGGCGGCGCGCCGGCGGAAGAGCCTTTCGTGATGATCTCGCAGGTCGCGTCGGCCTATTATTTCGCGCACTTCCTGATCATCCTTCCGCTGATCTCGCGCTTTGAAAAGCCGCTGCCGTTGCCCGGTTCGATCACCGAGGCCGTGCTGGCGAAATATGGCAAGACCGACGGCGCAACCGTCGCGGTCCCGGCCGAATAAGGGGTAGACGTAACATGGTACGCATCGGCGCATTTCTCGTCGGCCTCTTCTTCGCGGGCTGGCTGCTGGTCTCCTTCCTCATGGGGGCGGTGGCCTATGTCTCCGAACCACCGCAGCCGACCGTGGAGCATGAATTCCACGAGCTTCCCAAGCATGTGTCCTTCTCGTTCGATGGACCGCTTGGTGGCTATGACAAGCAGCAGCTGCAGCGCGGCTTCCAAGTCTACAAGGAAGTCTGCTCGGCCTGCCACAGCCTCAAGTTCGTGGCGTTCCGCGATCTCGAAGCGCTTGGCTATAACGAAGCCGAAGTGAAGGCGATCGCCAAGCAGTGGGCGATCAAGGCTCCCTCGGTCGATCCAGCAACGGGCGAAGCATCGACCCGTGAGCCGATGCCCGCTGACTATTTCCCCAAGCCCTTCGCGAACAATGTCGCGGCGGCTGCGGCGAACAATAATGCGATCCCGCCAGACCTGTCGCTGATGACCAAGGCTCGCCACCATGGCAGCGCCTATGTCTATTCGCTGCTGACCGGCTATCAGGCGCAACCCGCCGCGCTGCTCAAGGAGTTCCCGGACTCCAAGACGCCCGAAGGGCTGCACTATAACCCCTATTTCGCGAACTTGAACCTCGCCATGGCGCCGCCGCTGACGGCCGAAGGCCAGGTGACCTATAGCGACGGCACCAAGCCGACGGTGGACCAGATGGCGAAGGATGTTTCGGCCTTCCTGACCTGGACCGCCGAACCCAAGCTGGAAAACCGCCGCCGTGCGGGTCTGGCGACGATCATCTTCCTGCTGATCGCCACGGGGCTGGCCTATATGTCCTACCAGAATATCTGGGCGGACAAGAAGAAGGCGGCCTGACAGGCCGGTTCGCAAGAACAAGGATTATGAAGAGGGCGCGGTTTCATCTGGGAACCGCGCCCTTTTTCCTTATGGAGACAGCATGAGCATCGACACGCTGGCGGGCCTTGTCCGCACGATCCCCGATTTTCCCAAACCCGGCATCCAGTTTCGTGATGTCACGACCTTGTTGGCGGATGGCGCAGGGCTGGCGGAACTGGTCGAGCGCATGGTGTCGATCGCGCGACCGCTGGACCCCGACCTGATCGTCGGCATCGAGGCGCGCGGCTTCATCCTGGGCGCAGCGCTCGCCTTGGCATTGGGCAAGGGCTTCGTGCCCGTGCGCAAGGCGGGCAAGCTGCCGGGCAAGACCGTCGGCATCGATTATGTGCTGGAATATGGCACGGATCGGCTGGAACTGCATGAGGGGCAGGTCCCGGCCGAAACGCGCGTTGTGCTGGTCGATGATCTGATCGCTACGGGTGGCACGGCGCTCGCCGCAGCGCAATTGCTGCGTGAGCAGGGGGCGAGCGTGTTGATGGCGCTGTTCGCGATCGACCTGCCCGATCTTGGCGGGATGGCGGCGTTGGAAGCCGACGGTATCGCCGCGCAGGCGATCATAGCGTTCGAAGGCGACTAAAGGCCTTTGGTCAGCGCCCCCGGCAGCAGGTCCACCGCTGCGGCAAGCCGTTCGTCCAGCAATCCCAGCAATTCCATCCAGCCATGGATATGGGCGAGTTCGCCCGGCCCATCGGAAATGCCGCGCAAGCCCATCAGCGGCACGTCGAAGCGGGCGCAAGCCCGCGCCACCGCGAAGGTCTCCATATCGACCATATCGGCGTCGATCGCGGCATATTCCTCGCCCCCGACGATATTCGCGCCGGTCGAGAGCCGCGCAGTGGGCATCGCCAGCGGCGTTGCCAGCGGGACATCAACGGGATGGTCAATGAAGGGCGTCACGCCCTTGGTAAAGCCCAGGCGCGAAGCATCCATGTCGCGCCAGGAGACACTGGCGACCTGCACCACCTCGCCCAAGCCGCAGATTCGCGATCCGGCCGAACCGAGGCAGACGACGAGATCAGGAAGCGCATTATGGCGCGCCATATCCTGAAGGGCGATCCCCGTCGCCAGCGCTGCTTCGACCGGCCCTACGCCCGTCATCAGTGGCGTGAACCGGCTACGCAGATGCGGTCCATATTCCGCTTCCGCCGCCATCACGAACAGCAAGCGCTTGCCCGAAACGATCTCGCAGCCTGCCATCATTGTTCGCCCCTTGCCCATGCCGCACCGCCCATAGCCCGGCGGCAGCGGCACCGCAAAAGAGAAAGCCCGCCACCTGAAAACAGGTGACGGGCTTTGTCATGGTGGGCGTGGCAAGGATTGAACTTGCGACCCCTGCGATGTCAACACAGTGCTCTACCACTGAGCTACACGCCCACGGGAGTTGGGCCTTTAGCCGGGCGAATCGGATGGCGCAAGCGGGAAAATGCCTGGCCTCGATATTCTTCTGGACAGCGCAGGGGTGGCCCATATGCTGCGGCGCAAACAGGGGGACGCCAAGACTTATGCTGCCATCGCCATCCTCGCCGATTCAGACGACGCCGCGCCTGCCCTGGTACCGGCAGCTTTATGTCCAAGTGCTGATCGCCATCGCGCTGGGTGTGACGATCGGCCATTTCTTTCCTGACGCCGGGGTCCAGCTCAAGCCCTTGGGCGAGGCCTTCATCAAGCTGGTGAAGATGATCATCGCGCCGGTCATCTTCCTCACCATCGTGACCGGCATTGCGGGCATGAAGGAACTGGGTGCGATCGGCCGGGTCGCGGCCAAGGCCTTTGGCTACTTTCTGACCTTTTCGACGCTGGCGCTGATCGTGGGCTTGATTGTCGCCAATGTGGTGCAACCGGGGGCCGGCCTCAATATTGATCCGGCGACGCTGGATGCTAATCAGGTCGCCGATTATGCGAACAAGGCGCATGAGAGCAGCCTGACCGGCTTCCTGATGAACATCATTCCGGCGACCATGGTGTCGGCGGTGGCGGACGGCAATATCCTGCAGGTGCTGTTCGTGGCGATCCTGTTCGGCATCGCGCTGACTCTGATCGGCGACAAGGCTGCGCCGCTGATGACCGTGCTCGAATCCGCCAGCCATGCGGTGTTCAAACTGGTGTCGATCCTGATGAAGGCCGCACCGATCGGGGCGTTCGGCGCGATGGCCTTCACCATTGGCGAATATGGCGTCGGGACGCTCGCCAACCTGGCCGGCCTGGTCGCGACCTTCTATCTGACGTCGCTGTTGTTCGTGTTGGTGGTTCTGGGTGGCGTGTGCTGGGCGGTGGGATTCAACATCCTTCACCTGATCCGCTATCTGAAGGCGGAACTTCTCCTGGTCCTTGGGACATCCTCCTCGGAGGCGGCCTTGCCCAGCCTCATCGAGAAAATGGAGCGGGCCGGGTGCCGCAAGTCGGTGGTGGGTCTGGTCGTGCCGACGGGATACAGCTTCAACCTCGACGGCACCAATATCTACATGACGCTTGCGGCGCTGTTCATCGCGCAGGCCTGCAATGTCGATATCAGCCTGGAGCAGCAGATATTGCTGCTGTTGGTGGCGATGATCTCGTCCAAGGGCGCTGCTGGGGTAACCGGGGCGGGCTTCATCACATTGGCGGCAACGCTGTCGATCGTGCCGACGGTGCCGGTCGCGGGCATGACGCTGATCCTGGGTGTCGATCGCTTCATGAGCGAATGCCGTAGTCTCACCAACTTCATCGGCAATGCCGTGGCGACCGTCGTGGTTTCGGCGTGGGAAAAGGGGTTGGACCGCGAGCGGTTCAATGCCGCGATGGCCGGGATCGCGCTCGATCCCACGCCCGACATGGAAGAAGTCGTCCCCGACTAGAGGATCACGTCAGCCCGGTCAGGCTCTCGCTGCTGAACATCCGCTCGACCTCCAGCACCAGGTCGCGCAAGTGGAAGGGCTTGGACAAGACCTTGGCCTGCGGCACCGCCTTGCCCGCGCGCAGGGTGACGGCGGCGAAGCCGGTGATGAACATGATTCGCATGTCCGGTGCCACGGAGGCGGCATGCTGGGCCAGTTCGATACCGTCCATTTCCGGCATGACGATATCGGTCAGCAACAGGTCGAACCGGTCGGAGCGGATATGTGGCACCGCCTCTGTCCCCGTCGAGACCGCGACGACCTCATATCCCGACCGTTCCAGCGCGCGGGCCAGATAGACGCGCATGCTGTCATCGTCTTCGGCCAATAATATGCGAACCATCGCCCCCACTCTCATATCCTCCGCGACCCCCACGGGTGGCGCGAAGCCGTGATATATGCGACAAGGTGTAAATATTATCCAGCCAAGCCACGATTTTTGCCCGGATCGTTGAAAGGAGCGCCATTGGACGACAGCCCGCCGCGCGCGCCGACGCACAGCGACCCGGCCTTCGATCTGTATGGCCCCGCGATTCCCGATCGCCCGCTTATCCTGTCCGTCCCCCATGCCGGACGGCTCTATCCGCCGGCCTTGCTGGCGCAGGCGCGCGTCCGGCCGGAAATGCTGCGGCGGCTGGAGGATCGCTGGGTCGACCTGTTGGTGCATCCATTGATCGCGCAGGGCTTTACCGTGCTGGTGGCGCGTGCGCCGCGCGCGTTGATCGACCTTAACCGCCATGATCGGGAGGTGGATCCCGCGATGCTGTCTGATCTGCCCCATATGGTGGCCTTGCAGACCAGCGCGAAACTGCGGGGCGGGCTTGGCCTGTTGCCGCGTCGGTTGCCCGGCGCGCCGGAATTGTGGCGCGGACCGATCGGCTGGGCGGAGGTGCAGCGGCGGATCGATATGGTCCACCGGCCCTATCATGCGACACTCGCACAACTGATGGCGGCGGCGCGGGATGCCCATGGCCATGCCATCCTGATCGACCTGCATTCCATGCCCCCGCTGCCGCCGCCCGCGCCGGGCTGTCCCGCGCCGGGGTTGGTGCTGGGCGACCGGTTCGGCCGCAGTGCATCGAGCCGCTTGACGACGCTGGCGGCTGATGTGGCGGCGGGGCACGACATGCTGGTCGCGATTAATAGCCCCTATGCGGGCGATTATCTGATCGAACGGCATGGGCGACCGGAGCGCGATCTGCATGCGCTGCAGATCGAGATCGATCGGACGCTCTATCTGGACGCGACATTGGACCGGCCGGGGCCGGGGATCGCGCGGATGCGCGCGCTGGTACAGGCGATTGCACAGGCGCTGGCGGTCGAACTGCCGCGTGCCGACTATGCGCTGGCGGCCGAATGATCAGCCAATGACAGCGCGCGCACCGGCAACGCTTAGATGGTGCGAATCGAAGTAGAGGGGCTGGCCGTTCCGCTCGATGGCGCAGACGCGCGCGTCGCATAGCCGCGCCACGGGGTCGATGAGCGTTACGCCCTGCGCCTGCCAGCGGGTGAAGAGCGCGCGGAGATTGACGATGCGTGCTTCCACTTGCGCCCGCTCAACCCCTTGTGCGCTGTCCAGCATGTCGGCGCGCGCCAGATGGGCGAGGTGGCGGGGAACGTCGAAGGGTTGGGGTGGGACCGCGCCAATCAGCACGACCTCCCGCCCTTCGGCGCGGATGGCGGCGATGGTGCGGTCGAGTTTCGCCACGAAAGCGGGATCGTCAAAAGCGCCATTGGCCCAGAAGGCGGCGAGGTAGATGCGGCGTAGGTCCGGATCGGCGCGGATCGCTTCGAAAGCGGCCCGGTTGGCCGCGGCGCAGCGGGCATCCTTCGCCTCATAACCCAACACAGGCGGGCAACTCGATGTTGTCCGTTCGATCAGCGATTGGCCCTGTGCGCGCGCGTCCTGCGCCAGCACATGCGCCAGTTCCACGCCATGACTGTCGCCCCACAGCATGGCGTCGGGCCGGACCGGCGCGCCGAGGATGCAGGGCGTGGCACCACGCATATAGCTGTCGTGGCAGCGCTTGCGGTCAGGGCTGATATCGTTGCGCCCGGCGATCTGCGCCAGAACGGCGGGCGCGAATCGTGAGGGCCATGGTCCCATCGCCAGCAGGGCCAGCGACAGCGCGCAGAGCAGCGCCATCGCCGCGCCGGTGAAGCGGAAGATGGTGCGGGGCGGCATGCGGGCCGAATCGCGGAAGGGTTGCTCGACGAAGCGCCAGGATAGCCAGGCGACGGCCAGTGATGCGGCGAGGACGGCGATCCGCGTTCCGCCCGACAGCGGCAGGTCGGTCGCATATTCGGTGAAGACGATCAGCGGCCAGTGCCACAAATAGAGCGAGTAGGAGATCAGGCCTATGCCGACCAGCGGGGGCAGGGCAAGGGCGCGACCTGCACTTGTCCCCGGCGCGCCGTGGAGCAGCGCCATCGCTCCCAACACGGGGGCGAGGGCCGCGACGCCGGGGAATAGCGTGTTGCGGTCATAGAGGAGGACCGCACCGCCGATCGCCAAGAGGCCAGCCCAAGCGACGGCCTCGCGCAGCCAGCGCTTTTGGATTGCTGGAACGACACCGAGCGCCAGGAGCGCGCCTGCGAGTAATTCCCAGGCGCGGGTGGGGAGCAGGTAGAAGGCGAAGCCCGTCGTGTCTCGCTGCATGACTATGCACAGGGTCAGCGATGCGATCCCGATGGCCGCCACGACGCCCGCGCGCGTGCGCGTTCCGAAGCGGGCGAGCAGCATCAGCAGGATCGGGAAGCCGATATAATATTGTTCCTCCACCGCCAGCGACCAGGTCTGGAGCAGGGGCTTCACGTCCGCACCGCCGGCAAAATAGCCGGTGTCGGTGAAGAACCACAGGTTGGAGACAAACAGCGTTGCGGCCAGCGCGGATTTGGGTATGCCCTCCAGATCGCCGGGCAGATAGAGCCAGGCTGCCAGGCCCAGCACGGCGAGGATCATCAGGGCGAGGGCGGGCATGATTCGCCGGAAGCGCCGCTCATAGAAGCGCAGCAGCGAGAAGCGGCCGTCATCGACGTCGCGGGCGATGATGCCGGTGATCAGATAGCCCGAAATCACGAAGAAGATGTCGACGCCGACATAGCCGCCGGAAAAGCCTGGCACATGAGCGTGGAACAGCAGGACCGGCAGGATGGCGAGCGCGCGCAGGCCGTCTATGTCGCGGCGGTGGGGCCGGGTCATGCGCGCGCCTATCTGTTCTGCCTTTCCATGCATGGCGCGGGCCTACGCCCAAAGCCCTGATATTTGCTTTACCCGATTCGCGGCGAGGAGACGGGACACGATTGCAGTTTACGCAATTGCAGCTTCACCCTTCGCATTTGCGAAGAATACGCCCCGCTGGCACTAAGACTGTGCCTTTCAGGCATCCTCTCCTAAACTTTTCAGGCTGGTCTCACGATCAGCCTTTTTTTTGTCTTCGGCTTGGGCTAGGCATCCCTCGCTGTTGCCGCGCCATATAACATGTTTCTGGAGAGGGGCCGCCGGTAAGACCGGCAGGCGGGGCATAGTTGGGGGATCGAGCGCTTGCGTGCGCTCTCCCCCATTTTCTTTTTATCCTATGCGGTGGCCATTTCGCGGCCATAAGCGACCACCGCTTCCACTTCGGCCCGATCGCCCAGCACCACGCCGACGCGCTGGTGCAGGCTGGTTGCGGGCACGTCCATGATCGGCTGGAACCCGTCGCTCGACGCGCCGCCCGCCTGCTCGATCAGATAGCTCATCGGATTGGCTTCATACATCAGCCGCAGCTTGGCCTTGCCCGGATTGCGATGGTCGTAGGGATAGAGGAATATCCCGCCGCGCTTGAGGATGCGATGCACGTCCGCCACCATGGAGGCGGTCCAGCGCATGTTGTAATCCTGGCCGCATGGCCCTGCGCCGCCCATGACGCGCTCTTCGACATAGCGGGCCACGGCGGGCGACCATTGGCGGCGGTTCGACATATTGATGGCAAATTCGCACTTGCCCTGCGGCATCTGCATATTGGCGTCGGTCATCACCCAGCTGCCGACTTCGCGGTCGAGCGTGAATTCATAGACGCCCGTGCCGACGCTCAGCACCAGCAGAGTCTGCGGCCCGTAAATGGCATAGCCCGCCGCGACCTGTGCGCGGCCGTCCTGCAGGAAATCCTCCTCCGTCACTTCGCGACCGGCGCAGGCCTCAGGGGCTTTGAGCACGGAGAAGATCGTGCCGACCGACAGGTCGACGTCGATATTGCTGGACCCGTCGATCGGATCGAACAGCAACAGATATTCGCCCTTGGGATAGCGATTGGGGATGCGGTGAATCGTCTCCATCTCCTCGGACGCCATGGCGGCGAGATGGCCGCCCCATTCATTGGCATCGAGCAGCATTTCATTGGCGATCACGTCCAGCTTCTTCTGGACCTCGCCCTGCACATTTTCGCTGTCCAGGCTGCCCAGCACTTCGCCCAGCGCGCCCTTGCTGACGGCATGGCTGATCGTCTTGCACGCGCGCGCCACGGTTTCGATCAGCAGGCGCAATTCGGCGGGCAGGGCTTCGGCCAAGCGCTGTTGTTCGATCAGGAAACGGGTGAGGGTGGTTCTTGCCATGGGCCGCCTTTCGTAAAGGGCAGGGGCCGCGACAGGACGCCGCGGCGCTTGAAAATCGGAACGCGCCTTCGCTACGGGAGTCGCCCCGTCAAGTCCAGCCGCCGCGTCACTCGCCGCGCGCCCGTGCCGCAGCGTCGGCGCGGCCCACCGCGAGGGCGCGGACCCGTTCTACCCCTTCGGCAAAAGCGCCACCGCGCGCCGCCTGTCCCGCCTGGGCATAGAGGCGTTCCGCGCCGGCATAGTCGCCATCGCGTTCGGCACAGAGGCCAAGGTTGAACAGGAGCGAGGGATGACCCGGCCGGTCGCCGTCCATCGCCGCCCATTCGCCGCAGGCGGCGACCGGATCGCGCTGCGACGATTTGATGCTGTCGCGGAAGCGCTGGGCCATGGCCTTGTCCATCCCGTCGCGTTCTTCGCGCAGGCGGATGCGGTAATTTTCGTGGCGCGGAATGATGTCGTCGGCCAGCCGGTCCGCAGCGGTGCGGACCATGCGATCGATGCTCTGGCGCGGGGTGCGCTTGGACTTGTCCTTGGGGCAGGTGACGATGGTGTCGGTTTGCGTGCGGGTTTCGCTATAGAGGATCTGGCCGTCCGTGACGCGGGCGATCCGCAATGTCGGGGCGAAGGTCACCGTTTCCTGCAGGCACAGCGCCTCGACCTTCTCCTTCTTGGTGCATTTCTGGTCGGTGCCCTCGGCACAGATTTCGACCTGCCGCTTCACATTGGTTTCGCGCACGCTGGCGTCGGCGAGGCCGGTGATGATGCCATCGGCATCGGGGCCGCGCCGCGACAGGGCGATGACGGCATAATAGGGGCGTCCATCCGGCCCGGCGCGGCTTAATTTCTGTTCGATCGC
Organism: Sphingobium sp. RAC03; assembly: GCF_001713415.1. GTDB lineage: Bacteria > Pseudomonadota > Alphaproteobacteria > Sphingomonadales > Sphingomonadaceae > Sphingobium. The sequence goes on along the minus strand of NZ_CP016456.1, from coordinate 829,139 downwards.
CAGCGCCAGTGCGGTGCCGTCGCGCCCGGCGATGCGATCGACGCCGATGCTGCGCAGCAGGCTGACGGCCCGATAAGGGGCCGGGAAATGGCCGGTCATCGCAAAGACCTCCGCCTGAACCGGCGTGCTGGCCGCCATGGCCGCCGCTATGATGGTGAACCCGACGATTGGCCGCACGATTTCCCCCCCCCTTATTGCCCCGCTTCTTCTGTAGGACCGTGCCTGCATGCGATCAAGCGGATGACGGTGCATCTTCGTGGGAACCGGTCGCGCGATCGACCGTTCCGGTGGCGTGCCAAATGGCAGCGTGGAAGGATCATCATGGACAGTCTGATTGCCGCTTTTACCGACCCCACCGCCATTGCCGCGCTGATTGCGCTGGTGGTCATGGAAGTGGTGCTGGGCATCGACAATCTGGTGTTCATATCCATCCTGACCAACAAACTGCCGGTGGAGCAGCGCCAGAAGGCGCGGCGGATCGGCATCGGCCTGGCGCTCGGCATGCGGTTGGTGCTGTTGTCGATGATCGCCTGGATCGTCGGGCTGACGGCACCGGTGTTCGATCTGGGCATCAGCGGTCCGCTGAACGAATATGGCGCCCCGACTTTTGAAACCGAATTTTCCTGGCGCGACCTGATCCTGATCGTCGGTGGCCTGTTCCTGATCTGGAAGGCGACCAAGGAAATCCATCACACTGTCGATCCGGCGGGCGGCGACGATGTGCTGGACAAAAAAAGCGTCGCCACCATCACCTTTGGCAGCGCGATCGTGCAGATCATCCTGCTCGACATGATCTTCTCGCTCGATTCGATCCTGACCGCGGTTGGCATGACCGACAATCTGGCGATCATGGTGATCGCGGTGCTGGTCGCGGTGACCGCGATGGTGCTGGCCGCCGATCCGCTCGCCAACTTTATCGCGAAGAACCCGACCGTGGTGATGCTGGCGCTGGGCTTCCTGCTGATGATCGGCGCGGTGCTGATCGCCGATGGCTTTGGCGTGCATGTGCCCAAGGGCTATATCTATGCGGCGATGGCGTTCTCGACGCTGGTTGAGTGCCTGAACATCTTTGCGCGGCGGGCGCAGCAGCGGAAGGGCGGGGCCTAAGGTCACGCCTACTAAGGTCACAGTGGCGAAGTTCACACCGTCGTCGGGTTTTTCGCGGCAATCGTAACGGAGAAGCGGTTGCGAAGACGTGGTGACGCGCCGGTTGGGTAATGGATGGGTCACAGCGACGCGACAGCGATGCGACGCTGACGCGACGGTGGCGCGCCAGTGCGGCGACAGGGGTCGGGCTGATGTGGGAGACGTAGAAGGGCGGCGCGGGGATTCCATCTGGCAGGATAGATCAGAGATTATCCTACATTGGAAGGGTGTTGGATGGGGGAGGACCGGGGGCTGAAGCGACCATTTACGGACGTTAGTGGGCGAACGTGTAAAGCGCTCCGGGTGCTGCCAGTAAACAGATGATGAGCCAATGTTTCCACGTCAGCCGCTCCGACTTTCGGAAACCCAAGGCCACGCCGAATGCCGCCGTGCCGAATAAGAGAAGCCCACCTTGCAAAATATTAGCATCCTCAGAGTGATACAACACACTGATAACGATGGCTGAACTAACAGCCATAAAGGCGCTAAGGAATAAAAAGCCCAAGACGGCAATGCGGATCATCGCATCCCACGCGTGGGCTTGTGCGTATTGGTTCGGCTTCATTGCATCGACGTAGCATGAGAGTGACGAACAGGAAAAGCCGCCCGTCCGCAAACCACCCCTTTCCGTCATGCCGGGCTTGACCCGGCATCCATTAGCTCACGGGTGCCAAGTCGTTGACATGCTGAGGCTCATAGACCCCGGATCAAGTCCGGGGTGACGGCGTTGATGAGTGTCCGAAATCTACCCAACTCAGCCAGAAACTATGGTCCCTGGAAGGTGCGTTTTTGTGGCGGGCGTTCCCCCTCCCGGCTTGCGGGAGGGGGTTAGGGGATGGGCTTGCGCGAGGGTGCGTTGGCCCACCCCGCTGCGACTAAGGCGCTGCGCGCCTAAGTCTCGCTCCCCTCCCGTGAACGGGAGGGGCGCATAAAGCAATTTCTCACGCCGCTGCGCGGCGTTCTTTCAGTTCTTCGTTGAGCATTTCGGCCAGCAGGAAAGCCAGCTCCAGGCTCTGCGCCGCGTTGAGGCGCGGGTCGCAATGGGTGTGATAGCGGTCGGCGAGCCCTTCGTCGGTGATGGCGATGGCGCCGCCGGTGCATTCGGTGACGTTCTGGCCCGTCATTTCGGCGTGGATGCCGCCGCCGAAGCTGCCTTCGGCGCGGTGGACGGCGAAGAAGCCGCGCACTTCGGCCAGGATGCGGTCGAACGGGCGCGTCTTATAGCCGTTGGCGGCCTTGACGACATTGCCGTGCATCGGGTCGCAGGACCAGATGACCGGATGGCCTTCGCGCATCACGGCGCGGACCAGCTTGGGCAGGCCCGCTTCGATCTTGTCATGGCCGTAGCGGGTGATGAGCGTGATCCGCCCGGCTTCGCGCGCGGGGTTCAGCGTGTCGAGCAGGCGCAGCAGCGCGTCCGGCTCCAGGCTGGGACCGCATTTCAGGCCAATGGGGTTGCCGATGCCGCGCAGATATTCGACATGAGCCGACCCTTCGAACCGGGTGCGGTCGCCGATCCACAGCATATGGGCGGACGTGTCATACCAGTCGCCGGTCAGCGAATCCTGCCGCGTCAGCGCCTGCTCGAACGGCAGCAGCAGCGCTTCATGGCTGGTGTAGAAGCTGGTCCCGCCAAGCTGGGGCACGGTTTCCGCCGACAGGCCGCAGGCGCGCATGAAGTCGAGCGCCTGGCCGATCTGGTCGGCCATCTGTTCGAACTTCGCGGCCCAGGGCGAGCGGCCCATGAAATCGAGCATCCAGCCGTGGACGCGATCCAGGCTGGCATAGCCGCCGGTCGAGAAGGCACGCAGCAGGTTGAGCGTGGCCGCCGACTGGTTATAGGCCTGCACCATCCGCTGCGGGTCCGGCTCGCGGCCCTGAGCGGTGAAGGCGATGTCGTTGACATTATCGCCGCGATAGCTGGGCAGTTCGACGCCATCGATCACTTCGGTATCGGCCGAACGCGGCTTGGCGAACTGGCCCGCCATGCGGCCGACCTTTACCACCGGCAGCTTCGACGCGAAGGTCAGGACGACCGCCATCTGCAGCAGCACGCGGAACGTGTCGCGGATATTGTTCGGGTGGAATTCCGCGAAGCTTTCCGCGCAATCGCCACCCTGCAGCAAGAAGGATTCACCGGCCGCGACCTTGGCGAGATCCGCCTTCAGGTTGCGGGCTTCGCCTGCAAAGACGAGCGGCGGAAACTGGCCAAGCTGTGCCTCCACGGCGGCCAGAGCCGCCGCATTACGATAGGCGGGCATCTGAATGCCCTTGTGCGCGCGCCAGCTATCCGGCGTCCATTTCGCCGCCACGACGAGTCTCCTACATGAACCAAAAAAACAGGGGCCGCACCTACGCCGCCGCGCCCTTCAAGGCAAGTTTATAGCAGTTCCGTGGCCGCACCGCGCAATGATCCTTTCGATCAGAGTGATCGATCGGCTATTTTTGGCAAGGATAGCGGTCGTTTAGCGCAACGCTGACCAAAACGGAGGCTGGGCTGCGTCGCTGGTCGGGCCAGCGTTCGAGATAGGCGACCACGGTGCGGCGGGCGTCGTCCGCGCTCATCCTGTCGGGCCAGCAGACTTGCCGACCGCGTCCGATGAACAGATCCTTACGGATGCCATCGACCACACCGACGATATAGGCGGTGCAGGCGAGGCCATATTCGGGTGCCTTGTTGCGGCATTTGGCGAGCAGGCTGGTGCCGCTTTCGAACATGAATGCGCTGCCGCCGGGCTGGGCGGCCGGTGCGGGGGACGCGGCCAGCAAGGCGAAGGGCAGGGCAAGGAGGGGCGCGCGCATGACGGCGGGGCATCCTGTGGATGAGGGGCGTTGGGGGCGACCATGGCGCAGCCTTCCGAGCCTGTCCAGAGGACCGGGCGCCGCCTAGCCACCATCCGTCTCAGGCCTCTTCGCGCTGCTCCTGGCGGCGGCATCCGGTCATGAGGTGGCAGGCGATGTCGTGGCGGCTGGGGCCGGGCTGGGGCAGCCAAGGCGGCACCCATTGGCCCGCAAGGCCAGCGCCGCAATACCAGGCGGAGCTGGCATCGGCGCTGGCCAGCGGGGCGTTGAGGAACAGGCAGGCCAGCGTGCTGGTGAGCGCCGCGCTAGACCGCATGACTGAACCGCGTTTCGACGGGTTCGAGATAGGCATCGAAACAGGCGGCGATGCTGCGGGCGTAGGGGAGCGCGTCGGGGGTCAGCCGTAGGCGGTTTGCGCTCCGTTCGACCAGTCCGCGTTGCTCGAAACGGTCGAGGTCGGGCTGGGGGTCGCTGGCTTCCAGATGCACTTCGCCCTGGCAGAGCAAGGCTTCGATGATGCGGCCGCGACGCTGGTCCTCGGCGGTGCGGACGAGGCCGCGCGTGGTGGCGAGTTGACCCGCTTCGATCGCGGTGCGCCAAGGGCCGGCCTGTTTCGCATTCTGGACGATCAGGTCGGGAAATTGGCTGATCGCACTGGCGCCCATGCCGATCAATATTTGCGCGGGATCGTCGGTAAATCCCTGAAAATTGCGGCGCAGGCGGCCTTGCGCGGCGGACAGCGCCATGCCGTCGTTGGGCAAAGCGAAATGGTCGAAGCCGATCGCGCGATAGCCCGCCTGCGTCAGCGCATCATGCCCCATGGCGGCCATCGCGAATCGCTGGGCGACGTCGGGCAGGTCGCTGGCGTCGATCCGGCGCTGGCGCGGCAGCAGGCGCGGCATATGGGCATAGCCGAACAGGGCGATGCGCGCAGGCGCGAGGCGGATGGTGGCGTCGAGCGTGGCGGACAGGTCGTCCATGCTTTGGCCGGGCAGGCCGTACATCAGGTCAAAGCCCGTGGCGACGCCTGCCTTTTTGAGCCGTTCCACCGCGCGTTCGACCATGTCGAGCGGCTGGATGCGACCGATGCGCGTCTGGACATGCGGGCTGAAGGTCTGGACGCCCAGATTGACGCGATCGACCCCCATGGCCGCCATCGCGTCGATCCAGTCCGCGTCCAGGCGGCGCGGGTCCAGTTCGACCGAAAGCTCGGCATGATGGGCGTCGAAACAGCGCAATAATTGCTGCATCAGCCGGATGAAATCGACGAGCGGCAAACTATTGGGACTGCCCCCGCCAAAGGCGATGCGCGTCACCCGGCCGCGTCCGTTCAGCCGGGCGGCGATCAGCGCGACTTCGCGCTCCAGCGCTTCGACATAGGCGGTCAGCCGTTGCGCCTTGTTCGCTGCGCCGGTGTTGCAGCCGCAATACCAGCAGATGTCGTGGCAATAGGGGATGTGGACATAGAGCGAGATCGGCGTGTCGGGCGCGAGCGCGTCCAGCCGCTGGCCCATCTCCGCCGCGCCGACGCTATCGGTGAACTGGGCAGCGGTGGGATAGCTGGTGTAGCGCGGCACCGGCCGGGCGAGCAGGTCAGGATGATAGGTCCACATGGGCTGGGTGATCGCAGCAAGTCGCCGGGGCTGCATTGCGCCAGATCAAATTGCAGCTTGCGCACCGTCAATGCCGTGCCGTGCCGGATGCGGCAGAGCGCTCCCCACCAGACAGGGAGATTTATCATGACCATCAAGACCATTCTGCTCGGCACGGCCTGCGCCGCCGCTGCCATGGCTGCCCCGGCGCAGGCCGCGCAGGGCGACGTGCTTGTCCGCCTGCGCGGCATCATGGTCGCGCCCAATGAGAAGAGCGGCAGCGTGCTGCCGGGCTTTCCGGGCGAAAAAGTGAAGGTGAACAACACCATCACGCCGGAAATCGACATCACTTATATGGCGACCGATAATATCGGTTTCGAACTGATCGCCGCGACCAGCCGCCATACGGTGAGCGGCAAGACCGGGACGACCGGATCGCTGGGCAAGCTGGCCGCGACCAATGCGCTGCCGCCGACGCTGACCGTGCAATATCATTTCGCACCGGGCAGCAAGATCCGCCCCTATGTCGGCGCGGGCGTCAACTATACGTTGTTCTTCAACAATGATGCGTCCAGCGCGCTGGAAGGCGCGGTCGGCAAGACCAAGGTGCATCTGTCCGACAGCGTGGGCTGGGCTGGGCAGGCTGGGGTCGATATCGATCTGAACGACAAGCTGTTTTTGAACTTCGACGTTAAATATATCGATATCGACACGAAGGCACGGCTGACCACGGCGGCGGCCGGGGTGCAGCGGGTGAAGGTGAGCCTCGACCCGTGGGTGTTCGGCGTGGGTGTCGGGATGCGGTTTTAGGTCTGGCTGCCTTCGCATCCACCATCAAGCCCGTTCGGGCTGAGCCTGTCGAAGCCCTGCACTTTCTTTCAACAAGTAAGGCCCCTTCGACAAGCTCAGGGCGAACGGAGGAAGATGGTTTATGGCTTCCGTTTCGCCGTGAAAGCGAAGGTCACCGCTACATTCGGAGCCAGGCTGCCGCTGCTGTCGCCATTGCCTACGTCGAAGGCGGCGCGGGCGATGGTGGCGGTGCCGGTGACCTTGCGGGTCGCTCCGTCGCCCGAAAGGGTGAAGCGGATGGTCTGGGGTTTGCTGACACCCTTGAGGCTGAGGCGGCCGCTGGCGCGATAGGCGTTCGGTCCCGTTTTCTCCGCGCCCTTGGCGGTGAAGGTCGCGGTCGGATGGGCCGCGACGGCGAAGAATTCGTCGCCTGGCAGCATCCCGTCCTGATAGGCGTCGCCGACGCTGGCGCTGGCCATGTCGATCGATACGCGGATGTCGGCGGTTTCGGGATGGTCGGGGTCCATGACGATCGCGGCCGTCCATTTGGCGAAGCTGCCGCTGATCGTCTGGCCGTCATTGCCAACGGCAAAGCCGATCTTGCCGCCGGGCTGTACGGTCCAGGCCGGGGGCGGGCCGATGGGTTCCTCCACTTGCGCGACCGTTTCATTGGCGACGGTGCTATTGTCCGGTTCGGTGGCGTTGGTTGATGCCTCTGGTGCCACGGGTTCCGGCGCTTCCAGTTGCTCCGCCGGCGCCGTCTCGACGGGGGCCGCTACTGGCAGGATCACGCGACCCAGCGCAAAGCCGAGCAAAATCAGCGCGGGCAGCCCGATCAGCAGCGCGGTCGAGCGGTTGGGGATCATCCGCCAGATCAGTCCGTCACGCATCAGGACATGATGGCGCAGCGCGCCCGCGACATGGAGCAGGACGAGCGCGATGCCCATCCAGGCGATCAGGCCATGGCCACCCTCGGCCAGGCCATGCGCGGAAGCGGGCAGCGGCAGATGCGGCAGGGGGATAATCCCGAAGATGAGCGTCGGCACCTTGACCTTGGCGGTCGAGACGAGTGCCCAGCCGGTCAGCGGCGCGCCCAACATGAAGGCGTAGAGGCCGCCATGGACGGTCGAGGCGAGGGCACCCTGCCAGCCGCCCTCCAGTTTTGCCGGGCGCGGCTTCCAATAGCGGATGACGATCCGCAGCAGCGTCAGCGCGAGGATGGCGATGCCGACCGACTTGTGCAGTTGATAGAGCGCAAAGCCGCGCGCGCCCAGATCCTCCAGCGCCCAGCCGACGCTGATCTGGAAAGCGAGCAGGGCGGCGATCGCCCAGTGCAGGATGATGGCGGCAAGGCTGTAGCGCGGCATGGGAAACCCCCGGATCGATGAACCGGGGCAAAGCTATGTCGCCTGTGCAACGAAGTCCATTGCCGCGCCGCGAAACGCTGCGTTGCCTTATGGCTGGAGGTCGATTGCAGGCTTGTCGGCGTCGGGCAGCGATGCGCCCATGATGGTGGCCAGCGTCGGTGCGATGGCGCGCATGTCGATGGCGCCCAGATTCTTGCCGCGCGGCACGCCCTTGCCCATCAGGAGGAAGCTCGCCTGAAGATTGGCGGGACCGGGAAAATAGCCGTGCATGCCCTTGACCGAGCTATGCGCGCGCACCGGTGCGGTCGGGCCGCGATAGATGTCGGTGACGAAGCCGGGGGCGAGATTGATATAGAAGGTTGCTTGCGGATTGCCGCCGATCGCCGCGGTCTGCGCCTTGCCCGCGACCTGCGCGATGCCGTTGGCGGGATTGGCGGCGAGCTTGTCGAGCAACGCTTGCACCCGCGCCGTCAGCGCCGCATCGTCGGGCCGTGCCAGCATGATCGCGGCCGATCCGCCGGAAATCCAGGGCATGGCGAGCCAGGAGGCGACCTTGCCATCAGTGCCGACAGTGATCAGCCCGGCGTCGATGAAGGGGCGATAGAGGTTGATGGCGGTGTGCGTCGCTTCGAACCCATGGTCGCTGACGACGGCGATCACGGCGTCGGGATGCGCCTGCATCTCCGCCGCTACGAGATCGCCGACGATGGCGTCGATCTTTTCCAGCACGGCCTTGGCCGCCGGGCTGTCGGGGCCGCTTGCATGTTCCTCATGGTCGAGCGCGGCGAAATAGACGGTCAGGAATTGCGGCTTGTGCGTGGCGATGAGCGCGGTGGCGAATTTGCCCCGCAGTTGGTCGCCGGACAGGCTTTCGTCGATGCCCATCGCATAGGGCTGGCCGACCTTCGCTTCTAGTTCGGCCGAGAGGCCCGGCGTCGCCAGCGCGTCGAGCAATTTGGCGTCGTCGCCATGGCCGGTGTGCCAGATTTGCGGCAGGTTCCAGGTCACGCCCTTGGGCGCGACGCTGACCGGCCAATGGACATTGCCGGTGGACAGGCCCGCCTTGGTCGCGGCTTCCCACAAAGTCGGCACTTTGATGTCGGGGGCATACCAGTACCAGCCGCCCTGGTTGATCCCGGTCGGATCGAAACTGTTATTGGCGACTATGCCGTGGCGGGCGGGCGATACGCCGGTCATCAGCGTCGTGTGGCTGGGATAGGTCAGCGTCGGGGCGACGCCGGTGACGCCGGAGGCATGGGCGCCATCGGTCAGGAAGCGGCGCAGATTGGGGACGGCAAGACCGCGCTTCTGCGCCTCGATCACGTCGCCGGGCCGCAGCCCGTCGATCGAGATCAGCAGCACCGGCTCCGCCAGCGCCGGGCCGGGAAGGCAGGCGGCAAGGGCGGTGGCGAGGAGAAGCGCGGCTTTGATCATGGGAATTATTGTCCTTCTTGAACCCCTCCCCTTGAGGGGAGGGGTGATCCATATTGGCTCCTCCCCCTTTAGGGGGAGGCTGGGTGGGGGTGTACTGCCGCTTGCGTAGACGCTCGGCTTCGCCTCGCTCCCCCTCCCCCGACCCCTCCCCGCCGGGGAGGGGAGATAAGTCACAGCCTTCCCGCCTATATTACGTCAGAACCCGGCCTTCACCGTGGCGAAGAATTGCTGGGGGGCGCCGACCAGCAGGGTCTGGGCGTCGCCGCTATTGCCGAAGCCGCCCGACCCGATGGTGCCGACATAGCGTTTGTCGAACAGGTTGGTGGCGTTGAGCTGCAACTCGATCTTGTCAGTGAAGCGATAGCCGAGCGAGGCGTCGACGATCAGACGGCCGGGGACCGAGGCGTCGTTGGTGTAGCTGTAGAAGCGACGCGACATATAGTTGAGGCCGACGCGGAAGAAGCGCTTGTCGTCGTCATAGTTGAGTTCGCCGCGCGCCATATGTTTGGGGCTGTCGACCACGGTCTTGCCTTCGATCGCCGCGACCACCACGCCATTGCCGTTCACGACATCGTCGCGATAGGTGGCGTCGGTGTAGCTGTAGCTGGCATAGAGGCCAAAGCCGCCGCCCAGTTTCAGGTCGCCCGCCGCTTCGACGCCGATGGAGCGGACGCCGCCGACATTCTGGAGTGCCGAAGGGTTGCCTTGGATCGCCGATCCGACCTGCACCGCGAGCAGGCGGTTGCGGAAGTTGACGAGATAAGCACCCAGCGTACCGTTGAACATCGGCGTGTTGTAGCGCAGGCCGAGTTCATAGGTGTCCGACTCTTCGGGCTTCAGATCATCCTTGATCGCGTCGAAGCCGGCCTGGTTGGTCGAGAAGGGGCCGGTCGTGGTGGCGCTGGCAAAGGCGCGGGTCGACTGGCTGAAGCCGCCGAACACTTCGGCTTCGGGGCTGAGTTCGACGACGAAACCGGCCGTGGGCTGGAACCAGTCTTCGGCGCTGATCTTGCCTTGCGGGAAGGTCGCCTGCACGATGGCTTCGGCCTCGTTTGTGACCTTGAAGCCCTTCCAGCCGAGGTTGATCGTCACCATGCCAAGGTCGATCTTGTCCTGGACATGATATTGGAAAGTGTCGGTGGTGAAGTCGAATTCCCACTGGGTGAAGAAGGGATTTTTGGGATAGTCGCGGAACGACAGGCCCGGTTCGGCGCGGCTGGCAAAGGCATAAAAGCGGCGGGCCTGGTTGAACTTGTTATTTTCATACCATGCGCCGACGCTCAGATTTTGCGCACCGATGACGAAATCGACGCTGCCGAATGCGCCGATACGGTCCATGTCATATTCGGTGGTGCGCATCGACATCGGCACGCCATTGGGGCTGGCCACATAAGGCGTGCCCCACAGGCCCATGCCGCTATTATTGTGATAATAGCCCTTGAGCTTAAGATTGGCCTGCTCGCCGAGCGGGGTGGTGAAGCCGATCGCGCCCAGCCAGTCCTTGCGCAGGCCAGCCGCGTCATAATAGGCATCGTCGGCGCTGGTGACATTGCCGGGATAGGTCTGGCCGGTGGCGACGTTCGCGCCGCTATAGTCGAAGCGGCCGTCGGGGAAGGGCGATCCGCCGCTGTTGCTGATCAGATCGACGTCGTTCAGCCGGTCGGCATAGTCGATCGCGCGGGTGTAGTCGGGGAAAGTGTTGTCCCAGTCCCAGCCGAGGCGACGGATCATGCCCATCGACATGTCCTGATAATCCTGTTCGCGGCGATCCGAATAGCTCAGCCAACCGTCGATCTTGGCGTCGCCGATGGGAATGATGACCTTGGCATTGCCCATATGCTGGTCCTGAACGCCTTGGCCCTTATATTTGTCGGTCGAACCATAGCCGTAGGACACATAGCCGCGAATGCCGTCAGCGCTGCCGAGGTTGATGCGGCCAAAGGCGCGCATCGTGTCGTTGCTGCCATAGGTGAAATTGCCCTGCGCGCCGAAGCTGTCGGCCGGGTCCATCGAGAAGGTTTCGACGGTGCCGCCAAGATTGCCTGTCGCCTGCGTGCCCAGCGAACCCGCGCCCTGCGCCACGCGCACGCTGCCGATATTTTCGCTGCTGATCGCGCGGGCGATGTGCAGGCCGTTATGGTTGCCATAGCTCATGTCGCCGAGCGGGATGCCGTCGAAGGTGAAGCCGAGCTGATTCTGGTTGAAGCTACGGATGGTGACGCGCTGCGACCATTCATAATTGCCGAACGGGTCGGCCGACTGGAAGTTCACGCTGGGCAGCTTTTCGATCGCTTTCAGCGGATTGGTGCCGGGCGTCAGCACGACGATGTCGCGCGCCTTGATTTCCTGCACCTGGCGGGTTTCGCCACGGCCGAAGACGATGATCTCTTCGCCTTCCACGGCCGCCGCGGCGGCGGGGACGGCGAGCGAGGCCGTCTGGGCAAAGGCGGGTGTGCTGGCCAACATCGTGGAGGCGAGCAGCAGGGCTGTGGCAGGACGCATGTGAAAATTTCCCCCTTGGAAAAACCGGTAGCCGGCTTGGTCGGGGGCCGTAAGCGCGGCATGTTGCACCGCAATGAGCGGGCGTTGACATAACGGTGACGTAACGATGACGTTTTTGCGATGGGTCTGACGATCCACGCAAAAGCGGCACTTTCATTGTGTCATAAAGGTCGCACTGCGCCCAATTTCGCGGGCGCGATTGCATCATTGGCCAGCAGGGCTATGGCAAGTGCAACATTGTTAGAGGGAAATCAGGACATGGCCAAACCCGAATCCTGGCGGTTCACTCCAGAAGCCTATCGCTTCGTCACCAGCATCGACACCCGTTTTCAGGATCTCGATACGATGGGCCACATCAACAATGTGGCGATATCGGGTATTTTCGAAACCGCGCGTATCCGGTTCCATCATCATCTGGGCCGCCATCCGCAGGAGCAGGGCGTGCGCTGGCTGGTCGCGGCGGTGCAGTTGAACTTCATCGAGGAATCGCATTTCCCCTATCCGTTCGAAGTCCATTGCGCGATCGGCCATATCGGCCGGACCAGCTGGACGATCAGTTCGGCGGGTTTCCAGAAGGGCGTGTGCGTCGCGACCTGCGACACCACGGTCGTCACCCATGGGGCGGAAGGGCGTCGCGAGATCGATGAAACGCTGCGCGAGGCGATGGAGCGGAATTTCCTGCGCCAGCCGGACTGATTGGATTCCCGTTCGGTTCGAGCGTTTCTCGACTTCGCTCGAAACGAACGGAGGGGGCCGCTCCTAAAACGGTTGACCCCTACCGGAACCCGGCCATGCGTCGCGTCCATTGGAAGGCGATGACGCCGCCCTTGACCGGCTGGATCATCGCCACCGCCAGGAGGAAGGCCAGGGTCGGCCAGATCGCTGCCTGCCACCCCAGCGGAATGGCGAAGGCGCTGTTCACTTCGATCATCAGCGGCACCAATATATGGCCGAGCAACAGGATGACGATATAGGACGGAAAATCATCCGCCTGATGCAGATCCCAGCGCTGGCCGCATTGGGCGCAGGCGGGCACGGGTTTGAGGAAATGCGCGAACAAACGGCCCTCGCCACAGGCCGGGCAGCGGCCCCGCAGCGCCAAAGCGAGCGCTGGTCCAAACGGGCGCGCCGCCACGGCATCGGGGGCGGGATCGGGGAGGGGATCGGTCATGGCCGCATGGGGTAGGCCGTTCGTTGCGCTGCTGCAAGGACACTGCACCTTGGATCGGCCTTTCGCCGCGCGCAAAGCCTGTTAAGACACGCCCATGCGTCTTCCCGGCCCGACCGAAATCTTTGCCCTGTTCGATGATGCCCGCCCGCGCCACGCCGCGCCTGCGCGGCTCTATCGCGATCCCGTGTCGGTCATCGCTGCCCACCGGATGGAGGAGGTGCAGCCAGCGCTCGACCGCATCGCTGATGCGCGCGAGGCGGGGCTGCATGTTGCTGGCTATATGAGCTATGAAGCCGGGCTGGCGCTGGAGGAGCGGCTGGCGCCGATCGGCCGCCGTCACGACCAGCGGTCGGACGGGTCGCCGCTCTTGTGGTTCGGCCTGTTCGAAGGGGTGCGGCTGATCCCCCCCGGCACGCTGCCCGCGATGCTGCCCGATCCGGCCGGCGCGCAGGTCGGGCCGTTGCGGCCGATGATCGAGGAGGCGGACTATCGCGTCGCCTTCGACGCGGTGCAGGATTATATCCGCGCAGGCGACATCTATCAGGCGAACCTGACCTTCCCCTGCTATGTGCCGCTGACCGGCGATCCGATGGCGCTCTATGCCGCCGTTCGGCCGCGCGCGGCGGCGGGCTATGGCGGGGTGATCCGCACGGGCGACCATGCGCTGCTGTCCTTCTCGCCGGAGCTGTTCTTTACCCAGGTGCGGGGCCAATTGACCGCCCGGCCGATGAAGGGGACGGCGGTGCGCGATGCCGATCCGCAGCGGGATGCGGACCTTGCGCGCTGGCTGGCCGCCGACCCAAAGCAGCGGGCCGAAAATCTGATGATCGTCGACCTGCTGCGTAACGACCTGTCGCGGGTGTCGCGCGCAGGCAGCGTGATCGTGCCCGACCTGTTCAAGGTCGAGAGCTTCCCGACCGTGCATCAACTGGTGTCGACCGTGCGCGCGCGCATCCTGCCCGGCCTGTCGCCGGTCGATGTGCTGCGCATCCTTTTTCCCTGCGGGTCGATCACCGGCGCGCCCAAGGTGCGGGCGATGGAGATCATCGATGCGGTCGAACCTCATGCGCGCGGCGTCTATACCGGCACGATGGGCTGGATCGACCCGGAGGGCGACGCGGCCTTCAATGTGTCGATCCGCACTTTATGCGTCGCGGAAGGCAGCGGTGTCGGTCGGCTGGGCCTTGGTTCGGGCGTCGTCGCGGATTCGCAGGTGGATTCGGAATGGGCCGAATGCCTGGCCAAGGGGCGCTTTCTTGCCCCGGTTTGATGTCTCCAGCTTGACTCTGGCACCGGCAAGGGCTTGGAATAACGGCAATGTCACTGGCTGATCGACGCTTCGACCTCATTGAAACCATGGCCTTCGACCCGCTCGACGGGATCAGGTTGCTGGAACTGCATCTGACGCGGCTCAAGGCGAGCGCCGATGCGTTCGGCTTCGCCTTCGATCGCCATGCCGTCCGCAACGAATTGCAGGCCGCGACCTTCCGCCTGCGCGATCGCAGCCGGGTGCGGTTGATGGCATCGCGCAGCGGTGCGGTGGCGATCGAGGTGCGCGACCATATCGGCTGGCCCCAGGCGATCGTCCCGGTCAAGGTCGTGCCGCGCCATGCGCCCGCCGACGATTTGCGCCTGTTGCACAAGACCACCGACCGCAGCCTGTATCGCGACGCGCTCAAGCGCGGCGGCACCTATGAGGTCGCGCTGATCGACGCGAAAGGCTATCTGACCGAGGGCTGTTTTTCCTCGCTGTTCGTCGAGCGCGGCGACAAGCTGGTGACGCCGCCGCTGGCGCGCGGCTTGCTGCCGGGCATATTGCGCCAGAGCCTGATCGACATGGGCGAGGCGGTCGAGGGCGACCTGCGCGTGTCCGACCTGGAGCGCGGCTTTTTCATCGGCAATGCCGCGCGCGGCATGGTCGCGGCGACGCTGGCGCCATAGCCGGGCTTTCCTGCCGAATAGCCATTGTCCGCCATCTGGCCGGTTGCCCCTTTGCCCGTTGCGCACTAAGGGACGCGGCATCCGTCCTATGGGCGGATGAGGGGATTCTACTATTTTTTGTCGCGATTTCCAGGATGGCGGGCTGTGCCGAGCGCTTGGACGTCGCTTTGAAGAAAGAATATTGCCATGAGCCAGACTTCCGCCGCCTTGGGCCGTATCCAGCCGTCCGCCACGCTCGCCATGAGCGCCCGCGTGAACGCGCTCAAAGCCGAAGGCGTGGATGTCATTGGCCTGTCGGCGGGCGAGCCGGACTTTGATACGCCCGATTTCGTCAAGGAAGCGGGCATTGCCGCGATCCGCAACAACCAGACCCGCTATACCGACGTGGACGGCACCGCCGACGTCAAGGAAGCGGTGATGTTCAAGTTCAAGCGCGACAATGGGCTGGTCTACAAGCGCAGCCAGGTCACGGTAAACTCAGGCGGCAAGCATACGCTGTTCAACGCGCTGCTGGCGACGGTGGATGCGGGCGATGAAGTCATCATCCCGGCACCCTATTGGGTCAGCTATCCCGACATCGTGAATTTCGCGGGCGGCACGCCCGTCTTCATCGAAGGCCCGGCGAGCCAGGGCTATAAGATCACCGCCGCTCAGTTGGACGCCGCGATCACCCCGCGCACCAAATGGGTGATGCTCAATTCGCCGTCCAACCCCAGCGGCGCGGCCTATTCGGCGGAGGAATTGAAGGCGCTGGCCGACGTGCTGCTGCGTCATCCCCATGTGCTGGTCATGACCGACGATATGTATGAGCATGTCTGGTATGCATCGACGCCGTTCGCGACGATCGCGCAGGTCTGCCCGGAACTGTACGACCGCACGCTGACCGTGAATGGCTGCTCCAAGGCCTTCTCGATGACCGGCTGGCGCATCGGCTTTGCCGGTGGTCCCGAATGGATCATCAAGGCGATGGGCAAGTTGCAGTCGCAATCGACCAGCAACCCCTGTTCGATCAGCCAGGCTGCCGCTGTCGCCGCGCTGACCGGCCCGCAGGACTTTCTCGAAGAGCGCAACGCCGTATTCAAGAAGCGTCGCGACATGGTGGTAGCGATGCTGAACGATGCGCCGGGCCTTGATTGCCCGACGCCCGAAGGCGCTTTCTACGTCTATCCCGACGCCAGCGGCGTGATCGGCAAGATGACGCCCAAGGGCGTGCGGATCGACAATGACGAAGCGCTGATCGCCTATTTTCTGGACGAAGCGAAGGTTGCGGCCGTCCACGGTGCCGCCTTCGGCCTCTCGCCCGCCTTCCGCATCAGCTATGCGACCTCGGAAGATGTGCTGAAAAAGGCCTGCACGCGGATTCAGGAAGCCTGCGCCGCGCTGAAATAAGGGAAACCGCACCGGCCGCCCAAATGGGATCATTACGATATTCGATGATCCTGTAAAATTTCGTCATTCCCGCGCAGGCGGGAATCTATCTCCCACCTTATCGCCTTGATTTAAGGTTCGGAGATGGATGCCCGCCTGCGCGGGGATGACGTTAAAATGAGCACAGCGAGAATTTCGCGCAACGATGCTCAAAACAGAAACGGTCCTTTTCGACCCGTGCCGTCTTGTAGATGGCGCGACGGGCGCTATATCCCGGTTTCAGAAAGAAACTGATTAAGGTTATAATCTGCTCGTCGTTCTATCCCTTGCTTTGGTCGAAAGCTGTTAACGCGCCGCCGGTCATTCAGCAAAGGGCAAGACAAGCAGATGTAACCAAACGGCGCACCCAGCCGAAAGCAGAATAAGAAAGGCGCAGGCTATGTTGGCATTTTTGAAATCCGAATTGTTCCTGCGCTTTGCGGGCGGTTTTGCGATTGGTCTTGTTGGCATGGTCCTGTTGCAGCCCGACGAGCAGCCGATCCTGAGCACGTCCGCGATCGCGGCGACTGGTAGCCCCAGTGCGGCGCTCTAACCGCCTGATCTTGACCCTGTTGGCGGGCTTCGCGCTCGCCAGTCCTTTGCATGCCGAGCGCACGGTGCTCGCGCCGGTTGCCACGGTCGATGCCGCGCCCACGCGCGCGCTGGAGACGGCCGTGTTCGCGGGTGGGTGCTATTGGGGTGTCGAGGGCGTCTTTTCCCATGTGAAGGGCGTGCAACTCGTCAAATCGGGCTTTACGGGCGGGCCGAATAACCGCCGCGTGGACTATGAGATGGTCAGCGGCGGCAATACCGGATTCGCCGAAGCCGTGCGTGTCACCTACGATCCCAAGCAGGTGAGCTATGGCACGCTGCTGCGCGTCTTCTTTTCGGTGATCGCCGATCCCACCACGCTGAACCAGCAGGGGCCGGATCGCGGCACCCAATATCGCAGCGCGCTCTATCCGTTGAATGCCGAGCAGGGGAAGGCGGCGAATGCCTATCTCGCACAGCTGAGCAAGGCAGGCCTATGGCGCGATCCGATCGTGACCAAGGTGGAGCGGTTCACCGGCTTCCAGGACGCCGATAGCTATCACCAGGATTTCATGCGCAAGAACCCGCGCCACCCCTATATCCAGCGCTGGGACGCGCCCAAGCTGGCGGCGTTCAAGACGATGTTTCCGACCCTGTATCGGGACAAACCGTCCGCCTGAATGGGCGGCGCGGTTCGTCCTGACCATCGGCGCTTAGAAGTCCACCGTCGCCGACAGCCATAGCCGACGACCTTCCTGGTTGATCGCATAGGCCGACGTGAACACGTCAGCGCCGTCCCTGTCATAGGACAGATATTCGGCATAATCGGTGTCCAAGATGTTGTTGACGGTGGCCGCCAGGCGGAAGGCAGGCGTGATCTGATACGAGCCGCCGATATGAAACAGCTCATAGCCCCGGAAGTCGCCAACGCCCGCCCGGTCATCAGCGTCGTTGCGGAAACGGCTCGACCGGATTTCGGCGCGCGCCCAGACACTGGCCTTGTCCCCCAGTTTCCAGCGCAGATTGCCGTTCAGCATATGTTTGGGCATGCCGACCAGCGGTAGTCCTTCATTCGGCCCGCTCAACTGCTCGCTGTCGGTATAGGTGTAATTGAGCACCAGCGAGACGGCGGGCGAGAAAGTGAACCGGGTCGCGACCTCTGCACCGCGCGTCCGGGCCTTGTCGATATTGATCGACTGACTGAACTGTTCGATCGTCGGGAAATTGCCGACATCGACGCAACCTGGCCGATTGGGGGATGCGGCGAACTGGCAGTTGGGCACGAAGACGCCGGAGGTGATCCGGTCATTAAAGTCATTGTTGAAAAGGGTGACGTTGCCGCTGAAAAAGCCATGGCTGTCATAATAGAGGCCAGCTTCGTAGCTGGTGCTGGTTTCGGGACTCAGGCCTGGCGTACCAAGCAAAGGTAGCGTGCCCTGCCTGCCGAAGCCGATGATCCCCTCGGCAATCTGTTCGACGCGCGGCGTTTTGAAGCCGCGGCCGACGCCGCCCTTGAGCGTCACATTGTCGTTGATGTTCCACACCGCATAGGCGCGCGGTGACCATTTGCTGCCGAAGGTCGAATGATCGTCATAGCGCGCGCCGCCGGTGAGGTTGAAGCCGTAGACGATCGTCCAGGTGGCTTCGGCAAAGCCCGCCCATTGGGTGAAGGTGAAGGGTTCGGGCGCGACGCCCTCGACCATGCGGGCCTTCCAATATTGGCCGCCGACGGTGAAGGCGAGCGCGCCGACCTTACCCGCGAAACGCGAGTCGATGATGTCGTTGCGTGCTTCGAGCGTGCGGGGGCTGCCGGGCGTCGCGCCCGGCGTGCCGTTGGGGATGAGGCGGCCGATGGTTTCCGTGTCGTTGCGGGTCAGCGTGGTGTCGAACTGGCCGAAACCCAGCCGCCAGCTATGGGCGAGGACATAATTGCTGCGGTTGAACTGCTGTTCCGGGGCATAGCCGCCCGATCCCAGCCTCCCCAGCCGCCCTTCGCTATTGTCATAGCTCTGCTCGTTGCGATCATATTCGATCCACAGGTCATGGTCGGCATGGGGGGTGAAGGTCAGGCGACCGCCATAGGTGTAGATGTCCGAGACCGCACCGGATTGCGGCCCAGCGTCAGCGCCGGATCGCCGGGAATGGGAATGTCCGATCCCTCGCGGTGGAAGACGCTGCCACGCAGGGTCAGGCCGACGAGATTGTCGATCACCGGACCCTGGGCAAAGCCGTTGATCGACTGGATATTGCCGAAGCGATCGTCGCCCTGGATGGTGCTTTCGGCGGTGGCAGTGCCGACCCAGCGGTCCCCGACCTTGCGCGTGATGATATTGACGACGCCGCCCATCGCGTCCGACCCGTAGAGGGTGGACATTGGCCCGCGCACGACCTCGATCTGTTCGATCGCGGAGAAGGGCGGCAGGAAGCTGGTGGAGGTTTCACCGAACCCATTGGGGGTGACGCCGCCTGGCGCATTCTGGCGGCGGCCGTCGATCAGGACTAGCGTATAGTCGCTGGGCATGCCGCGAATCGAGATGTTGAGGCCGCCGGTCTTGCCCGCTTCGCCGCCGACATCGACGCCCTGCACATCCTGCAAGGCTTCGGCCAGGCTGCCGAACCGCTTTTCCTGTAGTTCCTCGCGGCCCAGCACGGTGATGCTGGCGGGGGCTTCGACGATGTCCTGCGCATAGCCGGCGGCGGTGACGACGATCGCGTTCGACTGGTCTTCCGCCTCTTCGGGGGCCTGGGCCATGGCCGTCCAAGGCGACAATCCGGCGACCAGCGCCAGCATGCTGATGCGCAGCCGGTTGGAAGGTGACGACAGTAAGGAACCCCGATTCATCAATTTCTCACCCCAGTTAATATTGCGAGTAAGTCGCAGTATATGGCGTGCCGATGACGGGCAGCGGTGCGATCGTCAAGTGGGGAGGTGCGCCAGACAGGCGCGGCAATACTTTGTTACAAACGGTGTTCCGCCAACGCGCAACCAAAAAGGGCGGCACCTTGCGGCACCGCCCTCTGTATCTTTCAAGCCCTGACGGACGCGCTTATTTCGGCGCGAGGACCATCAGCATCTGGCGGCCTTCCATGCGGGGATAGGCTTCGACCTTGGCGGTCTCGGCGACATTTTCCGCGACCCGCTGGAGCAGGGCCATGCCGAGCTGCTGGTGGCTGAGTTCGCGGCCGCGGAAGCGCAGGGTGATCTTCACCTTGTCGCCATCCTCGATGAAACCATGGACCTTCTTCATCTTCGTATCATAGTCATGATCGTCGATGTTCGGACGCATCTTGATCTCTTTGAGTTCCTGCGTCTTCTGGGTCTTGCGGGCGATATTCGCCTTTTTCTGGGCTTCGTATTTGAATTTGCCGATGTCCAGAAATTTGCAGACCGGCGGGTCTGCGGTCGGAGAGACTTCGACCAGGTCGAGGCCGACATCGGCCGCCTGTTCGATCGCTTCCTGCGTAAACATCACACCCAGATTCTCGCCTTCCCCGTCAATCACGCGGACTTTGGGGACCGTGATGAATTCATTGTAGCGAGGGCCGGATTTCGGCGGCGGCGCCAGTGGGCGGCGCATCATTGGGGGACGTATAGCAGTATCTCCTATGGTCGTTGCAAAAACGAGTGACTCTTAGCGGCTTTTTGGCAAAGCCGAAAGGGGCCCGTGGTCCTGCGTAAGCGGAATCACGAACCCTGTGGCATTGCTGCCTCAATACATATCGGGCGAGCGGACCTCATTTGCAAGGCGCGAAATCACCTCGTCGAGCGAAAGGAAGGTCTGGCCATCGCTGCCCAGGACGCGCAGCGCGACCTTGCCTTCCTCCGCCTCGCGGCGTCCTACGACCAGCAGATTGGGGACTTTGGCGAGGCTATGTTCGCGCACCTTGTAATTGATCTTCTCGTTGCGGGTGTCGGCTTCGGCGCGGATTCCCGCCGCGCGTAGCTTGGCCAGCACCTCGGCGGCATAGTCGTCCGCGTCCGACACGATGGTCGCGACCACGGCTTGCACGGGTGCCAGCCAGAGCGGGAAGCGACCGGCATAATGTTCGATCAGGATGCCGATGAAGCGTTCATAGCTGCCGAAGATCGCGCGGTGGAGCATGACGGGACGGTGCCGTGCGCCATCTTCGCCGACATAGGAAGCGTCGAGTCGTTCGGGCAGCACGCGGTCCGACTGGATCGTGCCCACCTGCCAGGTGCGGCCGATCGCGTCGGTCAGATGCCATTCCAGCTTGGGCGCATAGAAGGCGCCTTCGCCGGGCAATTCTTCCCAGCCATAGTCCGGCGTGTTCAGACCGGCGGCCGCCACCGCGTCGCGCAGTTCATTCTCGGCCTTGTCCCACATCTCCTCACTACCGAACCGCTTTTCGGGGCGCAGCGCCAGCTTGATCGAGTAGGTGAAGCCGAAATCCTTGTAGATGCGATCGGCCAGCGCACAGAAGGCGCGGACTTCCTCGACAATCTGGTCTTCGCGGCAGAAGATATGCGCGTCGTCCTGCGTGAACTGGCGGACGCGCATCAGGCCGTGGAGCGCGCCATGCGGCTCGTTGCGGTGGCAGCAGCCATTTTCGTAGAGGCGCATCGGCAGGTCGCGATAGCTTTTGATCCCCTGGCGGAAGATCAGCACATGCGCCGGGCAGTTCATGGGCTTGAGCGCCATCCAGTCGGCATCGTCGGACACCAGCGGGCCTTCATCCTCGACATTGGGCACTTCGTCGGGGATCACGAACATATTTTCGCGATATTTGCCCCAGTGGCCCGAAATCTCCCACTGGCGCGCGTCCATCACCTGCGGCGTCTTGACCTCGCGATAGCCGGCATCGTCGATCGCGCGGCGCATATAGGCTTCGAGCTGACGCCAGATGAGATAGCCTTTGGGGTGCCAGAAAACGCTGCCATGCGCTTCCTGCTGCAGGTGGAACAGGTCCATTTCCGCGCCCAGCTTGCGATGGTCGCGCTTGGCCGCTTCTTCGAGGCGCGTCAGATGCTCGGCCAACTGCTTCTTGTTGAGCCAGCCGGTGCCGGTGATGCGGCTGAGCATCGCATTCTTCTGATCGCCACGCCAATAGGCCCCCGACACGCGCGTCAGCTTGAACGCGTCCGGGTTCAGACGACCGGTGGACGCGAGATGCGGACCCCGGCACATATCGTACCAGCCATCACCCGAATGATAGACCGTCAGCGGCTCGTCGCCGGGCAGTTCGGCGGCCCACTCCGCCTTGAACGTCTCACCCGCAGCCTGCCATTGCGCGATCAGCGTTTCGCGGTCGATCTCCTTGCGGATCAACGGCTTGTCGGCGGCGATGATGCGGCGCATCTCCGCCTCGATCGCGGGCAGATCGTCGTCGGTGAAAGGGCCACGATCCGCGCTTGGCGCGAAGTCATAATAGAAGCCGTCGTCGGTCGACGGGCCAAAGGTGATCTGGGTTCCGGGGAACAAATGCTGGACCGCTTCGGCCAGGACATGGGCAAAGTCATGCCGCGCCAGTTCCAGCGCATCGGCCTCATCCTTGGCCGTCACCAGCGCGAGCGCTGCGTCCTGCTCCAGCGGGCGCATGATGTCGCGCAATTCGCCATCGACCCGCGCCGCGATCGCCGCTTTGGCGAGGCCCGGCCCGATCGCTGCCGCAATATCCGCCGGGGTAGTGCCGGGCGCGACTTCACGCACGGAACCGTCGGGCAGAGTGATTTTGAGCATGGCGGACACGGGATTTCCTTGAAATACGGGCTATGTCGCGGCCCGAAAAGCCGCGCCTTCCCCATAAATGGGCGGTTCGGCCTGTCAAGGGAAGGGGGTGGGGAATGCGCGGGCAGCGGTGTCAATGTAACTTGACATATGCGACGCGGAAAATGTAAAGGGCGCTTGTCATCACATGAGGAGGGCTGACATGACCAACGCATCCCGAAACCCCGCCTATCGGCGCTATACCGGCCGTATGATTCCGCTCAGTCTTGCCTATGTCGGTGCTGTGGGGCTGGCATCCTGGCTGATCCCCGACGGCGCGGCGGCGAATGTTGCGACCGTGGCGATCGCGCTGGTGCCCGGCCTTGCCGCCCTGGGCTGGATCTGGGCGATGGCGCGTTTCCTCGTGGAACTGGACGATGAATATCTGCGCATGTTGGAAATACGCAAATTCCTGGTGGCTACCGGCTTTGCCCTAGCGATTACCAGCGTCTGGGGGCTACTCGAACTCTTTACCACGGTGCCGGCGTTGCCGATCTTTTTCGTCTGGCCATTATGGTGCGTGGGTCTGGCGGTGGGCCAGTTGGTCAATTGGCGGCAAACCGGCGTGGCGGGCTGTGCGTGAAGAACCGGCTGAAGCAGTTGCGCGCAGAGCGGGCGTGGAGCCAGGGTGATTTGGCTACGCAGCTTGGCATATCGCGTCAGAGCGTCAATGCGATAGAAACGGGCAAATATGATCCGTCGCTGCCGCTCGCCTTTCGGATTGCCGACTTGTTCGGCGCGCGGATAGAGGATATTTTCCTGCGGGATACGCAGCAGCAGGAGGCATGAATATGCGGGGCTATGGACTGGCGGCGGCGCTGTTCTGCCTGTGCGCCCTGGTCGGTGCGGCGCATTTCCGGTTGCTGCCTCTCTCCGACGGGATGTCCGCCGCCGATCCTGTGGTGAAGGCGAGCATTCGCACCGTCCGCGTGGAGCGTTGGCGTTACCTGCCGGTGCTGCGCTAGATCAGGCGATCAGCAGGCGCGCATTGTCGTCGGTTGCTTGCAGGAAGCCGACCGGGCCGCCGACATCGACGCCGCTTGGTAGGGCCTCCGCCGTCATCCCGCACAGCGCCAGCCCGCTTTGGCAGGCGCTGATCGTCACGCCCAGCGCCTGGGCTTCGGCCAGCACGGCGGCGAGATCGGGCAATCCCGCTGCCCGGTGGGCATCATCCTGGGGCGCGGCGATCGGTGCGCGGAGCAGGCCCACGGCGTCGAGTTGCAGGAACAGGGCCGCTGCGCCGCCGAGTGCGGCATGGGCACTCGCCACGATCAAAGCCCCGCGCAACCGCTCGGCATCAGCCGTCGCGACGATGATCCTCAAGGGACGCATAGATGCGCAGCGCAGGCGGGGCAGGCCGGGTCTTTGGGCACGTCCAGCGTGCGGAAGCGCATGGAGAGCAGGTCGGCGATCAGCAAGCGTCCGGCCATGTCCGCGCCGAACGGCACCAGCGCGCGGATCACCTCCAGCGCGGCGAGGCTGCCCATCGCGCCGGTCAGGGCGCCGATGACGCCGGTTTCGGCGCAATTACGCTCCGGCGCATCCTGTGCCGCGCCGACCAGGCAGCGGTAGCAGGGCTTGTCCGCTTCCCATCCGCGATAGGTGGCGATCTGCCCCTCGAACGGCCCGACCGCCGCAGACACCAGCGGAATACGCAAGCGGTGCGCGGCGTCGGCCACCGCCAACCGGGTGGAGAAACTGTCGCTGCCGTCCAGCACGACATCAGCATCGCGCAGCATCAGCGCGGCATTGTCGGCATCTATGCGGGCGTTGATCTGGATCAGCTTGATGTCGGGGTTCAGCCGGGCGACCGCCACCATCGCCGCTTCCGCCTTGGGCGCGCCGACATCGGCGGTGCCGAACAGGATTTGCCGTTGCAGGTTGGACAGGGCGACGTCGTCATCATCGATCACCCGGATCGTGCCGACGCCTGCCGCCGCCAGATAGAGGATCGCCGGGCTGCCGATACCGCCTGCGCCAATCAGCGCGACATCGGCTGACAACAGCCGTGCCTGGCCCGCCCCGCCGATTTCCTTGAGGACGATATGCCGGGCATAGCGGTCGAGTTGGTCGTCGGTCAGCGTCACGGTGCGTCGGACCAGAGGAAGCGGACCTTCGAGCGCATCCAGCGCGGTTGCGCTGCGCCGGTCTTGGGGAAGGAGCCGCGCAGCGAACCAAGGATGCGGCCGCTCACGAACTTTTCGACGCCGGGGCAGCGGGCGTTGACGGGGGCGACCTTCAATGGTTTGCCGTCACCGGTCAGCAGAAACAGCATGTCGATTTCGAGCAGGCGCGACCCCTCATAGGGCCCAGCGCCGCTGCAGTCTCCGCGACGATAGAGCTTGGCCACTTCCTCCGACCAGCGCGGCGAAATCTTGCGCCCCAGCCAGTTCTCGATCACCGGCACGCTCGCCAGATCAGTCGGCATGGGCGGCGCGTCCGCGCCCGCCACCGGGGTTGCGGCCAGCATCAGCGAAAGCAGCATCGTCATTGTGTCACACTCCTGTCGAACCGAAGCCGCCCTGTCCGCGTTCGGTATCGTCCAGCCTATCGACTTCGACGAAGCTGGCAAGCTGAACGGGGGCGACCACCAGCTGGGCGATGCGGTCGCCGCGCTGGATCGGGAAGGGCGCGTTGCCGAGGTTGATGAGGATGATCTTCAATTCGCCGCGATAGTCGGCATCGATGGTGCCGGGCGTGTTGGGCAGGCTGATGCCATGTTTGAGCGCCAGGCCAGACCGGGGGCGGACCTGCACCTCATAGCCTTGCGGGATTGCCATGGCGAAGCCGGTGGCCACGGCGTGCCGCCCGCCCGGTTGCAATGTCAGTTCCTCCGCCGACACCACATCCATACCCGCGGCATGGGCGGTGGCATAAGCGGGGACCGGCAGTCCCTCGCCATGGGGCAGGCGTTTGAGCTGGATATCAATCGGCGTGAGGGGAGAGGGCATCAGCAACCTTTTCGATGAGTTTTTGCGCGACCTGATCCTTGGGCATGACGGGCCAAGCGTCGATGCCGGACGCGGTGACGATCTGCACGGCGTTGGCGTCCCCGCCCATTACGTCGCCCGACACATCGTTGGCGACGATCCAGTCCGCGCCTTTGCGCGCCAGCTTGGCTTGGGCATGTTCTGCGATCTTCTGCGTTTCGGCGGCGAAGCCGATGAGCAGGGTAGGGCGCTGGGCATGGTGGCCCAGCGTCGCGAGAATGTCGGGGTTCTCGACCAAAGCGAGCGGCGCGGGCTGGCCGGTGCCATCCTTTTTGAGCTTCTGGTCGGCGGCATCGGCGGTGCGCCAGTCAGCGACGGCCGCGACCATGATCGCGACATCGGCGGGCAGGGCGCTCTCGACGGCGACCAGCATGTCGCGGGCGGTCTCGACATCGATGCGCGTGACACCCTGGGGCGTGGGCAGATGCACCGGTCCCGCCACCAGCGTAACCCGCGCGCCCGCTTGCGCAGCGGCTGCGGCGATGGCGAAGCCCTGTTTGCCCGACGATCGATTGGCGATGTAGCGGACGGGGTCGATCGGCTCATGGGTGGGGCCGGCGGTGATGAGGATATGCCTGCCGCGCAAGCTCGAACCGAACGGAGGCGGAGAGAAATCCGGCTGTCCGTCGAGCGGATCACCGCTCTTTGGCATCGCCAACAGCCGCTCGATCTCCGCGACGATGGCTTCAGGTTCGGGCAGCCGTCCGGTGCCAAATTCGCCGCACGCCATCGCGCCATCGTCGGGCGTCATGATGTGGACGCCATCGGCGTGGAGCCGCTCCAGATTGCGCTGGGTCGCGCGATGATGCCACATCCGCACATTCATGGCGGGTACGGCCAGCACAGGCTTGTCCGTCGCCAGCAACAAGGTGGTGGCGAGGTCGTCGGCAATGCCGTTCGCCATCTTGGCGAGGAAATTGGCGGTCGCGGGCGCGACCACGACCAGATCGGCCTGACGGCTAAGCTGGATATGGCCGATTTCCTGCTCGTCCTTCAGGTTGAACAGGTCGGTAAAGACTGGATTCTCGGTCAGCACCCCTAGCGACAGCGGCGTGACGAACTGCTGCGCGGATTGCGTGAGAACCGCCCGCACCGTCATCCCGCGCTTGCGCAACATGCGGACTAGTTCGAGCGACTTGTACGCCGCAATGCCACCGGAGATGATGAGGAGGATGCGGGGGGTCATTCGCCAAGATTATCCAATTCCGCGCGGCACAGCGCGCGTAGTTCATCCAGTTTGGTCGTTGCCGTGTCCCAAATGCGCCAAGGAATGATCGCAGGATAGTCGTGACTGATGACATTGCGCATCTGATATATGGCGGCCCATGGAACCGTCGGGTGTCGCGCTTTGATATCTGTCGATAATTTATGAGCTGCCTCGCCGATGTGCAGCAGACGGAAGGATGTCAGATCGATCTCGTCCTGATCGCGCAAGAATGGTTCTTCCGTCAATATCGTCAATCGGCGACGGATATGGTCGATCAATTCGATGATCAGCTCCAGCCGATCAATGTCTCGATTGAGCGTCACTGTCAGAAAATAGCGACCATGTCCGATTCCGCCGATGCGCGGATTCGGGGTCTCATAGCCGCACGTTCGACCAGATCGACCGGATTCTGCATGAAATCTGCCAGTTGCAACTGCACGCCGATAAACTCCAGCAGGCCCATGCGACTATTGCTGTCGATCTCACACATCAGATCAACGTCCGAATCCGCACGCGCTTCACCACGCGCTACCGATCCAAACAGGGCAAGCGAGGTGATTCCCGCTGCACGCAGTTCCGCCTCATGCGGTTTGATCCGGGCAATGGCTTCTTCGCGGGTCATAGCGATGAAGATAATAGCAATGTCGCCCCAACGCCAGCCGCCGCGGCCATGATCGCCACCACCGCATAGCGCCAGCCGCCGCCCACGCGGATCAGCTTCACTTCGGTCAGTGGGGGCGGGGGCGGTGCGCCGCCTTTCTCCGGGAAAGCATCTTCGATCCGGCGGACGAGGCCCGGCAGTCGCTGCAAGGTGCGCCAATTTTCGATCAGCGTATCGGCGGCCTTGGCCTCCGGCCCCAGTTCGTCGCGCAGCCAGCCCTTCACATAGGGGCCGCTGGTTTCCCACAGGTTGATGTCGGGGTCGAGCGATGTCGCCACGCCCTCCACCATCACCATCGTCTTTTGCAGCAACAGCAAGTGCGGCTGCGTCTGCATGTCGAAGTCGCGGGTGATGGCGAACAGGCCGTCCAGCATGCCGCCGACCGACAACTCGCGCACCGGTTTGCCGCGCATCGGTTCGCCCACGGCGCGCAGGGCGGTCGCGAACTCGGCCATATCGTGGTGCGCGGGGACATATTGCGCCTCGAAATGGATTTCGGCGACGCGCTTATAATTGCCGGTGATCAGGCCGTAGAGAATCTCTGCCAGCCACATGCGCGCGCGCCGGTCGATCCGCCCCATGATGCCGAAGTCGATCGCTACGATGTCGCCATTGGCCGTCACGAACAAATTGCCCTGATGCATGTCGGCGTGGAAGAAACCCTCCGCAATCGCCTGCCGCAGGAAGGCGTTGACCAGCCGCGCGGCAATGGCGGGCAAGTCATGCCCCGCCGCGATCAGCGCCTCGCGGTCGGAAATCTTGATCCCGTCGATCCATTCCATCGTCATGACCTTGCCGGTCGTGCGATCCCAATCGATCGTGGGAATGCGATAGCCCGGTTCCGCCACCATCGTTTCGGCGAGTTCCGACGCGGAGGCGGCTTCGCGCCGCAGGTCGAGTTCGCGCGCGGTCCAGCGCTTCATATTGGCGATGACCAGGCGCGGGCGCAGCCGGGCGATTTCGCCGCCCAATTGCTCGATATGGGCAGCGGCCCATTCATAGGTCATGATGTCGCGGTTGAATTGCTCCGCGACGCCGGGGCGGATCACCTTGACCGCGACATCGCGGCCATCGGTGGTCAGCGCGCGATGCACCTGCGCGATGGAAGCCGCGCCGACGGGCGCTTCATCGAAGCGGGCATAGATGGCCTCCAGCGGTCGGCCGAAACTCGTCTCGATCTGCTTGCGGATCGTATCGAAGGGGACGGGGGGGAGCGCGTCCTGCAGGCGCAGCAGGTCGAGCGTCGCTTCCTCCCCAACCAGATCGGGCCGGGTCGCCAGCGTCTGTCCGAGCTTGATCGCAGCAGGGCCGATCGACTGGAAGGCATCGGCATAGCGCGGCTGTTTGGGCACGCGGGCACCGAAGCGCGCGAGCCGCACCAGCCGCCGCACGGACGCCGGGGTCAGCGGGTCGCGTTCGATTCCGCGCAACGCGCCATGGCGCGCCAGCGTGCGCCCCCATTTGAGGAGCCGCCAGATATGGGTGATGTGGCTGGTCATATTATCGGCTCCCCTCCCCTTCAGGGGAGGGGCTGGGGGTGGGGGCTTTCAACAATGTGCGGCGCGGGGGGATGGCCCCCACCCCAACCCCTCCCCTGAAGGGGAGGGGCTTTTCCTGGATGCCCATCAAATCTTCCAGCCCGAATGGATCGCCACCAGGCCGCCCAGGATCGGCTCGACCTTGGTCTGCACGAATCCGGCGTCGCGGATCATGCCCTCGAATTGGGGCATGGGAGGGAAGCGGCGGATCGATTCGATCAGATAGCGATAGCTGTCGGCGTCATTGGCAAACAGCTTGCCCAGCTGCGGGACCAGCTTGTGCGAATAGACGTCATACACGTCCGAAAAGCCCGGCCAGGTCGTGGTCGAAAATTCAAGGCAGAAGAAGCGCCCGCCAAATTTCAGCACGCGATGCGCTTCCGCCAATGCCTGGTCGATATGCGTCACGTTGCGGATGCCAAAGGCGATCGTATAGGCGTCGAAACTGCGATCGGCGAAGGTCAGTTGCTCGGCATTCTGTTCCGACCAGAGCAAGCCCTCCAGCCCCTTCTTCTTGGCGCGTTCCATGCCCACGCCCAGCATTTCGGGGTTGATGTCCGACACGGTGACGTCGGCCCCATATTTATGCATGCGAAAGGCGATGTCGCCGGTGCCGCCCGCCATGTCGAGGATCGCTTCGCCCGGCCGCGGTTTGACGCGAGCGACGAACTGATCCTTCCACAAACGATGCGCGCCCACCGACATGGCGTCGTTCATCAGATCATATTTGGCCGCGACATTGGAAAAGACCTCGCGGACCATGCCCTGTTTTTCGGCGGCATCGACGTCCCGATAGCCAAAGGATGCTGTTTCGTTCATGCCTGATCCTCTAGACAGAGATTGCGTGCCATTCCAGCCAAGAAGCTGGGAATTGGAAGCGCTCTTGCCTAGATGGTCCTTATGCCAGAGCTTCCCGAAGTCGAAACCACCGTTGCGGGCCTTCGATCCGTGCTGGAGGGCGCGGTTCTCACCCGTGTCGAGCCGCGCCGCGCGGACCTGCGCTTTCCCATCCCGGTGGACCTGCGCCAGCGTCTGACGGGGGCGACGGTTACGGTGCTGACGCGGCGCGCCAAATATGGGCTGATCGCCACCGATCGGGGCGACATGATGATCTTTCACTTAGGCATGTCGGGCCGCTGGCGGGTGGACCCGACCGAGATCGGCACGCACGATCATCTGATCCTGGAAACCGGGGCAGGACGTCAACTGGCGCTCAACGATCCGCGCCGCTTCGGCTTCATCGATCTGGTGCGCAGCGAGGCGTGGGAAGCTTATGGCCCGTTCACCCGGATGGGACCGGAACCGCTGGGGCCTGATTTTGATGCCGCCCATCTGGCGGCCGTGCTGAAGGGCAAGGCGACATCGATCAAGGCGGCGTTGCTCGACCAGCGAATCGTGGCCGGGCTGGGCAATATCTATGTGTGCGAAGCGCTGAATATGGCGGGCATAGCGCCGACGCGAGCGGCGGGGAAGATCAGTCGCCCGCGCCTTGCCCTGCTGGTCGATTCGATTCGCACGGTGTTGGCCGCCGCGATCGTCGCGGGCGGATCGACGCTGCGCGATTATGCGCGGCCGGACGGGGAGTTGGGCTATTTTTCCAAGCAATGGCGCGTCTATGGTCGCGAAGGCGAACCATGCCCCTGTGGCGGCACGGTGCAGCGCCGTGTCGATGGCGGGCGATCCACCTTTTTCTGTCCGACATGCCAGCGGTGAAGCGGGTCCGACTGGTTGACGACCGGCACGAACCCTTGTAAGGCGCGCACCTTCATGAGGCGGGTTGGCGAGTCCGACTGGTCTCTTTTCAAATATTGACGAGAACCGAGGACTCTAAATGGCCAATACGCCGCAAGCCAAGAAGCGCATCCGCCGCAACGAACGTCGCGCCGCAATCAATGGTGCCCGCATCAGCCGGATCCGCACCCTGGTGAAGAAGGTGGAATCCGCCCTCGCCGCTGGTGACAAGGACGCAGCCGCCACCGCGCTGCAGTCGGTTCAGCCGGAAATGGCACGCGGCGTTGCGCGTGGCGTGATGCACAAGAACACGGCTTCGCGGAAGTTCGGCCGCCTGACCAAGGCTGTCAGCGCGCTCGCCTAAGCCTTTTCCCGTTTGCAGGGACTGAACAAGCCCGCTCCCATCAGGGAAGCGGGCTTTTTCATGTTCATTCACAAGACGGTCACACAGCGGACACAAGCAATTCCCGCGATTCGACTGACAGCCGCAAGATAATGACCAAATAACTAACTCAAAAATAGCGATATTTTTGCAACTAACCCTTTTCCGCGGGTTTGCCGAGTCAACGGCTTTATTTCATTTTTTTGAACCGCCGCGCCCTTGATCCGAGGGAGCCGCCCTGTCTATTTTCGACCTCCGGCCGCCGTCGAATCATCTCTGTGCGGCCGTCATTTAGTCAGTGGATGGGATGGACTCGGCGAAGCAGGGGCTTTTGCCGGTGGGTTCGTTCGCGTCGCTGGTTCCTGCCCGAAGGCAGGGGGCATATTGGTAGGGTCGGCACGATAATGACGGAAAATATAGGCGTGGTGGATTGGCAGGAGGATGCAGGGGTACAGGCACATGCCGACCTCGATTCCACCTGGACGATGATCCGCGCCGGTCTGCGCCGCGACATTGGTGCGCGCATGTTCGACCAATGGCTCAAGCCGGTTCGACTGGGCGATTATTGCCCCGATTCGCAAACGCTCGATTTGCTTGTTGCGACGGATTTCAGTGCGAATTTCGTGACGGGCCAGTTTGGCGACCGTCTGCGCATGGCCTGGCGCAGCGCCGGGGCGGAGGTGCGCGACATCCGCGTCCGCCGTGCGCCCGACGCCAGCGGCCCGCGACTGCTCGACGTCACGGCGGTAGAACCGGTCATCGACCTGTTGCCGCAAGCCGTCGCCAGCGCCGTCAATTTCACGCCGCGCCATGGCTTTGCCGACTTCGTGGTGGGCGAGAGCAACCAACTGGCCTGCTCGGCCGCAAAAGCCATGGCGGCCGAAGCGCAGCCGCGGTTCAGCCCGCTGTTCATCCAGGGGGGCACTGGCCAGGGCAAGACGCATCTGCTGCACGCGATCGCAGCCGCTTTCGCTGCACACTCGCCCGGCGCGCCGGTTCTCTACATGTCGGCCGAGCGTTTCATGATGGAGTTCGTCAATGCGATGCGCGCCAATGAAACGATGGCGTTCAAGGCGCGGTTGCGCGCGGCGCGGCTGCTGTTGATCGACGATATCCAGTTCATTGCGGGCAAGGGGTCGACGCAGGAGGAATTTCTCCACACGATCAACGATCTGATCGACACCGGCGCGCGCATCGTCGTGACCGCCGACCGGGCGCCCCAGGCGCTCGAATCGATCGATCCGCGCATCCTGTCGCGCCTGGCCGGTGGCCTGGTGGCGGACATCCAGCCCGCGAGCCTTGAGCTGCGTCTGGCGATCCTTGAAGCCAAGCGCGCCGTCGCGGGCGATCCGCCGGTACCGGATGCCGTTATCGACTTTCTCGCCCGTTCGATCCGGTCGAACGTCCGCGAACTGGAAGGCGCGTTCAACAAGCTGGTCGCCTATGGCCAGTTGACCGGCCGGGCGATCGACCTGGATTTTGCGCAGGGCATGCTGGCCGACGCCGTGCGCGCCAATGCCCGGCGCATCACCGTGGACGAGATCCAGAAGGTCTGCGCCGCCCATTTTCGGATCGACGTGTCGGAAATGCGCTCCAAGCGCCGGGCCCGCGCCGTCGCCCGGCCGCGCCAGGTGGCCATGTATCTCGCCAAGAAGATGACGCCGCGTTCGCTGCCGGAAATCGGCCGCATCTTTGGCGGGCGGGATCACAGTACGGTGATCCATGCGGTCCGCACGATCGAGCAGTTGCGCGAGAGCAATCCCGATATCGACGCCGACGTCCGCGCGCTGTTGCGCCAGCTGGAGGGCTGAGGGGCTGGCATCGGGCGTATGAAGGGCTAGGCTGGCGGCATGATTCGCACCCTCGCCCTTTGGCTCACCGCACTCCTCACCCTCTCGCCCGCCTTGGCGCAGGCACCCGCTGATGTGCGGGTGGCGCTCGATACCGCAGCGGGGCGGATCGTGATCGCGGTCCATGCCGACAAGGCGCCTGTCACCGCCGCCAATTTCCTCGCCTATGTCGATCAGAAGCGGTTGGACGGCACCGTCTTTTATCGCGGCGTCGGCGCGGCCGATTATGGCTTCGTGCAGGGCGGGGCACAGAATGACCCCAAACGCATTCGGCTGCCGATCAAGCATGAACCGACTAGCCAGACGGGCCTGACCCATGATGAGGGCGCGCTATCGATGGCGCGCTATGCGCCGGGGAGCGCGACCGGCGATTTCTTCATTGTGCTGGGCAAGATGCCCGCCATGGACGCGCAGCCAGACGCGCCGGGCGACAATCAGGGCTTTGCCGTGTTCGCCCATGTGGTTGAAGGGCTGGAGGTGGTGAAAACCATTCTGGCCGCGCCCAAATCCGCGACAGCGGGCGAGGGCGTGATGAAGGGGCAGATGCTGGAAGCGCCGGTCAAGATCCTGACGGCGCGTCGGGTGCCGTGAGACCATTCTGATCGATGATGCGCGTTACCGCCATGTCGGCGGTGACGTTGCCGACGGTGCGGAAGATGTCGGGCACCGTCTCCACCGCCAGCAACAGCGGCAGCGCCTCCACCGGCACGCCCATGGCGAGGCAGATGGGGCCAGTGGTGGTGAAGAAGCTGACCTGGCCGGGCAGGCCCACCGAGGCGAGGCTGACGATCGCGGCGACCGCCACGCCCATGGCCAATTGCACTGGTCCCAGCACGACCCCGTTCATCGCCGCCACATAGAGGGCGACACCCAGATTGGCGGGCGGGCTGGTGATGCGGAACAGCGATATGGCGAGCGGCAGGACGATGCTGCGCGTGGTCGGCCGGACGTCCAGCAGCCCGTCGCTCGCCTGGATCATGGCAGGCAGCGAGGCGATCGAGCTTTGGGTCGAGAAGGCGATGGCCTGGGCCGGGAAGGCGGCGCGCGCGAAACGCCCTGGCGCGATTCGGCCGAGCAGCGCCACCAGCGGATAGACGAGCAGGGTGACGATCAGGCAGATCAGCACGATGAAGCCGATATAGTGGAGCAGCGCGCCAGCGGTGGCGAGGCCCGACCGCGCGCCCGCCACCAGCGCCAGCGCGAACACGCCGACGGGGGCGAGCCACAGCACCCATTGCACCACGACCAGCAGCGCGTCGGTCAGCGCCTCGAACAGGCCGGTCAATTGCGCGCGACGGGCCTCGGCGATCCGGGTGACGGCAAAGCCGAAGATGAGCGCAAATAGCACGACGGCGACGACCTCACCCTCGGCCGCCGCCTTGATCGGATTGGCGGGGATGAAGCCCAGCAGCCAGTCGGCTGACGGCCGCACGCCGGGCACCTCCGCCGCGCTTTCGGCCCCGGTCAACATGCCGACCGCGCCGGAGGGCACCGGCCAGAGGTGCAACAGCAATGGCCCGACGAGCGCCGCGACGGTGGAGGAGGCGACCAGCAGCAGGGCGAACAGGCCAATGGCGCGCCCGGCCATGCCATTGGTGCGCGCCGTGGTGGCTGCCTGCGCAATGCCCGTGACCAGCAACGCGAAGATAAGGGGGATGAGCGGCATTTGCAGGCCGTTGAGCCACGCCTTGCCAATCGGCTGCGCGAGCGACAGCAGCGGCGCGTCCCACCCCTTGCCCCATTCCGCGAGGGCGATGCCACTTGCCAGACCCAGCACAAGCGCCATTAGGATGCGGACGGTCAAGGACATGGCGAACGCTCCCTCTTCAGCCGCGAAACAGACCAGAGGGGATTATGCCGCCATCTACCTGTCCATCAAGGGAAAGATGGAGAGCGTGTTTCTACTCTTCGCCGAATTTGTCTTCGACCAGGCTCACCAGTTTGCCGAGCGAATCATGCGCTTCGGGGCCGGTGGCCTTGATGGTGATGCTGTCGCCCATGGCGGCACCCAGCATCATCAGGCCCATGATCGAGGTGCCGGTGACGTGGCTGCCATCCTTGCTGACGATGATGTCGGCGGGCAGGCCACTCGCCAGGGTCACGAACTTGGCGCTGGCGCGGGCGTGGAGGCCGCGCTTGTTGCTGATACGGACTTCCTGGCTGATTTCATTCATGTGGTGCTGCCCAACAGTTCCGACGCGACGCTGATATATTTCTGGCCTGCTTCGCGCGCCGCGGCGACGGCGGCGCGCACGTCCATGACCTTGCGCGCGCTTTCCAGGCGGATGAGCATGGGCAGGTTGATGCCTGCGATCACCTCGATCTCGCCGGCTTTCAGCAGCGAGATGGCGAGGTTGGAGGGGGTGCCGCCGAACAGGTCGGTGAGCAGGATGACGCCGCTGCCGTCATTGACGCGCGCCACCGCGGTCGCGATGTCCGCGCGGCGCAGTTCCATATCGTCTTCCGGCCCGATGCAGATCGTTTCGATCTGCTGCTGGGGGCCGACGACATGTTCCATCGCGACGACAAATTCGGTCGCGAGCGACCCATGAGTGACGAGTACGAGTCCGATCATCTGCTTTTGCGGCCCACCTGCTTCATGACGTTGCTTTCGGGCCTCCCGGACGACGCTTCTCCAGACTATCCTGCGGCGTCGATTCAATATTGCGGTGCAGGACCGTGGGCGAAAAGCCCGCATCTTGCAAGTAGCGTGCGACACGATCGGCAACATGGACCGACCGGTGCTTGCCGCCGGTGCAGCCGAAGGCGATGGTGATATAGGCTTTCCCGCCCTCCGCATAGCGCGGCAGCAGGGTGGCGAGCAGATCCTCGATCTTGCTGACTGTTTGCTCATAGGCCGGGTCAGCCGCGATATAGGCAGCGACGTCGGAGTCTAGACCGGTGCGCGGGCGCAAGGCTTCGTCCCAGTGCGGATTGCGCAGGAAGCGCATGTCGAACATCAGATCGGCATTGCGGGGCACGCCGCGCGAAAAGCCGAACGACAAGATGGTCAGCACCGGGTCGGACAGCCGCTCACGCGAAAAGCGGCTGCGGATTTCCTGTTGCAGCGCGTTGCTGGTGAAGCTGGTGGTGTCAATCACCTGGGTCGACCAGCGGCGCAGCGCTTCGGTCAGTTCACGTTCGCGCGCGATGCCGTCGGCCGCCGGGCGATCGAGCGCGAGCGGGTGGCGGCGGCGGGTTTCGGCGAAGCGGCGCTCCAATTCGCTGTCGGAACAGTCGAGGAACAGGGTTTCGACATCATGGCCATGACGTTCGCGCAGGGCCTTGATCCGGCGGACGATGGCACCGGCGTCGAAGCCGCGGGTGCGCGCGTCGATGCCGAGCGCCAGCGGGCGTTCGTCCTCGCCCGCATAACCGGCG
The DNA here is from genome assembly GCF_001713415.1 of Sphingobium sp. RAC03. GTDB lineage: Bacteria > Pseudomonadota > Alphaproteobacteria > Sphingomonadales > Sphingomonadaceae > Sphingobium. Next base: position 792,991 of record NZ_CP016456.1, on the reverse strand, counting down.
GGCAGGGGGGTGTCGAGCAGCCGGTCGAGCAGGACGAGGGGAAGATTGTCCACCACTTCCCAGCCCATATCCTCCAGCGTCTTGAGCGCGGTGGTCTTGCCCGCGCCCGACAGGCCCGACAGCAAGAGGATGGATTTGGGGTGGGAGAGGGTCATGCGATCGGCACCGCGCGCAGCAGCCATTCGACCTTGATCGCGGCGGAGGCTTCGAACGGGGTGACCTTCCAGACCGGGATCGGCAGGCCTGCGATCGTGCGCAGCAAGGGTTCGAGCGGCATGCGGTCGACCTTGTCGAACAGGTCGATGAGCAGGGCGACGGGGACATCATCGACATGGGGCATGGTGACGATGCCCATGCCGCGTATCTCGATCTGGCCCGCAATCCGTTCCGGCGCGCTGGCGAGCAACTGGCCGTCGACGCGCTTGAGCAGCGTATAATCGTCGCTGATGAGGGTCGCGCCGCGATCGATGAGGCGCAGGGCAAGGTCGGACTTGCCGATGCCGCTCTTGCCGCACAGCAACAGGGCGCGGCCTTCTATGGCCACGCTGGTCGCATGCAGCGTTTCGGAGGACAATGCGCGGGCCATAAGTCGGCGGCCCTTCTACCCTGTGTTGGCAGCCTTGCAAACGACATTGGTGGCGCGCGTCCCATGCGGGGACGCGGCGTTATTCGGACGCGATGCCGGGGTCGCGCTCGACCGCCATGGGCAGGCGCAGGATGAAGCGGGCGCCCTGTTGCGCATCCTCGCGGTCGCCGATGCTGATGCGGCCCTGATGCCCCTCCACGATGGAGCGGGCGATGGCGAGGCCGAGGCCGCTATGCTTGCCGAAACTCTCCCCCTCCGGCCGGACGCTGTGGAAACGGCGGAAGACATGCTCGCGCTCGGTGACGGGGACGCCCGGTCCTTCATCCTCGACGCTGACCAGCACCTGATCATCGGCGACGGTCGCGATGATCTGGACGAGGCCGCCGTCGGGCGAGAAGGAGATGGCATTGTCGATCAGATTGTCGAGCACGCGGACCAGCCGTTGCTCCTCGCCCAGCACCACCGCGACATTCTTGCGCGGGCGGGCGAAGGCGAGGCGGACGCCACGGGGCACGCCGCGCGCTTCGCGGGCGATGACCATGGTTTCGATGAGCAGGCCAAGGTCGATCGGCTCGAACCGGGTGCGCGACAGTTCGGCATCGACGCGCGAGGCTTCGGCAATGTCGGTGACGAGCCGGTCGAGGCGGCGGACATCATCCTGGGCGATGGCCATCAGTTGCGCGCGCAGGTCCGGGCGGTCCACCCGGTCGAGCGCATCAAGCGCGGAGCGGAGCGAGGCGATCGGGTTTTTAAGTTCATGGCTGACATCGGCGGCAAAGGCGTCGGTCGCATCGATCCGTTGGCGCAGGGCAATGCTCATGTCGGACAGGGCGCGGGCCAGCATGCCGATCTCGTCACGCCGTTCGGGCAGGCGTGGCACGGTGACTTCGCGCGCGCGGCCGAGGCGAACGCGGACGGCGGCACGGGCGAGGCGCTGGAGCGGCTGGACGATGGTGCGGGCCAGGAACAGCGAAAGCAGCGTCGAGGCGAGCATGGCCACGGCGAGGACGAGGCCGAGCCGCAGCCGTTCGGCGCGCACGGTGCGGGTGATGTCGCGCGCATTTTCGGTGGCAAGCAGGGCGGTGCCGTCCCGCACGGAGGCGCCCGCCGAGATCATGAAGGTGCGATCGGGCGCATAGCGGTTCATTGCGGTCGGCTTGCCGGTCTTGCGCGCCAGCAGCAGTTCGGGCCAGGCATCGGCCCGGTCCACGGCTGGTTCGACGAAATCGGGCGGCCGGCTGGCCGAGACGATGCGGTCCACCGCCTTGTCGAGGAAGCGGGCGACATGGCGCTGCCATTCCTCTTCCGACGGCGACCGCAGGCGATAGCGCGGTGCATCCATGGTGAAGCTGTCGGCGATCAGGCCACCGCCGGGCGCATAGCGGCGGACCCGGTCGCCGGTCTGGCGGGCATAGGCGGCTATCAGCGCGTCGTGGCGGTCGGCCGGCGCATTTTCCAGGCTGATCGCCAGTAGCTTCAGCTCGCGCGCCGATTGTTCCAGCCGCGAATCGATGATCCGGGTGCGATAGCTGTCGAGATAGAAGAAGCCGCCCGCCAAGAGCGCGAGCGCAAAGACATTGACCGCCAGGATGCGCGGCGTGAGGCTGAGCCGCCCCGACCAGCGCATCGCCATGGGCGCGTCATCCTTCTTCGGAGAAGCGGTAGCCGGCGCCATAGAGTGTGTCGATTGCGTTGAAATCGGAATCCACCTCGCGGAATTTGCGGCGCAGCCGCTTGATATGGCTGTCGATCGTGCGGTCATCGACATAGACGTCGTCCTGATAGGCGGCGTCCATCAACTGGTTGCGGTTCTTGACCACGCCGGGGCGGGCGGCCAGCGTTTCGAGGATCAGAAATTCGGTGACGGTCAGCGTCACGTCCTGCCCGTTCCACTTCACCCGATGGCGCGCCGGGTCCATTTCCAGCCGCCCGCGAATGATCGGGTCGGCGACCGGCTGGTCCGGCGTGTCGGGTGCGCCCCGCACTTCGGCGCGGCGCAGGATGGCGCGGATGCGCGCGATCAGCAGCCGTTGCGAGAACGGCTTGGCGATATAGTCGTCCGCCCCCATGGCAAGGCCCAGCGCCTCGTCCAGCTCGTCTGCTTTCGACGTCAGGAAGATGACGGGCATCTGCGTCTTTTCCCGCAGGCGGCGCAGCAGCTCCAGGCCATCCATGCGCGGCATCTTGATATCGAAGACGGCCAGATCCGCCGGATTGTCCAGCAACGCCTTGAGCGCGCCTTCGGGATCGGAATAGATCCGCGTCATGAAGCCTTCCGACTGAAGCGCGATCGAGACGGAGGTCAGGATATTCTTGTCGTCATCCACCAAGGCGATGGTTGCAGTCATGCGGTTTCCCAGCTGATCCAAGTGGGGCAGAGCGTTAGACCATGCGGCGCGCGCCTGCAAGAAAGCGGGTGACGGCGGCGATGCGGCATAACCGTCGATATTCGGGACAAAGCCTGTGTGACAGGGATTTGACGATTTTGGTCCAACACCCTATTACCATGTCGGTCTGCGAGGATGACGCCGTGATATAGACAAACGGCGCATAGGGGCGGATCGGTCGCAAAGAATAATATATGTGCGACACGGCATTCATATTCAGGAGCAAAGGCGTGCAGGCCAAATCCTCATTCACCCTGGCAGACCAGGGCATTTCCACCCATGCCACCCAATTCTGGAATATGGGCACCGCCCCGCTGGTCGAAGCGGCCATCCGCAATGGCGAGGGCATATTGTCCAAGGACGGCCCGCTGGTCGTCAAGACCGGCAAACATACCGGCCGGTCGGCCAAGGACAAGTTCATCGTCCGCGATGCCGAGACCGAATCGACCGTCTGGTGGGGCAGCACCAATGTCGCGATGACGCCGGAGCATTTCGCGGCGTTGAAGGCGGACTTCTTCAAGGCGCTGGGCGAGAAAGACACGCTCTATGTCGCCGATCTGTTCGGCGGATCGCAGCCCGAACATCGCGTCAATGTGCGCGTCATCAACGAGCGCGCCTGGCATAACCTGTTCATCCGCACGCTGCTGGTGCGTCCGGGCGTGGACGAACTGGCCGATTTCGCGCCGGAATATACGATCATCGACCTGCCGACCTTCAAGGCCGACCCGGCCCGCCATGGCTGCCGCAGCGAAACGGTGGTGGCGGTCAACTTCACCGAGAAGCTGATCCTGATCGGCGGCACCGCCTATGCTGGCGAGATGAAGAAGTCGGTGTTCGGCATCCTCAACTATCTGCTGCCGGTGAAGGGCGTGATGCCGATGCATTGTTCGGCCAATATCGGCCCGAACGGCGACACGGCGGTCTTCTTCGGCCTGTCGGGCACGGGCAAGACCACGCTGTCGGCCGATGCGTCGCGCACGCTGATCGGCGATGACGAGCATGGCTGGTCGGACACGGCGGTCTTCAATTTCGAGGGCGGCTGCTATGCCAAGATGATCAACCTGTCGGCTGAGGCCGAGCCGGAGATTTTCGCCACCACCAAGCGCTTCGGCACGGTGCTGGAGAATGTCGTGATCGACGCGGAAACGCGCGAGATCGACTTGGACGACAACACGCTGGCGGAAAATAGCCGGGGTTCCTATCCGATCGACTTTATCCCCAACACGTCGGAGAAGAATTTGGGGCCGGTGCCCAAGAACATCATCTTCCTGACCGCCGACGCCTATGGCGTGCTGCCGCCGATCGCGCGGCTGACGCCCGAACAGGCCATGTATCATTTCCTGTCGGGCTATACCGCGCGGGTGGCGGGCACGGAGATCGGCGTGACCGAGCCGACCGCGACCTTCTCGACCTGCTTCGGTGCGCCGTTCATGCCGCGTCATCCGTCGGTCTATGGCAATCTGCTCAAGGAACGGATCAACAAGGGCGGCGTCACCTGCTGGCTGGTCAATACCGGCTGGGCGGGCGGCAAGGCGACGATGCCCGGCATCAAGCGGATGCCGATCAAGGTCACCCGCGCGCTGCTCAATGCCGCGCTCGACGGCAGCCTGAACGACGCCGAGTTCCGCACCGATCCCAATTTCGGGTTCGAAGTGCCGGTCGCGGTGGCGGGCGTTGAACCGACCATCCTGGACCCGCGCGCCATGTGGGCGGACGCCAGCGCCTATGACGAAACCGCCGCCGTGCTGGTCAAGCAGTTCGTCGACAATTTCGCGCAGTTCGAAGAGCATGTTGATGAAGGCGTGCGCAGCGCGGCGCTGACGGCGGCCTAACGGCTGCGGCCTTATCCAAGGCTATGCAAGAGCCGGAAGGGTGACCTTCCGGCTCTTTTGCTTTTGGCGGCGGGGCCGGGGATGCTATGCTGTCGGTCAACATCCAGCGGGAGTAGTGGACATGTTTGGTGATATGATCGGCAAGATGGGCGGGCTGGAAGCGGTGGCCGCGCAGATCGGGATGACGCCCGAACAGATGCAGGGCCTGATGACCGAGATCAGCGCCAAGATCGGGTCGGGCGATACCAGCATTTCGGCGCTGGCCGAAGTCGCCGCCGAACATGGCGTGTCGGCCGACAAGTTGCAGGAATTGATGGGATCGTTTGGCGGCCCCGAAGCGATCATGGGTAAGCTGGGCGGCCTGTTTGACCGCGATGGCGACGGCAATCCGATGAACGAACTGGGCGGGATCGCCAAGGGGCTGTTCGGCTGATCGCCTGACGCTGGCGGGGGGTCAGCTATCGGCCCCCCAAGTTTTTTTGGCCTTGCCTTCATGGCGCGATCGCTCCATTCGCGATGCTTATTGGTTGTTGCGAACGATACGCAACTGGCGAGCCCTGTGCGGGCGGCTTGGCAAGGAAGAAGGTCTTGAACGACGTGACGATCGAAAAGCCGGTACTCGAACCGACCGGTGCCCTCTCGGTGGAAACCGTGCTGTCGGTGCGGCATTGGAACGAGCATCTGTTCAGCTTCCGCATTTCGCGCCCGGCCAGCTTCCGCTTCCGGTCGGGCGAGTTTGTGATGATCGGTTTGAAGGGCGAGAATGGCAAGCCGCTGCTGCGCGCCTATTCGGTCGCCAGCCCCGCCTGGGACGAGGAACTGGAGTTTCTGTCGATCAAGGTGCAGGACGGTCCGCTGACGAGCAAGTTGCAGCTGATCGAGCCGGGCGACCAGATTTACCTCGGCCGCAAGCCGACCGGCACGCTCGTTACCGACGCGCTGTTGCCGGGCAAGCGGCTGTTCATGCTGTCGACCGGCACGGGCCTCGCTCCGTTCCTGAGCCTGGCGCGTGACCCCGACGTCTATGAATTTTACGAGCAGGTCGTCGTCGTCCATTCGGTGCGCCGGGTGAGCGACCTGGCCTTCCATGACGAGTTGGAAAGCAAGCTGGCGGAAGACCCGTTGGTGGCTGAGCAGGCCGCGACCCAGTTCCATTATGTGCCGACCGTGACGCGCGAGGCTTTCCGCAACACCGTGCGGATCGACAAGCTGGTCGAGAGCGGCGCGCTGTTCGAGGGGCTTGAGGGGCCGGCCAAGTTCGACCCCGAAACCGACCGGATCATGATGTGCGGCAGCATGGAGATGATCAAGCAGTTCGCGGCCTGGTTCGAAGCGAACGGCTTTACCGAAGGGTCGAATGCGGCGCCGGGGCAGTTCGTGATCGAGCGCGCGTTTGTGGGGTAAGGCGTAACGTAGCAGAGTAGGAAGGGGCCGGGAGAGCGATCTTCCGGCCTTTTTTTCATGCCAGCATAGAGGTTTCCGTTCGCTTCGAGCGAAGTCGAGAAGCGGATAGCGCGGTGCCAGCGTTTCTCGACTTCGCTCGAAACGAACGGATGTTGTTACGCCCCCTTCCGCTCCGCCACCCACGCTTCGACATTGCTGGCCAGCACGGTCATTGGCACGCCGCCGCTTTTCACCACCGCGTCGTTGAACAGGCGGAAGTCGAATTTTGGGCCTAGTGCTGTCTTCGCCGTTTCGCGCAGGCGGACGATTTCGCCGTGGCCGACCTTGTAGCCGCAGGCCTGGCCCGGCCAGGCGCAATAGCGATCGACCTCGCCCTGGACTTCCTCGACCGTCGAGCCGTTGGTGGTGGCGAACCAGTCGATCGCCTGTTGCCGCGTCCAGCGCTTGGCGTGGAGGCCGGTGTCGACCACCAGGCGACAGCAGCGATAGGTGATCGATTGGAGATAGCCCAGCCTGCCCGCGACATCGCCGTCATAAGCCCCCAGCTCGTCGCCCAATTGCTCGGCATAGAGCGCCCAGCCCTCGCTATAGGCGTTGAAGGGGAGGAGCGAGCGGATCAGCGGGAGTTTATAGCTATATTCGCCCTGCCAGATGTGCCCCGGAATCCCCTCATGATAGGTGAGGGTGGGCAGGCTGTAGCGCGGCCAGCTGTTGGTATCGCGCAGGTTGATATAATAGTTACCGGGCACGCTGCCGTCGATCGACCCCGCGCCCGCATAGGCGCCGGGCATCCCGGCCTCGATCTCCACCGGCACGCGCTTGACGATCAGCTTGGCGGGGACGAGCGTCGCGAAGGCGCGCGGCAGGCGGGTGCGGATGTCGGTCAGGCGGCCTTCGATATAGGCCAATATCTGGGCGCGGCCCTTGTCGTCATTGGGGAAGAGGTGGCGGGGGTCTTTGCCCATCGCGGTCATGCGTTCGCCGACCGTGCCTTTCGTCATGCCCAGCCCTTTGAGCAGGCCGTCTATCTGGCCCTGCAACGCGGCGAGCTGGTCTAGGCCGAGCGCATGGACCTCGTCGGGGGTCATGGTCGTGGTGGTCCCGGCCTTGAGCGCCCAGGCATAATAGGCTTCGCCATCGGGGAGTTTCCACACGCCCGCATCCATGGTGGCACTGGCGCGCTGGCGGGTGAGTTCGGCGACCTGGGCGGCGAGCGCGGGGGCGACAGAATCGCGGACGATCTTCGCGGCTTTTGCGCCATAGTCGCCGGGCATCGACGCGGTGCGGCGGGCGAGCGAGGCGACGGGCACCCATTGGTCGATCGGCTGGCGCTGGACCGTCGCCATCTGGCCCAATGTCTTGTCGAGCAGGAAGGCGGGCGCGGTGACGCCGATGCCCGCATCATGGCGTAGCCGCTGCGTTTCGCCCGCCAGATTGGCGGCATAGGCGGACAGGCGGGCGAGATAGGCGTCGGCGTCGGCGGCGGTTTCGATGCCGTGATTGGCGTCGAGAAAGTCGGGGGTTTCGACGAAGCTGCCGGTGTTTTGCGCGACGGCATAGGGCGCGTTGCGGTAGGACCAGTTGCTGTTCATCATCGCCATGTCGCCGAACGGGAAGGCGAACCCTTCGGCCGCCAGTTCGTGGGCGGCGCGGGCGACTTCGACATCGGTGCGGGTGGCGGGCGAGAGCGGGGCCAAGTCTATGGCGCGCAAGGTGGCGAGGCGGTCGGTGACATGGGCGGCGATCTGCGCCTGGCCAGCCGGGCTTTTGTTGCCGAGGCGGCTTTTGAGCGCGGCGCGGGGGCCGGTGTCGAGGCCAAGGCCGGTGGCACTTTCCGGCGCGTCGGCAAGCATCGCTTCGGCCATGGTGGCGAGCGTGGCTTGCGCGCGGGCGTCGGGCGTGTCGGTCGCGGCGCGGGCGGGGAGGGCCGACAGAGCGAGGACGGAGGAACCGGCGACAAGGAAATCGCGGCGCGTGGCGGTCATGTAGCGTGGCTCCGACAAGGGGGTGGTCAGCGCTTAACTTCGCATATTTCCCGCAGATTTCGACATTTTATTTCGTCTGCCGGATTGATTGTGACAAGGCGCGGTAGTGGTGGGGGACGGCGTTCGCGCGGCCGCGCGGGCGGCGATGCGGGCATTATGCGGCATCGTGGCGCGGCTGCCATCGGTGCAGGCGGACAGCGCCCGCAGCGCTGCGAGCATGACCCGGCGGTCGGGCTTGGCATAATGGCCGACGACGCGGCCACCGCGCACCAGCGGTTGCCGCCGGTCGCCCCGGATCAGCGCCACGGCGCGGCCCATCTGGTCGTCCAACCCCATCTCGATCGCCCAGTCCCAGGCGGCAGCGAAGCTTTCCGCCCCCGGCCGCGCCCGCAACAAATAGGCCGAGCGCGGCGAACAGCCAACGCTCCGCGCCGCCTGCGCGACGACGCCGCACCGGGACAAGGCATCGATGAAGGCATGTTGCGCATCGGGCGTCCATCCGCGCGCGCGGCGTTGCAGCTGGACGGGGGTGAAGTGGAGCAGGTTAGGGGTGTTTGGCATGACGGAGAGCATGGCATGGGTTGGGGGATGTAGGACAGGGGGAAGTGGGGCGGGCGGCCTTGACCGTGATGGCCCATATCGAGTATGTCTGTATGTAACGACATGAGGCTGAGCCAATGACCGCGACCTTCACCAGCCGGGAGTTCAACCGCGACCCCGGCAGCATCAAACGGGCGGCGCAGTCCGGCCCGGTATTCATTACCGACCGCAACAAGCCCTCGCTCGTCGTGCTGGCGATCCGCGATTATGAGCGGCTGGCGGGGCACGGTGCGTCGCTGTTCGACGTGCTGATGCCCGATGATGCGCAGGATTTCGATTTCGATCCACCCAAGGCGCAGATTGCAGCGCGCGGCGTCGAGCTGGATTGATGTTCCTGATCGACACCAACGTCATTTCCGAAAGCCGCAAGATACGGTCGGGACGGGCCGCCGCGAATGTGGTGGAATGGCTCAAGGCGACCGACCCCAGCACGACGTTTATTTCGGCGATGACGCTATTCGAACTGGAATTGGGGGTGGTGCGGGTCGAGCGCCGGGATGCGGCGCAGGGGGCGACCCTGCGGCGCTGGATGGATCAGGTCGTGACGCCCGGCTTTGCGGGGCGGGTGCTGGCGATGGACGGCGCGGTGGCCGTCGCCTGCGCCGGGCTGCATGTGCCCGATCCAGTGAGCGAACGCGACGGCTGGATCGCGGCGACGGCGCTGGTGCACGGGTTGACGGTGGTGACGCGCAATGTCGGGGATTTTGTGGCGACGGGGGTGGGGTTGGTTGATCCTTGGGTGGAATTAGAGTGAGGGTAGGGACGCCAGGCACTTAGCATAAGCGCCTGGGTATAGCGTCTAGCCAATATAATGCTGAACAAAGGTCTGCATGATACGGGAAACCATTTCGCGCCTGACATGACGATGGTCCGGCAACCAAGCGTCAGTCGGGTTAGATAACGTAACCATTTCATATGATGGAAAATAATCTATATTCTCATCTTCGTCCGCCAGCTTTTGCGCAACGGTCCTAAGCGTCGATTTGGATAGTGTATTGGCCTGCGCGATGTCTTGACCAGAAAAGGAAACATTTAAGGGCACAGGACTAACTGTAACGATGATTTTTAGGTTTGGATTGAAATGCGTCCGCAAATAATCAATTAGATATTTAGCAGCTTCCAGATTTTCGGCATAATCAGTGATGCGACACTCGAACCGACTAAGATTGCCTGCGAGGACTTCGCTTGGTGTAAAATTAAGATAGGTGTTGGTTTTCAGATCATACCAAGTTTCGATCAAGCCTAGCGTGACGATGAAAACATCTGCCTGAGCGATCTGCTTATGAATCTTGATCGAAGCGTTGCGGGCCGACACCAAAGCATCGCGCGTTGGCAAAACGTCGTTACCTGAATAATCAATCCATCCGATCGGCGTCTCCCACATCAGATCCTCGTCATAGCCGCCGCCTTGTGCCAGTCGAAAATCATTAAGGACTGAAAAAATATTGTATCTATTGAATGATGCGGGCGAGAGTCCGCAGTCCGGCGACCAACTCAGTACGGTTTTACCTTGCGCATGAAGGGCATGCTCAATTTCTCTAGCGAAACAAGAACCGCTGGTGAACAAAGCAGGATTTTCACCGAGATGAAATTTGGGTGTTATGAACGGCGTAAATTCGCCAAATACTCTACCGCCGGCCATCTGCGCCGTGACACTTTCATATCCCCGTTCGTCCGCATCCGGGCCACCAATAGACCATTGTGCATATTCCCCAATATTTCTCATATTGCGAACGGCTTGCCTTGCAGAAATATTATGCACAGTTCGGTATACCCCTAAAATTTTCTATATATAAATGTAAATTATTTAATTTAATCTATGTATTAATTTTAATTATATGATTAATATATATTTTGTTAATAGATACCGAATTATCGGGCTCTTTGCTGAATTGCAATAGTAGGCTATGTTTACATTTCGGAACAATCACGAATTTCCTTCGACCATATCATAATTGATGGCTGCAATCGGTTGTCAATGTTGCAAAGGCTCATATTACGTTTGGTGGAACAGATGTTCGCTGATGTCGGTTGCGTGAACATGGATCATAAGGTCGCGGTGTAAAAGCGCTTGGGCGAAACCCGCTCCACCCGCAACACAGTGCCCTCACTCGCGATCACGCGCACCCGTGCGCCCACTTCCGCGTCCGCGCCGACCGCGCTCCATACGCTGTCGCCCACCTTCACCCGGCCTTCGCCGCCGGCGATCGCTTCCACCACGGTTACCGTCTGGCCGATCAGGCGGGCGGTGCGGTCGTTTAGGAGGGGGTCGGTGGAGGCGACGGGGTGGTCGGCGTACCAGCGGCGGCCGGCATAGACCGCCGCGATGCTGAGGCTTGCGAACAGGAGGAGTTGGAGGGGGAGGCCGATCGGCAGCGCGAGGGCCACGAGGCCGGTGATGGCGGCGGCGATCGAGATCCAGATGAGGAAGACGCCGGGGATCAGCACTTCGGCAATGCCCAGCAGCGCGGCGAATACCAGCCAGGCCCAATGATCTTCGAGCAGGGTGAGCAGGGTCATGGGGTGGGGGTCCTGTTGATCATCGCTACGCTGTGCCGGGGGAGGGGGTGGGAGATGGGTCCCCGCCTTCGCGGGGATGACGGGGGGTGGGGTAAAGACGCCGTTCGTTTCGAGCGCAGTCGAGAAACCTGTGCGGGGCGTTTCTCGACTTCGCTCGAAACGAACGGAGATTTGTGGCTAGAGGTGCCTATCCCGTTTACCCCTGGCTTTGGCCGAAGGGGCCGCGGCGTGGGGGTGGGGGCGTTGGCGTGGGGGTGCCGTCGTCGCCGAGGGCGGCTTTGGCCAGCGCGCCGATGCCGCCCAGCGTGCCGATCAGCTGGGTGGCTTCGACCGGGAAGAGGATGGTCTTGGCGTTGGGGCTGGTGGCGAACTGGCTGACGGCTTCGGTATATTTTTGCGCGATGAAGTAGTTGAGCGCCTGCGGGTTGCCGGCGCTGATCGCGTCGGAGACCATCTGGGTGGCGCGGGCTTCGGCTTCGGCTTCGCGTTCGCGGGCTTCGGCGTCGCGGAAGGCGGCTTCGCGGCGGCCTTCGGCTTGCAGGATCTGGCCCTGCTTCTCACCCTCGGCACGCAGGATTTCGGAAGCGCGCATGCCTTCGGCATCCAATATGTTGGCGCGCTTTTCGCGTTCGGCCTTCATCTGGCGGCCCATGGCGCTGACGATGTCGGCGGGCGGGCGGATGTCCTTGAGTTCGACGCGGGTGATCTTGATGCCCCAGGCGTTGGTCGCCTGATCGACCACGGACAGCAGGCGGGCGTTGATCTCGTCGCGCTTGGACAGGGTTTCGTCCAAGTCCATCGAGCCCATGACGGTGCGCAGGTTGGTGGTCGCCAGCTGCATGATCGCGACATAGAGTTCGGACACTTCATAGGCGGCCTTGGCGGCATCCAGCACCTGGAAGAAGACCACGCCGTCGACCGACACCATGGCATTATCCTTGGTGATGATCTCCTGCCCCGGAATATCGACCACTTGCTCCATCATGTTGATCTTGCGCCCCACGGCATAGAAGAAGGCGGGGTAGAAATTGAGGCCGGGCTTGGCGACTTCGGTGAAGCGGCCGAAGCGTTCGATCGTATATTGATAGCCCTGCCGCACCACCTTCACGCTGACCGCGAGGTAGAAGAGCACGAGGCCCGTAAGCGTGAGCGCGAAGGTGGTCAGCATCATGGTCTCCCGAAACAGGGTTGGACTATGCGCCTTATTTGTTAACGGGGGAAGGCAAACCGAGGAGAGTCCCATGTTGCTGCGTCACGCCCGTTCGCTGTTGTTCCTGCCCGCATCCAATGCGCGCGCCATCTCCAAGGCGCGGACGTTGCCGTGCGACATGGTGATATTGGACCTGGAGGATGCGGTGACCGACGACGCCAAGGAGACTGCGCGTGAGGCGGCGGTGGCGGCACTGGCCGAGGGGTTTGGCGAGCGGCTTTGTGCGGTGCGGATCAATGTGGCGGGGACGCCCTGGCACGGGATGGAGATGGTGGCGATGAAGGCGGCGGCGGCGGACTATGTCGTGCTGCCCAAGGTGGAGAGCGGGCGGCAGGTGCGCGATGTCTATAGCGTGAGCCAGAAGCCGGTGATCGCGATGATCGAAAGCGCGCGCGGAGTGCTGGCGGCGGTGGAGATTGCCGGGGCGGAGGGCTGCGCGGGGCTGTTCATGGGGAACAATGACCTGCGGCGGGATTTGGGGATTCCGGCGGGGGCGGGGCGCGAGGGGTTGGCGCTGGCCATGCAGTCGGTGGTGCTGGCGGCGCGGGCGGCGGGGATAGCGGTGTTCGACGGGGTGTATAACCGGCTGGATGATCTGGCCGGGCTGGAGGTGGAATGTGCGGGGGGCCATGCTTTGGGGTTCGATGGCAAGACGCTGATCCATCCGGGCCAAGTGGCGGTGGCGAACGGGGTGTTCGGGCCGGACGCGCAGGCGCTGGCCGATGCGCGGCGGCTGATCGCGGCGGCGACTGGCGGGGCGGAGCGCTTCGAAGGGCGCATGATCGAGACGATGCATGTCGAGGAAGCCCGCGCGCTGGTGGCGCGGGCGGAGGCGGTGGGGCTGTAGCCGATCAGGCTTGGCGATGCCGGGCGGTCAGGAAATAGTTGATCGCCTTGTTCGCCGATAGGGTGAAGCCGGTGGCGGGGGAGAAGGTCAGGCCGCTGCTGTCGATGACGTCTAGGCCTGCGGCGTCGAGCAGGGCGGTGAGTTCTTCGGGCGTCAGGAATTTGCCCCAGTCGTGCGTGCCTTTGGGGATGCCGCCGATGCTTTCGCCGATGGTGATCATGGCGATGCGCGACAAGGGGGTGCGGTTGGGGGTGGAGAGGATCATCAGCCCGTCGGGGGCGAGCTTGGCGGCGAGCGCGGCGACGAAGGCGGCGGGGTCGGCGACATGCTCGATCACTTCCATCGAGGTGACGAGATCATAGTTGCCATCGGTGACGTCCTCGACCGGGGTCGCGCGATAGTCGATGGTGAGGCCCTGAGTCGCGGCATGGGCGGCGGCGGCGGCGATATTTTCGGGCGCGGCGTCTAGGCCCGTGACGGTGGCGCCAAGTCTGGCCAGCGGTTCGGTGAGCAAGCCTGCGCCACAGCCGACATCAAGCGCGCGCTTGCCGGCAAGCGGCTGGAAGGATTGGGCGTTTGTCGGCCAATAGGTGTCGATCGCGGCGCGGATATAGGTCAGCCGCACGGGGTTGAGCTTATGCAGCATCGCGCTGGACCCGTTGGGGTCCCACCAGTCGGCGGCCATCGCCCCGAAATGGGCGGCTTCCCTGGGGTCGATCGTTGCTGTCGGGTTGCTTGCCATATCCGTATCCGCTGCTAAAGAAACGCCGTTTCGCCCTTCTGGGACATTTTCTTACTCACCAACTAGCAGGTTCGACAAGCAAATGGCACGCATCGTGATGAAATTCGGCGGCACCTCCATGGCGGGGATGGAGCGAATTCGCAACGTGGCCGCGCGGGTCAAGCATGTCGTCTCGCAAGGGCATGAGGTCGCGGTCGTCGTGTCGGCGATGGCGGGCGAGACGGACCGGCTGGTGGGGTTCTGCAAGGAAGCCTCGGCGCTCTATGACCCGGCCGAATATGATGTCGTGGTCGCGGCGGGCGAGCAGATCACCAGCGGGCTGCTGGCGATGACGCTGAAAGCGATGGGCGTGGATGCGCGCAGCTGGCTTGGCTGGCAATTGCCGATCAAGACGGTGGAAGCCCATGCCAAGGCGCGGGTGGATAGCATCGACACCGGCGCGCTGCTGGCGGCCATGGGCGCGGGCCAGGTCGCGGTGATCCCCGGTTTTCAGGGGATGATGGCGGACGGGCGCGTCTCGACGCTGGGCCGGGGCGGGTCGGACACGTCGGCGGTGGCGGTGGCCGCGGCGATCAAGGCCGATCGCTGCGACATCTATACCGACGTCGATGGCGTCTACACCACTGACCCGCGCATCGTGGCGCGCGCGCGTAAGCTCGATCTCGTCACCTATGAGGAGATGCTGGAGCTGGCGTCGGTGGGGGCCAAGGTGCTCCAGACCCGCTCGGTCGGCCTCGCCATGAAGGAAGGCGTGGTCGTGCAGGTGCTCTCCTCCTTCGATGATCCCACCCAGACCGACCTGCCCGGCACGCTGATCGTCAGCGACGAGGAACTGGAAGCCAAGCGCAAGGAAAATAAGATGGAACGTCAGCTCATCACCGGCATCGCCCATGACAAGAATGAGGCGAAGATCATCGTGACGCGCGTGCCCGACAAGCCGGGCGCGGTCGCCAGCATCTTCACCCCGCTGGCCGATGCCGCGATCAACGTCGACATGATCATCCAGAATGATTCGAAGGATACCGAGGAAACCGACGTGACCTTCACCGTGCCGCGCGCGGACCTGGCGCGCAGCGTGGACATTCTCGAAGCGAACAAGGACGTGATCGGCTTCCGCCGGATCATCACCGATACCGAAGTCGCCAAGATCAGCGTCGTGGGTGTGGGTATGCGCAGCCATGCGGGCGTCGCCGCGACGATGTTCAAGACGCTGGCCGAACGCGGCATCAATATCGAGGCGATTTCGACCAGCGAGATCAAGGTGTCGGTGTTGATCGATGAGGATGAGACGGAGTTGGCGGTGCGGGTGTTGCATACGGCCTATGGGCTGGACGCCCCGGTGGCTTGACCGCTATTTGGCTGATGCCGGGCTGCAAATGGCACCTTTCTGCGCTTCCGGTGCTCACGTGCTTTAAGCACGCTGCGCGCCGGTTCTCAAAAGGCACCATTTTCGCTCCGGCCTGAGCCAAATATCGATCAAGCCGCGCGGCCTGATGGACGTGTTGCCTCGGCGGGGCCAGGCATCCACTTAGTCAGCGTTGCTCTTTACTTCGATCGTCATTCCCGCGAAGGCGGGAATCCATCTCCAGCCCCATCCCCCGCCGCAAGGCTGGGAGATGGGTCCCCGCCTTCGCGGGGATGACGGGGAAAAAGAGACAGCAGGAAAGACTTTATGACCAACGCCAAGCTCGCTTCCCTCATGGCCCGTGGCACCGACTTTCTGGGGTGCGAGAGTGCGATCCTGTGTGGGGCGATGAGCTGGGTTTCGGAGCGGAACCTGGTGGCGGCGATTTCCAATGCGGGGGCGTTCGGGGTGATCGCGTGCGGGGCGATGACGCCGGAACTGCTCGACCGGGAGATTGCGGCGACCAAGGCGCTGACGTCCAAGCCGTTCGGCGTCAACCTGATCACCATGCATCCGCAATTGTTCGATCTGATCGACATATGCGCCAAGCATGATGTCACCCATGTCGTGCTGGCCGGTGGCCTGCCGCCAAAGGGCAGCATCGAGGCGATCAAGCAGAAGGGCGCGAAGCTCATTTGCTTTGCCCCGGCGCTGAGCCTCGCCAAGAAGCTGGTGCGGTCGGGCGTCGATGCGCTGGTGGTCGAGGGCATGGAAGCGGGCGGGCATATCGGCCCGGTATCGACGAGCGTGCTGGCGCAGGAAATATTGCCCGATATGGCCGCCCAGGTGCCGGTGTTCGTCGCGGGCGGGATCGGCCGGGGCGAGGCGATCGCCGCCTATCTGGAGATGGGCGCGGCAGGCGTGCAACTGGGCACGCGCTTTGCCTGCGCGACCGAGAGCATCGCCCATCCCAATTTCAAGAAGGCCTTTTTCCGCGCGTCGGCGCGCGACGCGATCGCCAGCGTGCAGATCGACCCGCGCCTGCCGGTCATTCCGGTGCGCTCGCTCAAAAATGCCGGGATGGAGAATTTCACCATCAAGCAGCGCGAAGTCGCCAATATGCTCGATGAGGGCACGGTCGACATGATGGAAGCGCAGTTGCAGATCGAACATTATTGGGCGGGGGCGTTGCGCCGCGCGGTGGTCGACGGCGATGTCGAGGGCGGGTCGCTGATGGCGGGCCAGTCGGTCGGCATGGTGACGAAGGAAGAGCCGGTCGCCGACATCATCGCGCAGCTGATGGCGCAGGCCACAGACGCACTGGAGCGGCGAGCCGCCTGAAGGCTTGCGACGAACGGAACATCTGGCATATTTCCTCCGAGGCAAATGCCCGGCATGACCGGGGCGCAGTCCCAGCGGAGAATTTGATGTTGCCCATGCGCCGTTCCGGCCGTCTATCCCTCGTGTCGCTGGCGGTCCTGGCCGCCTGTTCGACCCCGGTGAAGCCGCCGCCACCCACGCCGCCGCCGCCTGTGGTGGAAACGATGATGCCGCGTCCGCCGATGGGGGCGGTCGAAAATATGAGCATCCCCGAAATGGAGGATGGCCAATATCTGACCCCCAATCGCAAGGTCACGTCCAACACGGCGCTGTGGCATGTGCGGATGGCGCTCAATGTCGCGGCGCTGTCGTGCCGCAGCCCGGCCGACCTGCCGCGGTTGCAATATAACCGGTTGCTGCATGTTCACGGGCCGCTGTTGACGAAGGCCAATGAGGCGGTCGATCGCAATTATACGGTGGCTTATGGCCGCCCCGGATTATCCGCGCGGGAGCGGTTGAATACGGTCGTCTATAATTTCTTTTCGCTACCGCCCGTGACCAAGAGCTTTTGCCCGGTGGCTGAGCGCGTGGGAGCCAAACTGCTGGCGATGCCATCGAGCGCTTTGCTCGATTATGCGCCGGAGGCGTTGGCGGAGCTGGAAAAGCCGTTCCAGGATTTCTATGCGGCCTATGCCGATTATCTGCGACGGCTGGCCGAATGGCAGTCGCGGTTCGGCGCGAGCGTGACCGTGGTGGTATCGCCAACGCCGCTGCCGCCGCCGCCCGTGCCGCCGGGCGAAGCGCCGCCGCAGGGCTTTTCGCCGAGCATCACAAGCGCGATACAGCAGAATCTGCCGCCGCCGCCCGATGCGCCAGCGAAACCGCCGGTTGCGCCTGCCCAGCCAAGTGCGCCATTCCAGCCAAATGCGGCCGGGCCGAAGCTGATGATCCAGCCGCTGCCCGCCAATCAGGAATAGAGGTCAGTCGCGCGCGTCGAAACGGGCGCGCGCGGCTTCCACCGTGGCGAGGTGGGTTTCGGCCCAGGTCCACACGCCGCAAAAGGCGGCGCTGAGGCTATTGCCGAGCGGGGTCAGCGCATAGTCGACATGGGGCGGCACCACGGGATGGACGATGCGGGTGGCCAGGCCATCCCGCTCCATCTGCCGCAGGGTCTGGGTCAGCATCTTCTGGCTGATCCCTTCGACCTGGCGCGCGATCTGGGTGAAGCGGAGCGTGCCCTTTTCCTCCAGCAGTTCCAGCACCAGCAGCGTCCATTTGTCGGCGACGCGGCCAATCAGCTCGTTGACGAGTCGCTCGACGCGCGGGTCGATGGCGGCGGCGTCCTCCGAAAAATTATCGGTGGCGCGGGGGAGCGGGTGGCCTGCATTTTCCATTTCTTACCCTGTGGTGCGTATAGCACTTTGCGGTGCCTTCTTTCCAAAAGAGAGCATGGCGATAGGATGGCGGTCAACCCATTAAGACAAGGAGTGACCCATGCAGACGACAGGCAAGACCATCCTCATCACCGGCGGCGGATCGGGCATCGGCGCGGCGTTGGCGCATGAATTTCATGAAGCGGGCAATCAGGTGATCATCGCGGGGCGGCGGCAAGCGGCGCTGGATGCGGTGGTGGCAGAGCATCCCGGCATGGCGGCAATGACGCTGGATATGGAGGATGCCGCGGCGATTATCGCCTTTGCGGACAAGTTGATCGCGGATTTTCCGGCGCTCAATGCCGTGGTGCTGAACGCGGGCGTGATGATCGCGGAGGAGGGCATTGATCTCGCCATCGCGGAGACGACGGTGGCGACCAATTTGCTGGGGCCGATCCGGCTGAGCCATACGCTGTTGCCGCATCTGCGGGCGCAGTCGGCGGCAAGCCTGATCACCGTGTCGTCGGGGCTGGCCTTCGTGCCGCTGGCGGCGACGCCGACCTATAGCGCGACCAAGGCGGCGATCCATAGCTGGTCGCTGGCGATGCGCGCGCAATTGGCGGGAACGAGCGTCGAACTGATCGAGATCGTGCCGCCGGGCGTGCAGACCGACCTGATGCCGGGCCATGCCGAGAATGAGCAGATGATGCCGCTGGCCGACTATATCGCCGAGACCATGGCGTTGTTGCGGCAGCAGCCGACCCCGGCGGAAATCCATGTCGAGCGGGTGAAATTTCTGAGTGAGGCGACGCAGCGCGGCGAATTCGATCAGGTGTTCGCTATGCTCAACGGCTAGGACGGATCCGCGACGGTCGAGGGCGCCTTGGGCGGCAAGGGGAAGAGGCGGACGAAGCGGTCGGCCAGCGCCCGGTCGCCCTCGATCGTCAGGGGCACGTCCGCAAAGGAGGCGCCGCCATAGATGACCGCGACCAGCGCATTCGGGTCGCCGGACAGGATGACGTCCGCGCCCGTGGCGTCGCCTCGGTCGATGGTAAAGTCGCCGTTGCGGAGCGTGGCGCGGAATTGCTCTTCGCCAAGGCGTAGGCCGATGGTCGCGTTCATATCGCCGATGGCGCTGCGGTCGATCATGGTGCGCAGCGACAGGATCACCGACACCTGGCTCATCGGCTTGCCTGGTTGCATCGTCGGGGAGCGGCAGGCCCAGCGGCCCAGCACCCGGAACAATATTTCCGACTCGCGGCCCCAGTCGGTCAGGTCGTAGATCTGGCTCGCGGCGGGCGGGGGCAGGCGACGGCGGACGACGATGCTCTGCGCCTCCAGTTCGTCCAGCCTTTGCGTCAGCACATTGGCGCTGATTCCGGGCAGCCCGGCGCGCAAGTCGGTGAAACGCTTGGGGCCGAGCATCAATTCGCGCATGATCGGCAGCGCCCAGCGATCGCCGATGATGTCCAGCGCATGGGCGACGGCGCATCCGTCCTGATAGGCTCTTTTCCGGCTGGCTGTGACCATTGGTTATCTTTTCTAACTATGCAGTTGTTTAAGATAATCGTCACAGGCATGATCCGCAAGACGGCGAGTCGCATTTGGATCGCCGACGACCGGAGGGAGAGACGCGATGGCCGATATTAACGGGCAGTTTTTCTGGTATGAACTGATGACCAGCGATCCGCAGGCGGCGCTGGCTTTTTACGGCGATGTGGTCGGCTGGACGGCGCAGCCCTTTGGCGGCGCGCCGGGCGATGATCCCTATATGGTGGTGTCGGGCAGCGCCGGGCCGGTGGGTGGCGTGATGGCGATTCCCGCCGAGGCGAAGGATTGCGGCATGACGCCCTGGTGGGGTGGCTATGTCGGGTCGGGCGATGTCGATGCGGACGCGGCGCGGCTGGTGGCAGCGGGCGGGCGGGTGCAGCGCGAACCCGAAGATATTCCGGGCGTCGGTCGCTTTGCGGTGATGGCCGATCCGGGTGGCGCGACCTTCATGCTGCTCAAGGGCTCCAGCCCCGACGAGATGGACCCGGTGCCGCCGATGGCGATGGGGCATGTCGGCTGGCATGAACTTTACAGCAGCGATTTCGACGCCGACCTGGATTTCTACACCGGGGCGTTCGGCTGGACCAAGGGCGAGGCCATGGATATGGGCGAGATGGGGCTGTATCAGCTCGTTTCGCAGACCGGGGGCAGCGATTTCCAGAGCATGAGCGGGGGCATCATGCCGCGCCCCAAGGAAATGCCGGTGCCGCTGTGGCTGTTCTACTTCATCGTCGGCGATATCGACGCGGCGGTCGCGCGGGTGACGGCGGGGGGCGGCACCGTGCTGAACGGGCCGATGGCCGTGCCGGGCGGTGGCTGGATCATCCAGGCGCTCGACCCGCAGGGGGCGATGTTCGCGCTGGTGGGGATGCGCGCGGGGGAAGAGTCATGAGTGAGGATATCCATGAGTTGTCCGTGACCTGCGATATCGCCGCGCCGCCCGTGACATGCTGGCAGGTGTGGCGCGATCGCAAGGGCGAATGGTTCTGCCCCGAACCCTGGCGCGCCGAGGCGATCGAGGAGGATATGCGCCCCGGCGGACGCAGCGCGGTGCGGATGTTCGGGCCGGACGGCGCGGATAGCGGGCCGATGGAGGGCGTTTTCCTGGAGGTCGTGCCGCACGAGCGGATCGTCACGACCGATGCCTATGCGGTCGGCTGGGTGCCGCAGGCGCCGTTCCTGACCGCGATCTGGTCCTTCGCGCCGGAGGGCGAGGGCACGCGCTTCACCGCGACCGCGCGCCATTGGGATGCGCAGGCCAAGGCGCGGCACCTGGAGATGGGCTTCCATCCTGGGTGGGATGCGATGATGGCGCAGTTTAAGGTGTTGTGCGAGGTGGTGGGGTGAGGTGGGAAGGGGGCCATCGACTAAACTAAGACGTCAGACCATCCGAGGGTAGGCGAAGCGCAACGCTCGCTTTTTGCTCCAAAATCCTCCCCTGTAAGGGGAGGGGGGCCACGAAGTGGTGGAGGGGTGTCACCCTATCGAGAGCGTGACACCCCTCCGTCAGGGCTACGCCCTGCCACCTCCCCTGCCAGGGGAGGAATTTCGGGAAGCGACAAAAAGCGGATTTTGCGCTGTCCAAATCATTTGCGGTTTGCTGTCATTTCCGACATTCGATAGGCTCACCGAACGTCAGTCCATTCCGATATATCTGATATAGAAGAGCTATCTAAAACGCTTAGCGCTATGACTGGACTGCTCCGAAGCCATGATCTGAAGTTCTGGGCCGACGAATTAGATCGTTGTCAGAAAATTATAGATCAGTCAGATTTCTTTGGCGTGGAACGCTTGCTTCGGTTTTACGGCGGCATGGGATCGTTAAACGATGTGATCCTTCAAGGCTCCAGTATTTTCATTTGGCTAGACAATCGGAAATTTGATCGGCTGCGTCGAAGAGCATATGACAAGGCAACAGCGCTGGCGCGAGAGCGACCTTTGATTAGCAGGCGACAGCCCTAAAGAGCTGCCCTTCCACTATCCACCTTCGCCCATCACCCCAGCGAAAGCTGGAGGCTCAGGCGATGGCGGGATCGGGCTGGGGCAGGCGCCTAGTTCCGCTGTTTCGCGATGCCGCCTGAGATGCCAGCTTTCGCTGGCATGACGGGCGAAGACAGGTCGCGGGGCGTTTGACGCCGACCCCCGGCACCGCCCGCATCATCGCCGCACCAACGAAAAGGGCGCCCGGTTGCCCGGACGCCCTTAGCATTTCTCGTAGTGAAAAGCCTTACGCCTTGTAGACCTTGTCCACGGCGGCGCGGAATTTGGCCATGTCGTCGGCGGAGCCGACGGTGACGCGGGAGACGGTGGGCCAGATGGCCCAGCTGCGGCCGATCTGGACCTTTTCAGGGGTGGCGATCAGTGCGGCCTGCATGTCCTTGGCGGGCTTTTTCCAGTTGACCATGAACATATTGGCCTGGCTGCCGGGCTGCACCTCGATACCCTTCTTGGTCAGATAGGCGATGGTTTCCTCGCGGTTGGCGATCATTTCCTCGCGGCGGGCCTTGATGAGCGCCGCTTCGGTGTAGACCGCATTGCCGCAATGCATCGCGGTGATCGACAGGCCGCCGGCCGCCGGGCCGAACAGCATGATGCGCTTTTGCACTTCGGGGTCGGCGAAGGTGAGGCCGAGGCGTACACCGGCCATGCCGAACAGCTTGGAGAAGGTCCGCATGACGATGATGTCCTTGCGGGCCCCGATCAGCGTCGCGGCGCTCGGCGCTTCGGAGAAGTGCAGATAGGCTTCGTCGACCAGCAGCATCGAATCGGCAGGCTTGTTGTCGAGCAGCCACTGGATGTCGGCCAGCGGCGTCACGGTGCCGGTCGGGTTGTTGGGCGTGCAGATATAGTAGAGGCCCGCATTGGGGTTGGCGGCCAGCATCGCCTTGACGTCATGGCCCTGGCCGATGGCCTGTGGTGCCTTGGCGATGGGGGCCTTCATATAGTCGGCGGTGCGCCACGCGGATTCGAAGGTCGGGTCGGCGGTGACCAAGCCCTTGGTCGGCGAGCAATAGGCCGCAACGATGCTGACCAGCGGGCCGCCCGAACCAGGCCAGGGCATGACGTGGGTTTCGGGGATGCCCTCGACCGTGGCGACGGTCTTGACCAGGTCGCCGCGATAATTGTCGGGATCATACCAGTTGCCGAACGAGGCGGCTTCGGCGGCCGCAGCGACGCCCGATGGGAAAGGCCCGGTCCAGCATTCGTTGGCACCGATGCGGACGGCACCCTTGATGCCGCGCCCGGCCTGCTGCTGCGCCAGGGCAGCGCCGCTCAGCAGCGAGCTGGCAGCGACGCCAGCGCCCAGCAGCGCAGCGACCTCGGCCAGTTGACGGCGCGAATAGCCGCGCCCGATCAAATCGTCCTTGGCTTCCTTGTCCAGCATCATCGTCATGTCGATTGTCCCCTCTGTTCCAGAAAACGGAAACTTCATTGCATCAGACGAAGCAGCGCGTCATTTCCGCAATGCCGCCCAGTGATTTTTGCAATTTTATGCCGGTCGCCGTTCCATAGTTAACGGAAACCGTCATCAATAGTGCATGAATCGCCTTGGAAAGCGGACTGCGCATCTGGTAGCGCATATCCATGCCCAGCACCCCCGCCGCCGCCGCCCGCCAGATCCTGATCCGCCTGCAGGAGGTGATGGCGTCGCGCACAAGCGCGCAGGCGAAATTGAACAAGGTGGTGGAGGTCATCGGCGAGTCGCTGTCGAGCGAGGTCTGCTCCATCTATCTGGTGCGTGAGGGCGTGCTGGAGCTGTTCGCGACGCGCGGGTTGAAGCAGGAAGCGGTGCATGTCACCCGCATGGCGATGGGCGAGGGGCTGGTCGGCCTGATCGCCACCAATGTCGAGACGCTGAACCTGGACGAAGCCGCGTCGCACCCCGACTTCGCCTATCGGCCCGAAACCGGGGAAGAATTGTTCCACAGCTTTGCGGGCGTGCCGATCGTGCGGCGCGAGCGGGCGATCGGCGTATTGTGCGTGCAACATGCCGATCCGCGTAAATATGAAGAGGTGGAGATAGAGGCGCTCCAGACCGTCGCGATGGTGATGTCGGAATTGATCGCCAATGCCGAACTGGCCGATGACGGGCAGAGTGAGATGCGCGTGACCGATACCGGCACGACGCTGCTGCACGGGTTGCAACTGGTGATGGGAATGGCGCGGGGGCATGTGGTGTTCCACCAGCCGCGCGTGCATATCGAACATACCGTCGCGGAAGATACCGAGGCGGAGCGGGCGCGTGTCATCTCCGCCTTTGCCAAGATGCGCGAGCAGATCGACCGGATGACCGGTGCGGCCGAGTTCGGCATGGAGGGCGAGCATCAGGAGGTGTTGGAAACCTACAAGATGTTCGCCTATGACGAAGGCTGGACGCGGCGGATCAATGAAGCGATCGACAGCGGCCTGACCGCCGAGGCGGCGATCGAGCGGGTGCAGCAGCGCACGCGGATGCGGATGCGGCAGATCGACGATCCGTTGCTGTCCGACCGGATGCATGATCTGGAGGATCTGGCCAACCGGCTGTTGCGGATCGTGTCAGGGCAGTTAGGCACGGCGGCGCAGATGGGGTTGCGGCAGGACGCGATATTGATCGCGCGCAACCTGGGGCCGGCCGAATTGCTGGAATATGACCGGCGGCGGTTGAAGGGCGTGATCCTGGAGGAAGGATCGCTGACCGCGCATGTCACCATCGTCGCGCGCGCCATGGGCGTGCCGGTGCTGGGCCGGGTGCGCGACATCCGCCATCTGGTGAATGAGGGCGACCTCATCCTGATGGACGTCAACGCCAACAGCCTGCTGATCCGCCCGACCGCGGACATGGACGAGGCGTTCGAGAACAAGCTGCATGTGACGCAGAAGCGCCGCGCCGAGTTCGTCGCGATGCGCGATTTGCCATCGGTCACCGCCGACGGGCAGCGGGTGGAGCTGATGGTCAACGCGGGGCTGCGCGAGGATGCGCAGGCGCTCGACATGGTGGGGGCGGATGGCATCGGGCTGTTCCGCACCGAGTTCCAGTTCCTGGTGTCGGCCACCTTGCCCCAGCGTGAAAAGCAGCAGCGGCTCTACAAGGATGTGCTGGACGCGGCCGGCGACCGGCCCGTCATCTTCCGCACCGTCGACATCGGCGGGGACAAGGCGCTGCCCTATATGCAGCGCGAGGATGACGAGCATGAGGATAATCCGGCGATGGGCTGGCGCGCGCTGCGGCTGGCGCTGGATCGCGATGGATTGATGAAGGCGCAGGCGCGCGCGCTGCTGGAGGCCGCGGCGGGCAAGATCCTCTATGTCATGTTCCCGATGGTGTCGGAACCGTGGGAATATGAGGAAGCGCGCGCGCTGGTCGAGCATCAGCGCGAATGGCTGCTGGCGCGCAAGAAGAAGCTGCCGATCGCGGTGCGATACGGTGCGATGCTGGAAGTCCCGGCGCTGGCCGAGGTGCTGGACATATTATTGCCGCGCGTCGATTTCCTGTCGATCGGGACCAACGACCTGACGCAATTTCTGTTCGCGGCCGACCGCGCCCATCCCAAGCTCGCCGAACGCTATGACTGGCTGAGCATCGCGATCCTGCGCTTCCTCGACCGGGTGGCGCGGACATGCCAGGCGCATAGCGTGCCCGTGGGCGTGTGCGGCGAAATGGGCGGGCGGACGCTGGAGGCAATGGCGCTGATCGGCCTTGGTATCCGGCGGCTGTCGATCACCCCGGCGTCGGTCGGGCCGGTCAAGGCGATGATCCGCGCGATCGATGCGAGTGAAGTGCAGGCGTTGATGCGCGAGCTGCTCGATAGTGGCGAACGCAACATTCGCGCGCGGCTGACGCAATGGGCGGCTGAGCGGCATATCGAGCTGGGATAAGGGGCGAACTGCGGCAAGAAGGGCTTGCCGCCGTTGACAACGCCCGTCCCACAGTGAGACAAGGCCTCACTCTAAGGTCGCGGAGCAGCATGGCAGACGAAATGGAATTGGAGCCGGGCGCAGGTAGCGTACCGGATACGCAGCCCGATACACCCGGCGCGAAGCTGCGCGTCGCGCGCGAAGCGATGGGGCTGTCCTTGTCCGACATTGCGACACGCACCCGGATCGCCCAGCGTCAGCTCGAAGCGGTCGAGCGCGACGATTATGCCGCCTTGCCCGGCATTCCCTATGCGGTCGGCTTTGCGCGGGCCTATGCCCGTGCCGTGGGGCTGGACGAAGTGGCGATCGCCGCGCAAGTGCGCCAGGGCGTGCATGGCGCGGATATGACCGCCAATCGCTACGAGATGTTCGAACCGGCCGATCCCGCGCGGGTGCCGTCGCGCACGCTGGCCTGGACGGCGGCGGCGATCGTGGTCCTGCTGGTGGTGGGATGGGTGATCTGGCGCGCGCAGATGGCGACGCCGCCTTCGAGCGAACAGATTTTGGCGCAGGACGAGGCCCGGCCTGCGGCGGCGCGTCCGGCGGCTGGGGCTGCGGTAGCCCCTGCGGCACAACCCGTCGTGCTGACCGCGGTCGATGATGTGTGGTTGCGCATCTATGACGAGGCGGGCGAGCGGTTGAAGGACGGGCTGATGAAGAAGGGCGAGAGTTTCGCCGTGCCCGCCGCCGCGCGTAATCCCATGATCCTGACCGGACGTCCCCAGGCGCTGGCCGTGACGGTCGGGGGCAAGGCGGTGGCACCGCTGGGCGCGGCCGATCGCACCATTGCCGATGTGCCGATCAGCGCCGAGGCGTTGCTGGCGCGGGGCACGGCGGAAGCGGCTGCGCCTGCGACGGCTGCGCCCGCACCCCGGCCGACGGTGCAACGGCGTGTGGCGCGTCCGGTCGCCCAGCCTGTGGCCGAGGATGCGGGTACGAGCGCGGCAACGCCATCTGCCGCCCCGCCCGCTCCGGCGGCACCATCGGGCAGCGGCGCGGCGACGCCCGAATAACCATGCACGTCGCGCTTTACCGCGCGGAATAACGGCTTATGGTTAAAGCGTAAGAGTTAGTCGGGGAACATCATGCGTCACGTCCTATTCGCGACATCTGCCATGGCGTGGAGCGCGCCGTTGCTGCTGGCGCTCGCGCCGCCGGTGTCGGCGCAAACGGTGGAAGGCCGGGTCGACCGGCTGGAAAAGGAAATGCGCGCGGTGCAGCGCAAGGTGTTTCCCGCTGGCACCCCGATCGAGGCGCAGATCACCCGGCCGACGACGCCGACGATAGCGCCGGGATCGCCGTCTTCCTCGCCGATTTCCGACCTGACCGCGCGGGTGGGCGCGCTGGAATCGCAGCTTTCGTCGATCACGGGGCAGGTCGAGGAAAACAGCTTCAAGCTCAAGCAATTGGAAGAGGCGTTCAACCGCTACAAGGCGGATACCGACGCGCGTCTGGCCCCGGCCGAAGCGCCAGTCGCGGTTCGGCCGGCCGTGTCCGCGCCGGTGGCGGCTGATCCGACACCCGTCGCGGCGAAGCCTGCCGCGCCCAAACCGGCGGCGGCTGCGCCCGCGAGCGAAGAGCGCAAGACGGCGGTCGCGGCGATCGAGCGGCCCGATACGGGCGACGCGGCGCAGGACGCCTATACTTATGGTTTCCGCCTTTGGGACGCCAAATTCTATCCCGAAGCGCAGGGGCAGTTGAAGGCGACGGTGGACAAATATGGCACCGCTTCGGTCGCCAGCCGCGCCGCCAATCTGCTCGGCCGCGCCTATCTGGACGATGGTAAGCCCGCACTCGCCTCGGTCGCTTTCTATGAAAATTATCAGAAGCGCCCGCGCGGCGATCGCGCGGCCGACAGCCTGGCTTATCTTGGCGAAGCGCTGATCCAGCTGAAAAAACCGGCCGATGCCTGCAAAGTCTATGCGGAATTGGAGCAGGTCTATGGCGAAAGCCTGTCGTCGAGCCTGCGTGGGATGATGGCGCAGGGCCGCACCAGGGCGAAGTGCAGCTGAACGAGGCTGGGCTGATCGCCGCGACGCAGGCGATCAT
The DNA here is from genome assembly GCF_001713415.1 of Sphingobium sp. RAC03. Taxonomy (GTDB): domain Bacteria; phylum Pseudomonadota; class Alphaproteobacteria; order Sphingomonadales; family Sphingomonadaceae; genus Sphingobium. The sequence continues at coordinate 765,342 of NZ_CP016456.1, read as the reverse complement.
CGGAGAGACGCAAGGGGTGCGTTTCGGTGTCGCCGTGTCGGGCGGGCCGGACAGCATGGCATTATTGGCGCTGGCGGCGCGCGCCTTTGCAGGCCAGGTCGCGGCGGTGACGATGGACCATGGGCTGCGCGCGGCGTCCGCTGATGAGGCGGCGATGGTCGCGGGCTGGTGCGCGACGCAGGCTATTCCCCATGCCATCGTAACACCCGATGCGCCGGTCAGCGGCAATGTCCAGGGCTGGGCACGAGCGCAGCGCTATGCCGCGATCGAGACGTGGCGAGCGGCGCAGGGCATCGACTGGATCATGACCGCGCACCATGCCGACGATCAGCTCGAAACGATGCTGATGCGGCTCAACCGGGGGTCGGGGGTTGCGGGACTGGCCGGGGTTCGGGCGCGGTCGGGGCGGGTGATTCGGCCGTTGCTGGGCGCGCGCAAGGCAGCGTTGCTGGACTTTGCGCGCGCCGAGGCTCAGCCCTTTGTCGATGATCCGTCGAACAGCGATGCGCGCTTCGACCGGGCGGCGTTGCGGTCGGCTTTGGCCGATGTGGACTGGCTGGACGTGCAGGCGGCGGGGCGCAGTGCGGCGGCGCTCGCGGAAGCGGAGGCAGCGCTCGACTGGAGCGTCGCTGACCTGGCGGCGCGGCATGTGCGCGCGCAGGGCGAAGGCTGGACGCTCGATTGCACCGACCTACCGCGCGAATATCTGCGGCGGTTGCTGTTGCTGATGCTGACCCGCGCCGGAGTGGAAGCAATGCCGCGCGGCGACACGATCGACCGGGCGATCGGCGCGGCGCAGGCGGGGGGGCGCGCAAGTCTGGGCGACTGGCTGTTGAGCGGGGGGGCTGTCTGGACCTTGCATCCCGCCCCGCCCCGCCGCGCATTTCCGCCTATCGGACCGCGACCTATCTGATCGCTATTTGCGCACGCCGGGCGCGCTTGCGCTTTTGCGGACGCGCCCTATCTTGGCGGGTGAAAGAGAGTGCAGATGAACGACGAGAAAGACCCGCAGACCAATCCCTGGATCAAGAGCGCCATGATATGGGCCGGGGTGATCGTCGCCCTGCTGCTGTTCGTGTCGATGTTCGAACGGCCGACTGGGGCCGCTGGCAGCGAGATCGCCTATTCGGAATTCCGCGCCAAGGTGCAGGAAGGCCAGGTCAAGGACGTCGCCATCGCGCCGGACAAGATCACCGGAACGCTCGCCAATGGCGATCGCTTCGCGACGCTGCCGGTGGCCGATCCGGCGCTGACCGGCTTGCTCGACCAGAATGGTGTCAAATATTCCGGGCAAGCCGAAGCGCAGCCGAGCTTCTGGATGATCCTCGTCTATCAGTCGCTGCCATTCCTGCTGATCCTGGGCATCGCTTTCTTCGTGCTGCGTCAGATGCAGAAGGGTGGCGGCGCGGGCGGCGCAATGGGCTTTGGCAAGTCCAAGGCCAAGCTGCTGACCGAGAAGCATGGCAAGGTCACCTTCCAGGACGTCGCGGGCATCGATGAAGCGCGCGAGGAATTGGAGGAAATCGTCGAGTTCCTCAAAGACCCCACCAAATTCGCCCGCCTGGGCGGCAAGATTCCCAAGGGCGCTTTGCTGGTCGGTTCGCCTGGCACGGGCAAGACGCTGCTGGCGCGCGCGATCGCGGGCGAGGCGGGCGTGCCTTTCTTCACCATTTCGGGGTCGGACTTTGTCGAAATGTTCGTCGGCGTCGGCGCAAGCCGCGTGCGCGACATGTTCGAACAGGCCAAGAAGAACGCGCCCTGCATCGTCTTCATCGATGAAATTGACGCGGTCGGTCGCCATCGTGGCGCGGGTCTTGGCAATGGCAATGACGAGCGCGAGCAGACGCTGAACCAGCTGCTGGTCGAGATGGATGGTTTCGAGGCCAATGAAGGAATCATCATCGTCGCGGCGACCAACCGTCCCGACGTGCTGGACCCCGCGCTGCTGCGGCCGGGCCGCTTCGACCGTCAGGTCGTGGTGCCCCGTCCCGATATCGAAGGGCGCGAGAAGATCCTGGCCGTGCATATGAAGAAGGTGCCGCTGGCACCGGACGTCGAACCGCGCACGATCGCGCGCGGCACGCCGGGCTTTTCCGGCGCGGACCTCGCCAATCTGGTCAACGAAGCGGCGCTGATGGCGGCGCGGCGGGGCAAGCGACTGGTCGCCATGTCCGAGTTCGAATCGGCCAAGGACAAGGTGATGATGGGTGCGGAGCGCCGCTCCATGGTCATGACCGACGATGAGAAGAAGATGACCGCCTATCATGAGGCGGGCCATGCGATCATCGCCGTGCATGAACCAGCGTCGGACCCGATCCACAAGGCGACGATCATCCCGCGCGGCCGTGCGCTGGGCATGGTGATGCGCCTGCCCGAACGCGACAGCTACAGCTATCATCGCGACAAGATGCACGCGAATATGGCCGTCGCCATGGGTGGCCGCGTCGCCGAGGAAATCATCTTCGGCTATGACAAGGTGTCTAGCGGCGCGTCGGGCGACATCCAATATGCCACCAAACTGGCGCGCGACATGGTCACCCAATGGGGCATGTCCGACAAGCTGGGGCCGCTGCAATATGAAGAGCAGCAGGGCGAGACGTTCCTTGGCTATTCGCAGAGCCAGCGCGTCCATATGTCGGACGAGACCGCCAAGCTGATCGACGCGGAAATTCGTGGGCTGGTGGAGCAGGGCTATGCCCGTGCGCAGGAATTGCTGACCGGCCATGAGGACCAACTGCACCTGCTGGCCAATGCGCTGCTCGAATATGAGACGCTGAGCGGCGACGAGATCAAGGCGCTGCTCGACAAGGGCGAGATCACCCGCGACGACGGGACGACAATCAAGCCTTCGGTCATTCCGGCGGCCGGATCGTCCATCCCCAAGACGCGCAAGCGCAAGGGGCCGTTCGGCGATCCGTCTCCTGCCGGGGCGTAAGCGGTGAAGGTTTGAAAATAAGGGCGCTGCCGCAAGGTGGCGCCCTTTTTCGTGTCGATTGGGGGAGGGCGATCATGGAAGCGTTCGATGACATCCATGCGCGGTTGCGCGCCGTCATGCTGGACAATGCGCCGGGGCAGGTGGTTGGCAAGGATGAGGCGGGCGATCTGGTCGTGCGCACCGCCGCCGTCGATCCCAAGACCGGGCAGCCGGGCTGGTTCGGCACGGTGACGATCAAGAAAAGCTATGTCGCCTATCATCTGATGCCGCTTTATACCGACGCGGCCTTGTCGGAGAGTGTGTCGCCTGCATTGGCGAAGCGGCGGCAGGGGAAGACCTGTTTTAACTTCAAGGCGGTGGATGAGGCGTTGTTTGGCGAACTGGCGTTGCTGACGCGTAGGGCTGCGGGTTTGTAGCGATCTTGTCCAGTGCCGCGCTGGGTCGCGCAATGCATCCGGCAAAGGGACACTGGAAGCGGTGTAAGGGCGTCACCTTATTGAGAGCGTGACACCCCTCCGTCTGGCCTGCGGCCAGCCACCTCCCCTGCCAGGGGAGGATGACGAAGGGGGACGTCGCCTTAATCGTCACCCAGGACTTGATCCAGGCATCCCGCTTTTTGCGCGAAGAAAAGCGAGATGCCGGGTCAAGCCCCGCATGACGAATGGGCGAATGGCAATGGACGACCATCTGTTGCCGTCTATGCCGCTTGCGGCGCTGCCCAGAAGCAGACACATATAGCTGGCATATTCAACGTGAAGAAATATGAAGGCGGCATTCTGGCGTTTCGCACATATGCGTTACCAAGGGCGCCATGCCTTACTCCACCTGATCCACGCGCCAGTGAATCAGGAAAACCATCCCCTCTTAAGATGCTGATTGGGTTTGGATCCTAGCGACAGCTTTTGAAGTCACATTTTGATATCTGGCGCGGATCTCCGAAAGGCAAAGAACGATACCAGTTGTCAAAGCCAGTCTCTGGCCCAAAGCTAGGTAACGTCGGTTCAATACCTTCTGTCACTGGATCGTCGGTAATTTCTACATAGACGCGCGTTAAACGGGTGCCTGAGCCAAAGCTATTGGTAAGATCGGATGGGTCGACAATTTCGATTGTTTTAGGATCGTTTTGATCGCGAAATCGGACCATTTTTGGGCAGCTTAGGCCGATCCATGCCGGGTTTACACATTGTAAATCGCCGGTGGCACCTACCATCGTCTTTATGTGACGAATGTCATCCATGCGATCTTTGAAACGGGGTTTGATCAGGCGATCGCCTAACGGTGCTCTACGTCGATCGCCAAAGATATTTTCCGGATACCCGGAATCTGCAGCCACTAAAGCGTAAAGATAGCCACGGCCCGGAATTACCACCCTAACCGCTTCACCTCGAAATCGAGCATTATAGGGGCTTGCTAATGGAAGGATGGCCTTGGCTACAGCAATGGACCAGACCGCCGAACCAGACCGTTTAGTACCTCGATCATCGACCTCTACAGTTACGCGATAGCGCACTTCGGCAGCCCGCTGACATCCTGCAAGCGTTGCAAAGGCTACTGCCATGACGGCTACGAGCCATAGTCGATTAGATTGTCGCATCGTCGCTCTGATACTTTCTTTCGATGAACAAAATATGCTTCTGCCAGCCTTTCGCTAACCATATCTGCGACCGCATATGCTTGATCGTATAGACCCCAAAAAATGGGCGATGTCGGTTCATGCGATGTTGCTCTCGTAAGCCGACAGTCCGCCATCCACCCTTAGCGTCACCCCAGCGAAAGCTGGGGTCTCAGGAGATGGCGCGATGGCTTTGCGACCAGTGCCAAGCCCGACTGTTTCACGCCTCCGCCTGAGATGCCAGCCTGCGTTGGCATGACGGCTAGGATATGTGCCCGCTGTCGCAGGACTATGGGCCGCTACCGACGGTCCGCGACCCGCCCCCTCCCGTCCTCCCCAAACCCCTCTCACAAGCCACCCCACCGCCCCGCAATAAATCCCGCAAAGGGACTGGCCGTATCGGGGCGGAGTGGTTACATGGGCCGCCACAAAACCCCTGGGGTCTGCTGCAGACCCCGCAGCAGAAAGTGGCTTGTTCCATGGAAATCCGCCTCGGCCTCACCTTCGACGACGTGCTGTTGCAGCCCGGCGAATCCGATGTGCTGCCAAGCCAGGCGGACACCAGCACGTTCGTCACCAAGGCGATCAAGCTGAACATTCCGATCCTGTCGTCGGCGATGGATACGGTGACCGAAGCGGACATGGCGATCGTCATGGCGCAGCTGGGTGGCATCGGCGTGCTGCATCGCAACCTGTCGGTCGAGGAGCAGGCGGACGCGGTGCGCGCGGTCAAGCGGTTCGAAAGCGGCATGGTCGTCAACCCCATCACCATCCTGCCCAACGCCACGCTGGCGGACGCGCAAATGCTGATGAAGCGGCACCGGATCAGCGGCATTCCGGTGGTCGAAGCGAGCGGCAAGCTGGTCGGCATATTGACGCACCGCGACACGCGCTTTGCCGAGAACCCGGCCCAGCCAGTCAGCGAATTGATGACCAAGGATAATCTGGCGACAGTCAAGGTCGGCGTGGGGCAGGAAGAGGCGCAGCGGCTGTTGCACCAGCGCCGGATCGAAAAATTGCTGGTGGTGGACGAGGCCTATCATTGCGTCGGCCTGATCACCGTCAAGGATATCGAAAAGGCGGTCACCTATCCGCAGGCGACCAAGGACGGCACCGGCCGCTTGCGCGTCGCGGCGGCGACCACGGTCGGCGAAAAGGGGCTGGAGCGCAGCCGCGCGCTGATCGACGCGGAATGCGACCTGATCGTCATCGACACGGCCCATGGCCATAGCAAGCAGGTGTCGGCGGCGGTCGAAGCGGTCAAGCGCCTATCCAACAATGTCCAGGTGGTCGCGGGCAATGTCGCCACCGCCGAAGCGACCAAGGCGCTGATCGGCGCGGGCGCGGATTGCGTGAAGGTCGGCATCGGGCCGGGGTCGATCTGCACCACGCGCGTCGTCGCGGGCGTGGGCGTGCCGCAATTGACCGCTGTCATGGATTCGGCCGAGGAAGCCGCCAAGCAGGGCGTGCCGGTGATCGCCGATGGCGGGCTGCGCACCAGTGGCGACCTCGCCAAGGCGCTGGCGGCGGGCGCGGGTTGCGTCATGGTCGGATCGCTGCTGGCGGGCACGGCCGAAGCGCCAGGCGAAACCTTCCTCTATCAGGGCCGCGCTTATAAGAGCTATCGCGGCATGGGCAGCGTCGGCGCGATGGCGCGCGGGTCGGCCGACCGCTATTTCCAGGCGGATATCAAGGACCAGATGAAGCTGGTGCCCGAAGGGATTGAAGGCCAGGTGCCGTTCAAGGGACCAGCCAAGGACGTCATCCACCAGCTGGTCGGCGGCGTGAAGGCGGCGATGGGCTATACCGGCAGCGCGACGATCAAGGATTTGCAGGAGCGCGCACGCTTCGTGCAGATCACCAATGCCGGGCTGTCCGAAAGCCATGTCCATGATGTGACGATCACGCGGGAAGCGCCCAATTATCCGACGCGGTAAGCGTTTTAATCCCCCTCCCTTTTAAGGGAGGGGTTAGGGGTGGGTGCGCCGCGCCGCGGCGCTTCGGCCCGATCGGCAGGGCGCTAGGCTCGCTACGCTCGCCACCCACCCCCGACCCCTCCCTTGAAAGGGAGGGGAGAAGGTATTGATGACCCCCTCTGCTCGTATCCAGGCCGCGATCGATCTGCTCGACGCCATCATTGCGTCGGCGCGCGATGGGGGGCCGGCGGCGGATACGTTGATCGCGCGCTATTTCAAGGAGCGGCGCTATGCCGGGTCGCGGGACCGGCGGGCGGTGCGCGACCATGTCTATGACGCGATCCGCCGCGCGGGCGAGCGGCCGGAGACGGGTCGCGAGGCGATGATCGGGCTGGCGGATGAGCAGCCGGAGCTGGCCGCTTTGTTCGACGGATCGCCCCACGCGCCACTGCCGATCGAGCCGGGCGAGGTCGGCGCGGTAGCCGGAAGCGTGCCACATTGGCTGGTGCCGCTGATCGCTGCGCCGGTCGAGCAGGACGCTTTGCTGGGCCGCGCGCCGGTGGACTTGCGAGTCAATCGGATGAAGGCTGCTCCGGAGGCGGTCGCGCCCTTGTTCCCCGACGCTGCGCCGATCGCGGCACTGCCCGATGCGTTGCGCCTGCCCGAAGGCTATCCAGTCGAAAAGGACGCGGCGTGGAAGGACGGCCTGGTTGAAGTTCAGGATGCTGGCAGCCAGGCGATCGCGCTGGCCTGCGGCGCGCAGCCCGGCATGACGGTCGTGGACATGTGCGCCGGGGCGGGGGGCAAGACGCTGGCGCTGGCCGCGGCGATGGCGGGGCAGGGGATGCTGATCGCCGCCGACACGATCCGCTCGCGGCTGGCAAGGCTGGGGCCGCGCGCGCAGCGGGCCGGGGCAACCTTCATCGAGACATTGTTGCTGGACCAGAGCCATGAGGCGCGGGGCCTCGGAAGCCTGAACGGGAAAGCCGATGTCGTGCTGGTCGATGCGCCCTGTTCGGGCACAGGCACCTGGCGGCGCAATCCCGAAGCGCGCTGGCGGTTGACGGCGGCGCGGCTCGATCGGCTGGTCGCGGAACAGGCCCGCATCCTCGATTTCGCCGCGCCCTTGCTGGCACCAGGGGGCGCGCTGGTCTATGCCACCTGCGCATTGACCGATCGTGAGGGGAAAGCCCAGGTGGACGCCTTCCTGCACCGACATGCCGGGTGGACGCCCGAAGCGATAGACTTGCCGCTGGGCCGGGCGCATGGCGCGGGCTGGCTGCTGACGCCGGGGCATGACGGCACGGACGGCTTTTTCTTCGCCCGGCTGCGGCGGACGGCCGCGTAAAACAGCCCATGGACAAGCGCCCGCAAAATCGCGAGACTTGGTCAAAATCTGTGCCTGAATCAGCGCCTGAAACATGGCTGGAGATACTCATGCGTTTTACCCCCGCCTCGATCGCCCTCGCGCTCGTCCTGACCACCGTGTCGAGCATGGGCCTGAGCCAGCGCCCCGACAGCCAGATCAGCCCGGCGTCGGTCGAATGGCAGAAAGCGGGCGAGACCGCGCGCCAGGCGGGCAATTTGCAGGGCGCGACCGATGCGCTGGAAAGCGCGTTGGCGATCGACCCGCGCAATCGTGCCGCCTATGTCGAACTCGCCGCCGTCGCGCGGGCGCAGGGTTTGCAGGGCAAGGCGATCCGTCTGTATCGCGAAGCGCTATTGCTTGATCCGACCGATGTCGTCGCGCTGGCAGGGCAGGGCGAGGCGATGGTGGAAAAGGGCGCTGTGGCGCGGGCCAAGGAAGTGCTGACGCAGGCGCAGGGGCTGTGCAAGGGCGCGTGCGCGCCCGTCGACAAGCTCGCCGCCGCGATCCAGAAAGGCCCGCCCGCCGTTGCGATGACGAGCAAGGATGTGGTGCCCGCGCCCAAGGTTGCGCCGACCGAGCAGCCGTAAGGGGACTCCCGTTCGTTTCGAGCGAAGTCGAGAAACGGCACGCACAGGTTTCTCGACTTCGCTCGAAACGAACGGGGTGCGGGGCAGTCCCGTTTCTAAATCGCGACCACTTGCGGCAGGATCGCGTCGAGCAGGAGCAGGCCTGCGGGGGTGACTTGCAGGTGGGTGTCGTGGTGGCGGAGAAGGTCGATCTCGGTCAGTTGCGCGATGGCGCGGTCATCCACCAGCCGCGATAGGGCCACGCCCGATTGCGCCGCGATGCGGGCCAGATCCACGCCTTCATGCAGGCGCAGGCCCATCAACAGCGCTTCGCGGGCGCGGTCTTCGCCCTCCAGCCCGTCCTCGCTCTGGCTGCCATGGCCGTTGCGCGCGACCGCGCCGATCCAGTTTTCGGGCTTGCGATGGCGTTGCGTCGCCATGCCGCCGCGCCGTCCATGCGCGCCGGGGCCGATGCCGATATAGTCGCCATAGCGCCAGTAGACGAGATTGTGGCGGCTCTGCTGCCCGGCGCGGGCGTGGTTGCTGATCTCATAGGCGGGGATGCCCGCCGCCGCCGTCATCGCCTGCGTCAGTTCATAGAGGGTCGCGCCATGATCGGGATCGGCGGGGGTCAGCTTGCCCTGCGCGACGAGCGTGGCGAAGCGGGTGCCGGGCTCTATGGTGAGCTGATAGAGCGACAAGTGCCCGGTGCCGAACGCCAGCGCGCGGGCGAGTTCGGCCTGCCAGTCGGCCTCGCTCTGACCGGGGCGGGCGTAGATGAGGTCGAAACTGACCCGGTCGAACACCGATTGCGCGGTGGCGAGCGCGGCCAGCCCTTCGGCCACATCATGCGCGCGGCCGAGGAAATGCAGCGCTTCATCCTCCAGCGCTTGCAGGCCTAGCGAGACGCGGTTGATCCCGGCGGCGGCCAGGTCGGCAAAGCGCGCGGCCTCGACCGAATTGGGATTGGCCTCCAGCGTGATCTCGATATCGGGGGTGAAACCCCAATGATCCTGCGCGGCGGCGATGAGTGTTTCGACCAAAGCGGGCGGCATCAGCGAAGGCGTGCCGCCGCCGAAGAAGATCGACGAGAGCGGACGGCCGCCGGTCAACGACGCCTCATAGGCCATGTCGGCGAGTAGCGCGCTGCGCCAGGCGTCGATGTCCACGCCGTCGCGAACATGGCTGTTGAAGTCGCAATAGGGGCATTTCGACACGCAGAAGGGCCAATGTATATAGAGCGCTTGCGGGTCGGGGGTGGAAGTAATGGGGGACATTGGAATGGCGTCGTAGAGCCTTTTGGCGGGCGGGGCTACAGGCAGGGCACCGACGCGCGCATGGATATTTTTAGCGGGACGGCGCATTGAGCGGGATCAGTACCGCTGCAGGAGACGACAGTATGCGCTACCCTAAGCTGGCTTGGGCGACTTCCGTTTGTGCGCTGATCGGCTTGGCCGCCTGTGGTGCGCCCAAGCAACCCGATGTCGCAGAAAGCCGCAATGATGCAGCAGCGCCTTTGGTTGCGAGCCCCGACGTGGACGCGCCGCCGCAAACCGCTGCTCCGGTTAATGTCGCCACGGCGGCCGCCGCGCCGCAGCCCTTGTCCTGCGCGGCGGACATTGGAGCTACGGCAGCCGCCGAGCGCGTCAAGCTGTGCCGCAATGTGTCGCCAGCAACCCATCCACCATGCAATGCGGCCAATAGCTGCGCGCTGATCGAGAATGAGATTGCGCGCAGTTGCGCCCTGTTCGACGGGAAGGGCGACCCGATGCCGGGATGCGACCCCGCGCCCAAGAGCGTGGCGGCGGCGATCGCCGTCGTGCAGCGCTATTATGCCGCGATCAACGCCAGGGATTATGGCACGGCCTGGGCGCAATGGGGGGATGATGGCGCGCCGAACCAGACCTTGCAGGGTTTTCAGGCGGGCTTTGCCAATACCCGGTCGACGCGGGTGACGATCGGCAAGGTGGAGCCGGGTAGCGCTGGCGCTGGGTCGATCTATCAGACGGTGCCGGTGACGGTGGATTCGCAGTTGCAGAACGGCACTGTCCAACGATTTGCTGGCGATTATGTCGTGCGGCGGGTCAATGATGTGGAGGGGGCATCGCCTGGCCAGTTGCGCTGGCACATCGGTCAGGCGACGCTGAAAGCCGTGCCCGCGCCGTAACGCGGGCGCGGATCAGAATGTCGCCGCCACCAGTTGCCGGAACGCGTCGGCGCGGTGGCTCATGGCGTGTTTGGCGTCGGGGTCCATTTCGCCGAAGCTGATGTCATGGCCGAGCGGCACGAACATGGCGTCATAGCCAAAGCCCTGGTCCCCGCGCGGGGGCCAGACCAGCGTGCCGTCGACCCGACCTTCGAATGCCTGGATATGGCCGTCGGGCCAGGCGAGGGCGAGGGCGCAGATGAAATGGGCGTCATGGCCCGCATCCGGCCCCTTGGCTTCGATCCCGTCCCACACTTTCTGCATGGCGAGCGTGAAGTCCTTGGACTCGCCCGCCCAACGCGCGGAGAAGAGGCCGGGATCGCCGCCCAGCGCCTCGACGCACAGGCCGCTATCGTCGGCCAGCGCGGGCAGGCCGGACAGGTCGGCGGCCTGCATCGCCTTCAATTCCGCATTGGCGATGAAGGTGGTGCCGGTTTCCTCCGGTTCGGGCAGGTCGAGCGATGCGGCCGAGATCGGTTCAATCCCATAGGGGCCAAGCAAAGCGGCGATTTCGCGCACCTTGCCCGCATTATGGCTGGCGATCACCAGCTTGCCGGGGGCGAGCTTGCGGATTGCCTGTTCCTGTCCGAATTGGTCGGTCATGATCCGATTCCTCGTGCTGAACCAAAATCCCGTTCGCCCTGAGCTTGTCGAAGGGCCGCCCTTCCTTTTCAAGAAGAAAAGACGGGGCTTCGACAGGCTCAGCCCGAACGGGGAGAGGAGGCAGTGTTACCGCCCCGTGGCGACATCCTGCGCGGCGAAGATCTTGGCGCAGCCGATGCGTGCGAGGCGCAGGAGGCGGAGCAGTTCTTCCTCGTCATAGGCGGCACCCTCGGCGGTCGCCTGCACTTCGGCGAATTTTCCGTCGCCCGTCAGGATGAGGTTGGCGTCGGTTTCGGCATTGCTGTCCTCGGCATAATCGAGGTCGAGGACGGGGGTGCCATTGTAGATGCCGCAGCTGATCGCCGCGACCTTCTGGATGATCGGGTCTTCCTTGAGCGCGCCCGACGCCATCAGCTTGTCCACCGCGATGCGCAGCGCGACCCAGCTACCGGAAATCGCCGCCGTGCGGGTGCCGCCATCGGCCTGGATCACGTCGCAATCGATCACGATCTGGCGTTCGCCCAGCTTCTTCATGTCCACGACTGTGCGCAGCGAGCGGCCGATGAGGCGCTGAATTTCCTGGGTACGGCCCGACTGCTTGCCCTTGGCGGCTTCGCGGCTGCCGCGCGTGTGGGTGGCGCGGGGCAGCATGCCATATTCGGCGGTGACCCAGCCCGACCCCTTGCCGCGCAGGAAGGGCGGCACCTTCTCTTCGACCGAGGCGGTGCATAGCACGCGCGTGTCGCCGAAGCTGATCAGACAGCTACCCTCGGCATGGATGGTGAAGCCTGGCTCCATGGTGATGTCGCGCATCTGGTCGGGCGCGCGGCCGGAAGGACGCATAATATTTCTCCAAAACGATATGGTGACGGCGCTTAGCGCCCGGCGGCGTGTGTTGCCAGTGTCATGACGACAATAAGTGGGTATGAGAGGCTATGACGATGCGAATGATGATGGCGGCGAGTGCGCTGCTGCTGGCGGGATGCGCTACGGCGGATAACGAACTGGAGACGCCTATGGCGGCGGGCGAGACGATCCGCTTTACCGCCGGGCGCTGTTTTGGCGCGTGCCCGTCCTATAGCTTGCGGGTGACGCCCGATGGGTCGGGCATATTGGAGCCGGAGAAGTTTACCGCCGTGCCGGGGCCGACGCGCTTCACCGTCAGCCCGGCGCAATATCGGCGGCTGCGCGCCTCGCTTGCGCCCTACCGGCCGCAGACGGGGACGGACAAGCGCATCGGCAATGGCGAAAATTGCACCCGCTTTGCAACGGATATGCCCGGTTACAAGATCGAATGGAGCCGCAAGGATGGCAAGCCGACCCGGCTGGAGTTCCAGTCTGGGTGCATGGATGCCCGTTATGGCAAGTTGCGCACCGCGATCGCGGCGATCCCCAAAATGCTGGACGTCGAACGCATGATCAAACCCAAGCCTGCCCGGTAGGAATGGATGATGCGCGTTCTTTTACAGATTGTGGGTGTCCTTCTCGTGGTGATGGGGCTGCTCTGGGTCGGGCAGGGGGCGGGGCTTATCCACTGGCCGCAATCCAGTTTCATGCTCGATCAGAGGCCATGGATGTGGCGTGGCGCGTTGCTCGCGGCGTTTGGCGTCGTGCTGATCCTCTTGGCACGGCGCAAGCGTTGAGCCTGCCCGCAATCCATCCTACATTCGCGCGATGACGCTGACGACGCCCATATCCGAACTGAACGACCGCGCGCGGGACGTTTTTCGCCTGGTGGTGGAAGGCTATCTGGGTACCGGCCTGCCGGTGGGATCGCGCACCATCAGCAAGCTGGCGACGCTTAACCTGTCGCCTGCGTCGATCCGCAACGTGATGCAGGATCTGGAGGAATTGGGCCTGCTCGCCGCGCCCCATGCGTCGGCCGGGCGGATGCCGACCGAAACGGGGCTGCGGCTGTTCGTCGACGGGATGATGCAGGCGGCCGAGCCATCGGCGGAGGAGCGGCGCGCGATCGAAGCGGGCCTCGCCGAAAGCGGGCCGATCGAGGAAGCCCTGTCGGCGGCGACGGCGGCACTGTCGGGCCTGTCGGCCTGCGCAGGCATCGTGATGGTGCCGCGACGCGAGCCGGTGCTGCGCCAGTTCGGTTTCGTGCCCTTGAACGATCGGCAGGCGCTGGCCGTGCTGGTCGGGCAGGACGGGTCGGTGGAAAATCGCGTGCTGGACCTGCCGCCCGCCGTCACCCCGTCGATGCTCAACGAAGCGGCCAATTTCATGTCGGCGCGCTTTGCCGGCATGACGTTGCGGCAGGCGGGCGACATGCTGGCGCGCGAGTTGGAGAGCGAACGCAGCGCGCTGGATGGCGCGGCGCGCGAGCTGGTGGAACGCGGCATCGCCATCTGGTCGCATGATGCCGATGACCGGCCCGTGCTGATCGTGCGGGGGCAGGCGCATCTGATCGATGATGGCACGGCCGCCGACCTCGAACGGGTGCGGCAATTGCTGGAGCAGTTGGAAGGGAAGCAGGAAATTTCGCGCCTGTTGGAGAGCGCGCTGGCGGGCAGCGCGACCAAAATCTTCATCGGATCGGAAAACAAGCTCTTTTCCCTGTCGGGTTCTTCGGTCATAGCCGCGCCCTATCGTGGCGCGGACGGCCGGGTGGTCGGCGTGGTCGGCGTGATCGGCCCCACGCGCTTGAACTATGCCCGCGTGATCCCCATGGTGGATTTCACTGCACAAACGCTGTCGAGATTGATGAGATGAGCGAAGACAATTTGAACGTCGAAAATACCGAAGTCGTGGATCAATTGCCGGAGGAGGATGCGCCCGTGGCCGATGACCAGGGGGAGCGCATCGCCGCGCTGGAAGCGGAACTCGCCACCGCCAAGCAGGATATTCTCTACGCCCATGCCGATACGCAGAATGTGCGGCGGCGGCTGGAAAAGGAATTGGCGGATACGCGCGCCTATGCGTCGACCGCTTTCGCCCGTGATATCCTGTCGGTGGCCGACAATCTGTCCCGCGCGCTGGCGGCAATCCCTGTGGAATTGCGTGAAGACGACAAGTTCAAGGGGTTGGTCGCGGGCCTGGAAGCCACTGGCCGCGAACTGGAAGCGGTGTTCGGCCGCAACGGCATCAGCAAGATCGAGTCGGTGGGCCAGCCGCTCGACCCCAACAAGCATCAGGCGATGATGGAAACCCCGTCCGCCGATGCTGCGCCGGGCACGATCCTGATCGAAATGCAGGCGGGCTATATGATCAAGGACCGGCTGCTGCGCCCGGCGCTGGTCAGCGTGGCGAAGGCGCCCGACTAAACACGGCTTTCTGAGACTGCTGCCTGAAAAAGCCCGTTCGACCCGCGTCGGACGGGCTTTTTCTATGACGGCTCTTCCCGTTCGGGCGCTGGACTGGCAGCATCGGTCGGGACGGCGAGATGCGGGAGGAGCATGGCATGAGTGGGGACGGGCAGGGTGCCGGGGCGACCGATGGCACGGCGATCCGGGTCGATCGGCTGACCATTCCCGTGCCGAGCGACGAGATCGCCATCCACCGGATCGCAACCTTCGTCCATATCCTCAAACATGTCGTCGCGCCGGAAGAGCGAACCCTGGTCGATCTGGGCGCTGGGCATTGCAAGTTCAGCGTCTGGGCGACGAAATTGGGCTATGCGGTCACGGCGGTCGATGGCCGGACCGAGCGCCTGCCCGACGATCTAGGATCGATCCGCTTCGTGCAGGCCGATATGCGCGACTATGATCCGCGCGGGCATGGCGTGGTGGCGATGCTGGGCCTGCTCTATCATCTGGAACTGGGCGATCAGGAAAGCCTGCTCCGGCGCTGTTGTTATGGCGCGCCGGTGATCGTCGAAACGCAGGTCCATGTGCCGGAGATGGTGGCGGATACGCCGCAGGACTGGCATCGGCTGATCGAGCGGGACGGTTATCAGGGGGTGGATTTCCCCGAAGGCGATAATCCGATGGCGTCGATCGGTAACCCCACCTCCTTCTGGCACAGCGAAGATTCGATGATCACGCTGTTCGAGCGGACGGGTTATAGCGCGATGACGGTGATCGATCCGATCTTCCGGTCCGTCTATGGCGCGCGGCGCTTTTACGTGCTGACGCCCTGACAAAAGTTATGAGATGCAAATAAGATATATCGCAACTCTTGACGATGGCGATTTTTAAGATATATCTCAGTGCATCATGAAACAGACTGAAAGACATGCAATGCACTTCCACCACACACATGGCGGCCATGGTCGCGCTCACCACGGCCATGGCCGCTTTCTCAGCCCGGATGGCGCAGAAGGGCGCGGCTTCGGCCGGGGCCGCGGCGGTCCCTTTGGCGATGGCGCGCCCGGTGGCGGCGGGCGGGGCGGCGGACGGCGGCGCCTGTTCGACAATGACGCGCTCAAGCTGATCCTGCTCAAGCTGATCGCCGATACGCCGCGCCACGGCTATGACCTGATCCGCGAGATTCAGAGCCTGTCGGGCGAGGTCTATGCGCCCAGCCCCGGCGTCGTCTACCCCACGCTGACGCTGCTGGCCGACATGGACCTGATCGCCGAACAGCCGGGGCAGGGCAGCCGCAAGCTGTTCGCCATTACCGACGAAGGCACCGCTTATCTGGCCGACAATGGCGACGCCTTGACGCTGGTCATGGATCGGATCGCATCGCTGGCGCAGAAGGCCGAACGCACCGATGGCGCGCCGGTCCGCAGGGCGCTGCATAATCTGCGCATGGCCATCCACCAACGGCTGGAGAAGGAAGGGGCGGACAAGCAGACCATGTTCGATGTCGCGTCCCTGATCGACGAAGCCGCCACCAAGATCGAAAGGCTCTGACATGACCCTGACAGCAAAAGTTCCGACTCCCAATGCCAGCCGCTACCTGCAACAGCTCTGCAAACATTGGAGCCACAAGTTCGACGTGACGTTCGACGCCGAGCAGGGCGTCATCCCCTTCCCGATGGGACCGATCCGCATGAAGGCCGAGCCGGAGGCGCTGGTGGTGACGATCGAGCCCAAGGCCGACGCCGATGTCGAGCGCTTCAAGCAGGTGGTCGCCGATCATCTCGACCGCTTCGCCTTTCGCGAAGCGCCGCTGACGTTCGACTGGCAATAAGGCGGGCAAGCGTCGGGAGAACTGACCGTGTCTATGGGTCGTCCCCGTTGGATATTGGTATGAGACGGCAGGGGGCGGTTCAGGCCGCCCCTGTCACTTGGTCGGGATGCGCCGCGCGCTGGCAAGGTGATGGGCGTGGGTGATCGCGACCGCGAGCGCGTCGGCGGCGTCCGGCCCGGCGATCTTCACGCCGGGCAGCAGCCGCGATACCATCGCATGGACCTGATCCTTCGATGCGTTGCCGACGCCGACGACCGATTTTTTGACGAGCCTAGCGGCATATTCGCCCACTTCCATACCCGACCGCGCCGCGCCGAGCAGGATGACGCCGCGCGCCTGCCCCAGTTTGAGCGTGGACTGCGGATTGACGTTGACGAACACCTCTTCGACCGCCGCGCCATCGGGCCGATGTTC
This sequence comes from Sphingobium sp. RAC03, assembly GCF_001713415.1. Taxonomy (GTDB): domain Bacteria; phylum Pseudomonadota; class Alphaproteobacteria; order Sphingomonadales; family Sphingomonadaceae; genus Sphingobium. The sequence goes on along the minus strand of NZ_CP016456.1, from coordinate 748,636 downwards.
GAGGATCAGGTCCGTGAGCGCAAGGTCGATCGCCAGCAGGCGCGTCGCCAGGGGCATCGCGCTGTCGGTCTTGATCTGGCCATTGGCGAGATGGGTGAGCCGGTTGCCGTCCGCGGCGATCAAGCCCCAGCCGGTCGTGCCCAATCCGGGGTCGAGGCCGAGGAGAATCATGACGGCAAATCCAGCCCCTCATCTTTGAGGAGAATGTCGCGAACTCGCCCCATTCCCAAAATTCCGTCATCCCCGCGCAGGCGGGGATCCATCTCCGAACCTTCAGATCAAGCCGATAAGGTGGGAGATGGGTTCCCGCCTTCGCGGGAATGACGATGAACTATGGGGTTGCCAATATTTCGCAACGCCCCCTCGCAGGGGCGTAGCTTATTGGATCAACCCAATTTCTCCATCACCGCATCGGACACTTCATAATTGCCCCACACGGTCTGGACGTCGTCATCATCTTCCAGCGTATCGACCAGCTTAAGCAAGGTCGCGGCATTGGCTTCGTCGACTTCGGTGGTGGTCTGCGGACGCCAGGCGAGTTTTGCGCCTTCCGCTTCGCCGAGCTTGGCTTCCAGCGCCTTGGACACTTCATGGAGCGCGTCCATCGCGGTCCAGATTTCATGCTCGTCCTCGTTGGACGAAACATCCTCCGCGCCGGCTTCGAGCGCCGCTTCGAAGATCGTCTCGGCATCGCCCGCGCTGGCGGGATAGGTGATCAGGCCGACGCGGTCGAACCCATGGCTGACCGCGCCCGACGCGCCCAGATTGCCGCCATTCTTCGAGAAGGCGGTGCGAACATTGGTCGCGGTGCGATTGCGATTGTCGGTCAGCGCTTCGACGATGATGGCGACGCCGCCGGGGCCATAGCCCTCATAGCGGACTTCTTCATAATTGTCGGTGTCGCCGCCGATCGCCTTGTCGATCGCGCGCTGGATATTGTCCTTGGGCATGGACTGGGCCTTGGCGGCGTTGACCGCCAGGCGCAGGCGCGGGTTCATGTCCACATCGGGCATGCCCATCTTCGCCGCGACGGTGATTTCGCGGCTGAGCTTAGAGAACATCGAGGAGCGCTTCTTGTCCTGCGCGCCCTTGCGATGCATGATGTTCTTGAATTTGGAATGGCCGGCCACGGCCTTCTCCTGACATTTTCTGGTGAAACACGAGCGCGCTCTCTAGCGAGCGACGCGCCCGTGCGCAATGTTACACTAGGATCGCGGTCCCGGAGGCCGATACCATCAGCATCGACCCGTTGGCGCCAAGCACTTCATAGTCGAGATCGACGCCGACCACCGCGTTCGCGCCCAGCGTCGCCGCGCGCATCCGCATCTCGCCGATCGCCTGCTCGCGCGCGCGTTGCAGCACATCCTCATAAGCGCCCGACCGGCCACCGACGATGTCGCGCACGCTGGCGAACAGGTCGCGGAACAGATTAGCCCCCACGATCACCTCGCCGGTGACGATGCCCAGATATTCCTTGGCCGGTCGCCCTTCCAGGCGGCTGGTGGTGCTGACGATGATCTCGGACATTTCGCTCTCCCTCAGATCCCGTTCGGGCTGAGGCTGTCGAAGCCTTGGCCTGAACGCAGTGAAGGCACTTCGCTACGCTCAGAGGAACCTTTCGACAAGCGCAGGACGAACGGAGGCGGAGTCTTACTCCATGCCCAGCGCGGACAAATAGGTCTGGAGGATGGCTTCCATTTCCTGCCGGTCATGCGGCTGCATCTTCCGCAGGCGGACGATCTGGCGCATGATCTTGGGGTCGTAGCCGGTCGCCTTGGCTTCCAGATAGACGTCCTTGATGTCGTCGCCGATGCCCTTCTTTTCTTCTTCCAGCCGTTCGATGCGCTCGATCAAGAGGCGTAGCTGGTCGGCGGCGACGTTGGGTTCGGTCATGGGATGATGTCTCCATATGGAATGTGAATCGGTTGGGGGGCGTCCTAGTGAGTGTCGGCGTTCTTCGCCACACTCTCTTTCATCCGGGCGATCTGTTCCGGGGTCGCCTCGCCCTGATGCTGCGCCTTCCACTGGGCAAAGGGCATGCCGTGGATGATTTCGCGGGCTTCATCCCGCGTCAGCGTGCCGTCCGCTTCCGCGATCCAGTCAGCGAGGCAATTGCGGCAAAAGCCGGCCAGCCCCATCAGGTCGATATTCTGCACGTCGGTGCGGTGCTGCAAATGCGCCACCAAGCGGCGGAAGGCGGTTGCAGCAACTTCATCTGTGACTATGGTGTCGTTCATCGGCGTGAAACCCTTTCGCTGATCTACATCATCCTGTCGTGCAGCACGGATACCCCATAACGACGCTCCGGCAAGTGCGGAGCGCATATGACGGCCAGGAGAACACATGACGAAGTTACCGCCCCGCTCGCGCAAGGTCCGTATTCTTGCGACGCTTGGTCCTGCGAGCGACAGTGCGGAGATGATCCGCGCGCTGTTCATCGCGGGTGCCGACGCCTTTCGCATCAATATGAGCCATGGCGCGCATGAGGACCATGCCGCGCGGATCGCCATCATCCGCGAACTGGAAAATGAATTTCATCGGCCGACCACCATATTGGGCGACTTGCAGGGGCCGAAACTGCGCGTCGGCACGTTCGAAAAGGGCCTGGCAATCCTGGAGAAGGGCGCGCCCTTCATCCTCGATCGCGACGAAACGCCGGGTGACGCCCGCCGCGTGAACCTGCCCCATCCCGAAATCTATGCCGCGCTGGTGCCGGGCACCCGGCTGCTGCTGGACGATGGCAAGATGGTGCTGCGGGTACAGGCGATCAGCGACGACCGTATCGACACGATCGTCGAGGTCGGCGGTACGCTGTCCAACCGCAAGGGCGTGAACGTGCCCGACGTGGTGGTGCCGGTGCCCGCGCTGACCGAAAAGGACCGGCGTGACCTCAGCTTCGCGATCGAGCAGGGGTGCGACTGGATCGCGCTCAGCTTCGTGCAGAGGCCGGAAGATCTGGCCGAGGCGCGCAAGCTGATGGGCGGGCATGGATCGCTGATGGCCAAGATCGAAAAGCCATCCGCCGTGCAGCGGCTGGAGGAAATCGTCGAGATGGCCGATGGCGTGATGGTCGCGCGCGGCGATCTGGGCGTCGAACTCCCCCCCGAATCGGTGCCACCGCTGCAGAAGCAGATCGTGGCGACCGCGCGGCGACTGGGCCGTCCGGTGGTGGTTGCGACGCAGATGCTCGAATCGATGATCAAGTCGCCATCCCCGACTCGCGCCGAAGTGTCGGACGTGGCGACGGCGGTCTATGACGGGGCCGACGCGATCATGTTGTCGGCGGAAACGGCGGCGGGTGACTGGCCGGTCGAGGCGGTCGCGATGATGGACAGCATCGCCAACAGCGTCGAGCGCGATCCGGGCTATCTGGCGCGGCTGCACTTCACCGAAACGAAGCCCGATCCCACTACCGCCGACGCGCTCGCTGAAGCGGCGGGCAATATCGTTACCGTGGTGGGCGCGAGCGTCATCACCTGCTTCACCTCATCGGGCAGCACGGTGCGGCGCGTTGCGCGCGAACGGCCCTCCGCGCCGATCCTGGCCCTGACGCCGCGCACGGATACCGCGCGCAAGCTGGGGCTGACATGGGGCGTGTACGCCATCCGCACCAAGGATATCGGCACGTTCGAGGAGATGATCGGCAAGGCCCGCCGCATGGCGCTGCGGCATCGTATGGCGGAAAAGGGCGGCAAGATCGTGGTGCTGGCGGGCGTCCCCTTCGGTACGCCGGGGTCGACCAACGTGCTGCACGTCGCGGCGGTGCAGGGCGATGAATTGAAGGGGCGGGAATGAGCTATAAGCGCGCTACACCCTCACCCAGCTACGACTAGGCAGCAAGCTGCCAAGTCTTCGCAACCCTCTCCCTCAAGGGAGAGGGATTTGCACCTGGGCACCAACACCCGCGCAAGCGTAGCGAACATCACCCTTTTCCGTTCGCCCTGAGCTTGTCGAAGGGCCTTCTTTTTCTTGAGAGAAGAAAGGGGCTTCGACAGGCTCAGCCCGAACGGGGATGGGTTGGTGCGTTATGCGAAGCGCTCCGGCTAAGATGCGGGACAAACGCCACGCATTGCCCCAACCCCGCGCGCAAACGCATCGAGCGCCCGATCATGCTCGATCGGGCGCTCTGAAAGGACTGGTTAGTCCGATGGCTTAGGACAGCGCCGGAAACGGCACCATCCTGACCGCTATGCTTAGCCCTGGCGGGCTTTGAAGCGGCGGTTGGTCTTGTTGATGACGTAGGTGCGGCCGCGACGACGGATCACGCGGTTGTCCCGGTGGCGGTCCTTGAGCGACTTGAGCGAGTTGCGGATCTTCATGGCATCGGCCCTTGGTGAATCTGACTGTGATGGAAAATCGAAGCGCTGCCCCTATGGGTGGGGCGGGCCAAAGTCAAGGGCGGCGGGCGCTCTTTTGCCGTTGTTCATCGGTCATGCAGCAACTTCATGGCTTTGCGCGTTGGAGGGAATATAGCTGGTCGCGCCGTTTATCGGTGGAGAGCCACGTTGGAGTGAAATCGATGTCGAAGCGCCTGATTCTTGCCGCCTGCCTTGCCCTGCCGCTGGCCGCGTGCGCAACCGCCGTGCCACAGGTGGAAGTGACGCGCTTCCATGTCGGTAATCCCGCCCGGACGGGCACGGTCGCGGTGGAGGAAATGCCCGGCAATCCTGACATCAGCCTGGAATTCCGCACCTATGCCGCCGCCGTCGCGCAGGAATGGCAGCGGGTAGGCTTCACCAGCGTCGCGCCGGGCGCGACCAGTGACTATGTTGCGCTGGTCAGCTTCCAGCGCAGCTTCCGCCCCTCAGGCCAGGCGCGCAATGATCGCCCCGTCACCGTCGGCATGGGCGGCGGCATCGGCAGCGGCGGCTTTTCGGGCATGGGCCTGGGTGTCGGCATCAACTTGTCGGGCAAGCCCAAGGATATCGTGACCACGCAATTGCATGTGCAACTGCGTCGCCGGTCCGATTCGGCGACCATCTGGGAGGGCCGCGCCTATACCGAAGCGAAGCAGGGCACGCCCGCCGCGCAGCCGGGCATTGCCGCACAAAAGCTCGCCGGTGCCTTGATCGGGGGCTATCCGGGCGAATCGGGCCGGACTATAACCGTCAAATGACCATTTCCATTTCCAGCGGCTTTGACAGCGGCAATATTCGCACCCTCTCCATCACCGATACGCCAAGCGGCGCGCGCGCCGAGCTGGCGATCGTGACGGATCATCAGAGCGACTTCTATCAATGGTTCCACTTCCGGGTTGCCGGGGCAGCGGGGCAAGAGGTGGAACTGGCGATCGTCAATTGTGGCGGGTCGGCCTATCCCGATGGCTGGGTCGATTATAAGGCGCGGGTGAGCGAGGACCGAGAAATCTGGACCCAGGCCGACACCAGCTATGCCGATGGCACGTTGACCATCCGGCTGGCGAGCGATGCCAATGTCGTGTGGGTCGCCTATTTCGCGCCTTATTCGATGGAGCGGCACCATGACCTGATCGCCTTTGCCGCCTGCCAGCCGGGTGTCGCGCATCGCGAATTGGGGCTGACGCTGGATGGTCAGCCGATCGACCTTTTGACCATCGGCGATGGTCCCAAGCAGGTGTGGCTCTATGCCCGCCAGCATCCCGGCGAATCGATGGCGCAATGGTGGATGGAAGGCGCGCTGGAGCGTCTGACCGACGAAGAGGATGCCGTTGCCCGGCTGCTGCGCCAGAAGGCGACCATCCACCTCGTCCCCAATATGAACCCCGATGGCAGCCGCCGGGGCCATCTGCGCACCAATGCGGTGGGGGTGAACCTCAACCGCGAATGGCATGACCCGTCTATGGAACGCAGCCCGGAAGTGCTGCTGGTCCGCAACGCGATGGATGAAACCGGCGTGGACTTCGCGATGGACGTGCATGGCGACGAAGCGATTCCTGCGGTGTTCATCGCCGGGTTCGAAGGCATCCCGTCGATCACCGACCGGCAAGTGTCGCTCTATCACCGCTATCGCGACACGCTGGCGGCGCGGACGCCCGATTTCCAGACGCGCCTGGGCTATCCGGTAGCGGGCGCAGGGCGCGCGAACCTTGCCATGTCCACCAATCAGATCGCAGAACGATTCGGCGCGGTGGCGATGACGCTGGAAATGCCGTTCAAGGATAATGACGACTTGCCCGATGCCGAAACCGGCTGGTCGCCCGCGCGCTCCATGCAGTTGGGCAAGGATTGCCTCGCGGTGCTGGCCGAGATGATCGACTCGCTCTGATCATCCCGGCCCACAGCGTTAGATACTACCGAAACCGGGCGCCTCGCCGCGTGCGGCGGGGTTGAGGCGGCGGGGGCGCTTCCAGCCGATGACGGGCCGCTTGCGTAACCTGAGCGTCGGCCAATCACCCCGGTCGGCGCGTTCGGCCAGCCGCATCCCCTGCGCCCGATAGGCGGCCAGCACGGCGTCGGCCTGTTCGTTGAGGAGGCCCGCGAGCAGGATCGTGCCGCCTTCCTCCACCATCGCGCAGAGCGATGGGGCGAGTTCGATCAACGGCCCGGCCAGGATATTGGCGATCAGCAGGTCATAGGGCGCACGGGCGATGATCGCGGCATGATCGACCCCGGCGGCGGCATAGAGCGCAACCTGCCCCTGTCCCCGGCCGACGGCCATGCCATTGGCCAGCGCATTCTCCGCGCTGATCTCGACCGCGACCGGATCAATGTCCGACGCGGTGGCATAGGCGCGCGGCCATAGATGCAGCGCGGCAAAGGCGAGCAGTCCGGTGCCAGTGCCGATGTCGGCGACATTGCCGAACCGCATGCCCACGCGCCGCATCCGGTCGAGCATGGCAAGGCAACCCGCCGTCGTCTCATGCTGGCCAGTGCCAAAGGCGCGGCTGGCGGCGATCAGCAGATTGACCTGGCCGGGCTGTTCGGGGTCGCTGGCGAGGTTGCGGACATGGAAGCGCCCGGCGGTGACTGGCTCCAGCCCCTGCTGGCTGATCGTCACCCAATCCTCGTCGGGCAGCGCTTCAACGACGGGCTTGGTCCGCGCGGCGCTGGGCACCATCGACCGCAACAGCTTGATCGCGGCGGGGCTGGGCTTGCCCTCGAAATAGGCGTCGAGCCGCCAGGCATCCTCGTCATCGGGTTCCGCCTCGCTGGTCATCAGCACCGGCGGCCGGTCCATCATCGCAAAGGCGGCAATATCCCCGTCCAGCGCCTCGGCCTCGGCGCGGGTGCAGGGCAGGGTGACTTTCCAGCTTTGGATCGCCGGGGATGTAGCATCGTTCATCCCCCGGCCTTTAGAGCAGCGGGGCAGGCAGGGGAAGCGGCTCGCAGAACATCCTTAACCATCTGCGTCATCCTGACGAAAGTCAGGATCCATTGGCTCTACCTATGCGTGTTCACAGACGGAGCGCGCATGGATGCTGACTTTCGTCAGCATGACGAACTAACATGGAGTGTCAGGCGACCTGCCGCCCAAAGTCCGTCGAGGCGTGGCGCAGGCTGGCGAGCTTGCCCTCCACGCTGACGAAGCCGCGTTCGAGCTGGTCGATTTCCGACGCGACGACTTCGGTGTCCTGGCGGATCGCCGAGATGGTGGTCGACATGGAATCGGCGGCCAGCGCGGTTTCATCGACGGCGGCGGTGATCATGGTGACGGTCTGCGCCTGCGCGTCCATGGCATGGCGGATGCGCTCGGCGCTGGCCTGCACTTCGCCCACCGTGTCGCGGATGCGCTCGTTGGTCTCCACCGACTGGCGGGTCGAGGCCTGGATGTCGGCGATCTTCCCCGCAATTTCGTCGGTCGCGCGCGCGGTCTGGTTGGCGAGGCTCTTCACTTCCTGCGCCACCACGGCAAAGCCGCGCCCGGCGTCGCCCGCACGGGCGGCTTCGATCGTGGCGTTGAGCGCCAGCAAATTGGTTTGCCCGGCAATGTCGCGGATGAGGCCCAGGATCGATTCGATCGACTTGGCATGGTCGGACAGGGTGGCGGACATGGTGACGGCATCACCCGATTGCTTGGCGGCGCGCTGGGCCACGTCGGCTGCGCCCTCGACTTCGGTGCGGGCATCGTCGATCGCGCGGATCAGGCCAGCGGAGGTGCGGGCGGCTTCGCGCATCGCCAGAGCGGATTGTTCGGCGGCAGCGGCGACTTCCGACGCCTTGCCCAGCATGCCCCGCGTGGCGGCGGACGCATCCTTGGCCTGTTCGCGCAGCGATTCGCCCAGGCGCGTGGCACCGTCCAGTTCGCCCATGATCCGCTGTTCGAACAAGGTGCCATAGCGCTGCCGTTCGGCGCGCTGAACTTCGGCCTGATCGGACGATAGCACATTGCTCATGAAGCCGGCATCGAACATGCCGATTTCCATGATCGTGCCCATCAACCGGCGCAGGCGTGCATCATCGTCGCGGCACCGTTCCCACAGCAAATTCATGATCGTGTCGTTGGCCTTGCCGACCGCGACCAGCACGGCGCGCACGGGGACGCCATGTTTGCGGGCATGGCGCACGCAATCGGCGGCAGAGCGCGTCCAGCGCGCCTCCCGGAAATGCATCAGCTTATGGGCGGCATAGACACGCGATTCGGCCCGGATTTTGTCGATCACGGACTGGTCCAGGCGATCGATCAACCCGGTTTCGCGCATATAGCTGTCGAAAAATGCCGCCGCGACCTGATCGATGTCCGGCTCGATCAACAGGCCGATTTCTTTTGCGTTACGGGCAATGGCGCCGTCGGGGTCAATGCCCGCCACATAGTCGGAGGCGGTTTCGGCGGGAGAAACGAAGGACGACATGGCTGGACGGCCCCTGTTGGTGGGATGAGCGATAATATCAGCCTGTCCTAGCGCGCTTTGGTTAATCACTTCTTATGATCAAATGCCCGTTGGCCCGGCACGGACATTGGGGCAGCCATGCCCGGCGCGGCTTGCCCTCCTGTGCGTTCGCTCTTAAGGGGGGCGGGATCAAGGAATATAGCAGGGACAAGGGTAGATATGGCGCGATCCAACAGCCGGCCGCTCTCGCCGCATTTGACCATATGGAAATGGGGACCGGCCATGACCGTCTCCATCATCCATCGCGTGACCGGCAACGGTCTTGCGACGGCCGGTGCGCTGGGCCTCATCTGGTGGCTGATGGCCGCCGCGACCGGGCCGGAAGCCTATGCGACCTTCGTCGCCTGCGCCACGTCACCGATCGGCTATCTGGTGATGATCGGGCTTAGCTGGTTCTTCTTCCAGCATCTTTTCTCCGGTCTCCGCCATTTCGTGCTGGATCTGGGCGCGGGATATGAACTGCGCAGCAACAAGAGCTGGTCGATCGCGACCTTCGCGGCGTCGCTGGCCGTGACCGCCCTGCTGTGGCTCTATATCTTCGGAAAGGGTTTCTGATGGGCAACGGAACGGGTATCGGCCGCGTTCGCGGGCTGGGTTCGGCCAGGCACGGCGCGCATCACTGGCTGGCGCAGCGCTACACCGCCGTCGGCAACCTGCTGCTGGTATTGTGGCTGATCTTCAGCCTGATCAGCCTGCCCGGCCTCGATTATGAGAGCGTCGTGCTGTGGATCGCCAACCCGCTGGTCGCGGTGCCGATGATGCTGATGATCGTCAGCATCTTCTGGCATCTGCGCCTCGGCATGCAGGTGATGCTGGAAGATTATGTTCACGATAAGGGCATGGCCTTCTTCTCGATGCTGCTGCTCAATTTCTATGCCTTTGGCGGCGCGGCCGCAGGCGTCTTCGCGATCGCCAAGATCGCCTTCACAGGGGTCGTCGAATAATGACGCAAGCCTATAAGATCATCGATCATACCTATGACACCGTGGTCGTGGGCGCGGGCGGTTCGGGCCTGCGCGCGACCATGGGCAGCGCCGAAGCGGGCCTCAAGACCGCCTGCATCACCAAATTGTTCCCGACGCGCAGCCACACGGTTGCGGCGCAGGGCGGCATCGCCGCTTCGCTGGGCAATAATTCGCCCGATCACTGGACCTGGCACATGTACGACACCGTCAAGGGGTCGGACTGGCTGGGCGACCAGGACGCGATCGAATATATGGTGCGTGAAGCGCCTGCCGCTGTCATCGAGCTGGAGCATGCCGGCGTGCCGTTCAGCCGCAACGAGGATGGGACGATCTACCAGCGTCCCTTCGGCGGCCACATGCAGAATATGGGTGCCGGCCCGCCGGTGCAGCGCACCTGCGCCGCCGCCGACCGTACCGGCCACGCCATGCTCCACGCGCTCTATCAGCAGTCGCTGAAATATGACGCGGACTTCTACATCGAATATTTCGCCATCGACCTGATCATGGAAAATGGCGAATGTCGCGGCGTGATCGCCTTGTGCATGGAAGATGGATCGATCCATCGCTTCCGCAGCCATGCGGTCGTGCTGGCGACGGGTGGTTATGGCCGCGCCTATTTCTCGGCCACCTCGGCGCATAGCTGCACCGGCGACGGCGGTGGCATGGTGCTGCGCGCTGGCCTTCCGCTCCAGGATCTGGAATTCGTCCAGTTCCACCCGACCGGGATCTATGGCGCCGGCGTGCTGATCACCGAAGGCGCGCGCGGGGAGGGCGGCTATCTCACCAACTCCGAAGGCGAGCGCTTCATGGAGCGCTACGCCCCGTCGGCCAAGGATCTGGCGTCGCGCGACGTCGTGTCGCGATCGATGGCGATGGAAATGCGCGAAGGGCGCGGCGTTGGTCCGAACAAGGATCATATCTTCCTGCACCTTGATCATATCGATCCCAAGGTGCTGGCCGAGCGCCTGCCGGGCATCACCGAAAGCGGCAAGATCTTTGCCGGTGTCGACCTCACCCGCCAGCCGCTGCCCGTCACGCCGACGGTCCATTATAATATGGGCGGCATTCCCTGTAATTATCATGGCCAGGTGCTGACCAAGAAGGATGGCGATCCCGAAGTCGTGGTCCCCGGCCTGTTTGCGGTCGGCGAAGCGGCCTGCGTGTCGGTCCATGGCGCCAACCGCCTCGGCTCCAACTCGCTGATCGATCTGGTCGTGTTCGGCCGGGCGACGGGTCTGTTCCTCAAGGATAATCTGAAGCCCAATGGCAGCCACAAGCCGCTGGCATCGGACGCCGCCGACCTGGCGCTCAGCCGCCTCGACAAATATCGCAATGCGACCGGCGGCACGCCGACCGCGAAGCTGCGCCTCGAAATGCAGCACACGATGCAGAAGCACGCCGCCGTGTTCCGCGACAGCGCGCTGCTGGCCGAGGGCGTCGACAAGATGCACAATGTCTATGCGGGCATGCAGGATGTCGGCGTGTCGGATCGTTCGCTGATCTGGAACACCGACCTTGTCGAGACGCTGGAACTCGACAATCTCATGTCCCAGGCCGTCTGCACCATGGTCAGCGCGGAAAACCGCAAGGAAAGCCGTGGCGCGCACGCGCATGAGGATTTCCCGAACCGCGACGACGAAAACTGGATGAAGCACACGATCAGTTGGTTCGACGGCTGGGGTGGTTCCGGCGGCGAAGTGAAGCTCGATTACCGCCCGGTCCATGATTACACGCTGACCGACGAAGCCGAATATGTGCAGCCCAAGGCGCGGGTATACTGATCCGCGATCAGGGATGACGATGAAGAGGGCGGGCCGAAAGGTCCGCCTTTTTTCATTCCAGATAGTTCAGATGATCCGCGCGCTGATGCAGGATGCGGACGATATCAATGCGTTCGTTTCCATGCAGATAAAAGATCGCATGCGAACCAGAATTCAATTTTCGTAATCCGCGCGCCAGATGCGCGCAGTCAGTGCCTATGAACGGGCTGGTAGCAATAAATCGTATGGCCGCGCGGATGTCGCCAACATAGGCGTCCGCCTGATCCATGTCCCATTGCTCGGCGCTATAATCCCAAATTTTGTCGATATCATCCTGCGCTTGCGGCCGAAGGACTATTTGACGCATCACCGAGCGGATCTTTTTGCGGCCAAAAATGCATCGAAGTCAAACTCTTGCCCTGGCCCGCTATCCAGCCCTTCCTGAATCGCCGCCCTCAGCGCTTCCAGTTTCTGCTCTTCCGACTCCAGCATCCGCAATCCCGCGCGGATCACTTCGCTGGTCGATCCGTAGCGGCCTTCGCTCACCTTGCGTTCGGCGAACTCGCGGAAATGGTCGCCCAAGGCGACGGAGGTGGTCTTGCTGCTCATGTCACCATCTTACCAAATATTGGTAGTCACTTCAACCGAACGGCAGCAACGCCTCATAGACGTCCAGCCCCGGCTTGCCCGCCACCGCCACACCCTGTCGCAACAGAAACGCATGGCGCACGATCTCGGCCTGCTGCTCGATGCCGTAGTGCGCGAAGGGCTTGCCTGGCACGACCGCATAGTCATAGCGGCAAAAGGGGTGGCGCATCAGCGGCAACCACCATTTGCCCGACCGTTGCGCCTGCCACACATGGGTCATTTCGTGGACAAAATGCGCCTGGATATGGAGCGGGCTGTCGCAGAAATCGGCGCAGAACAGGCCACCTTGCGGGTGAAACCACAAATGGCCATCGGGCGCCATCGTCACCCGGCTCGGCTGAAACGGCCACCATTTGCGGTTATGCACCCGCACCCGATCATAGGCGATCGCCCGGCCGAACATGGCGCGGGCAAGCGCGATCTCATCGGGCGTCAGGCTACGGCTGCTCAATGGCCCTCATGCGTGGCGGGCTTGTTCGCAGCCGCACCCGCCGCCTCCGGCTTGCGAATCACAGCATCCACCAGCAGCCGTTTGCCATCGCTCATCAGGAAGGTCAGTTCCATCTTGCCCTGGTTGATCGCGGCATCGTTGATGCCCCACAGCATCAGATGCTTGCCGCCGGGCGCAAAGGCGACCTCGCCCTTGGCGGGCACGTCCACGCTGTCGATCGGCTTCATCGTCATGACGCCCTTGTCCATCACGCTTTCATGCATTTCGACGCGGACGGCATAGGCGGTCAGTACGCCGCGTATCTGCACCCCCGCATCGCCGCCATGCGCGATGAAATAGCCGGCCGAGGGCGATTCCTTGTTGGGCGACAGCCGTACCCAGGCCTGGTCGATGTAGCTGGGCGCACGGTCGCCGCACGCTGTCAGCGCCAGCGGGGCCGCGAGGGCGATAAGGGCGAAGGGCGCGCGCATTGGTCACTCCATGACTGTCTCGTTTCCGGTCGATGACATAGCTAATGGCCGCTGCTTCTTGTGCCAAGCAAAAGCACGCCTATATCGCCCATGCAGACCGGCCTTGCCTTGGCGCTTTCGTGGGGTATGGGGCCGTCAACCGCTGAATGAAATTTGGGGTTCAAAGAGGACACAATGGCAAAAGTAATCGGTATCGACCTTGGCACCACCAACAGCTGCGTCGCCGTCATGGACGGTGGCAAGCCCAAGGTTATTGAAAATGCGGAAGGCGCGCGCACGACGCCCTCCATCGTCGCCTTCGCCAAGGATGGCGAGCGTCTGATCGGCCAGCCGGCCAAGCGCCAGGCGGTCACCAATGGCGACAACACGATCTTCGCGGTCAAGCGCCTGATCGGCCGCCGCTTCGACGATCCCATGACCAAGAAGGACATGGAACTCGTCCCCTATGACATTGCCAAGGGTCCGAACGGCGACGCCTGGGTCCGCGCCGGTGGTCAGGATTACAGCCCCGCGCAGATTTCGGCCTTCACCCTGCAGAAGATGAAGGAAACCGCCGAGAGCTATCTGGGCGAAACGGTTACGCAGGCAGTCATCACCGTTCCTGCCTATTTCAACGATGCCCAGCGTCAGGCGACCAAGGACGCTGGCCAGATCGCCGGCCTCGAAGTCCTGCGCATCATCAACGAGCCGACCGCTGCTGCGCTGGCCTATGGCCTCGACAAGCAGGACGGCAAGACGATCGCGGTCTATGACCTTGGTGGCGGCACGTTCGACATTTCCATTCTGGAAATCGGCGATGGCGTGTTCGAAGTGAAGTCGACCAATGGCGACACGTTCCTGGGCGGTGAAGATTTCGACGCCAAGCTGGTGCAGTTCCTGGCCGACGACTTCAAGAAGACCGAGAGCATCGACCTGACCAAGGACAAGCTGGCCCTCCAGCGTCTGAAGGAAGCCGCTGAAAAGGCGAAGATCGAACTGTCCTCGGCCCAGTCGACCGAAGTCAACCTGCCCTTCATCACCGCCGATCAGAACGGCCCCAAGCATCTGGTCAAGACCATCACTCGGTCGGACCTGGAGCGCCTGGTCGCCGATCTCATCAAGCGCACGATGGAGCCTTGCAAGAAGGCGATGGCGGACGCGGGCGTTTCGGCAGCGGACATCAGCGAAGTCGTCCTGGTCGGCGGCATGACCCGCATGCCCAAGGTGCGCGAAGCCGTTAAGGAATTTTTCGGCAAGGAACCGCATACCGGCGTGAACCCTGACGAAGTCGTCGCGATGGGCGCCGCCATTCAGGCGGGCGTGCTGCAGGGCGACGTCAAGGACGTGCTGTTGCTCGACGTGACGCCGCTGTCGCTGGGCATCGAGACGCTGGGTGGCGTGTTCACCCGCATGATCGATCGCAACACGACCATCCCGGCCAAGAAGAGCCAGGTCTATTCGACCGCCGACGACAATCAGCAGGCGGTGACCATCCGCGTGTTCCAAGGCGAACGCGAAATGGCGGCGGACAACAAGATCCTCGGCCAGTTCGACCTCGTCGGCATCCCGCCAGCGCCGCGCGGCGTGCCGCAGATCGAAGTCACGTTCGACATCGACGCCAACGGCCTGGTCAACGTGTCCGCCAAGGACAAGGGCACCGGCAAGGAACAGCAGATCCGCATCCAGGCGTCGGGTGGCCTGAGCGATTCGGACATCGACCAGATGGTCAAGGATGCCGAACGCTTCGCCGAAGAGGATAAGAAGCGTCGTGAGGCAGCCGAGGCGAAGAACAACGCCGAAAGTCTGGTTCACACCACCGAAGCGCAGCTGGCCGAACATGGCGACAAGGTCGATGCGGCGCTGAAGGGTGAGATCGAAACCGCGATCGCCGCGACCAAGTCGGCGATCGAAGGCGGCGACGCTGAAGCGATGAAGAGCAAGGCGCAGGAACTCGCGACGATCGCGATGAAGCTGGGCCAGGCCATTTACGAGAAGGAGCAGGCTTCGGCCGCGGCTCCGGGCGCAGACGCGCCCAAGGCCGATGACGATGTCGTCGACGCCGAATTCTCCGAAGTGGATGACAACAAGGCGTAAGCCGATGCCCCATATCCCTCACCCCGGCCATGGTCGGGGCGAGGGAAGAGGTGGGCGGGGGTCCGAATGACGACCGAAATCGATTATTATACGCTGCTCGAAATCGAGCGCACAGCCGACGGTGCGCAGATCAAGAGCGCCTATCGCAAGCTCGCGATGAAATATCACCCCGACAAGACGGGGGGATGTGCCGAAAGCGAAGCCAAGTTCAAGGCGGTGTCGCAGGCCTATGAGTGCCTGAAAGACCCGCAAAAGCGCGCGGCTTACGATCGCTTCGGCCATGCCGCCTATACCCAGCATGAGCAGGGTGGCGGCGGTGGCCATCGCGCCAATGCGGGCGGATTTTCCGACCTTGGCGACATCTTCGAGACCATCTTCGGTCAGTCCGGCTTCGGCGGGGGCGGCGGTGGTCGTCAGCAGCAGCGGCGCGGCGCGGATCTCCGCTACGACCTCGAAATCAGCCTCGACGAAGCCTATCATGGCAAGCAGACACAGATCGAAATCGAAGTGTCCGCTGCCTGCGACACCTGCGAAGGGTCGGGCGCGCAGCCCGGCACCGGGGTCAAGACCTGCGGCACCTGCAAGGGCCATGGCCAGGTGCGGGCGCAGCAGGGCTTCTTCATGGTCGAGCGCACCTGCCCATCCTGCCATGGCGCGGGGCAGGTTATCGAAAGCCCCTGCCGGGCCTGTCGCGGCGAAGGCCGGGTGGACAAGCCCAAGTCGCTGTCGGTCAACATACCGGCGGGTGTGGACGAAGGCACGCGCATCCGCCTGACCGGCGAAGGCGAAGCGGGCGCGCGCGGCGCACCGGCAGGCGACCTCTATATCTTCCTGCATGTGAAGCGCCATTCGCTGTTCGAGCGCGAGGGCACGACGCTCTTCTGCCGCTGTCCGGTTAGCTTCACCACGGCGTCGCTGGGCGGATCGATTGAAGTGCCGGGCCTCGACGGCGTGCGTCATGAGATCAAGATTCCGGCGGGCATCCAGTCGGGCAAGCAGATCCGCCAGCGCGGCGCAGGCATGCCGGTCCTCAACGGGCGCGGGCAGGGTGATCTGGTCGTGCAGATCGACGTCGAAACGCCGACCCGGCTGACCGCCCGGCAGAAGGAATTGCTCGAAGCCTTCCGCGAAACCGAAACCGGGGAAGAATGTCCGGCCTCGACTGGTTTCTTCGGCAAGATCAAGGATTTGTGGGGCGATTGACGCCAGATATTGTGCCGACCTTCGTCCTGTCCGAAAGCACCAACGTCTGACCGCTGGAACCAATAAGATTGCCAGACCGTTTCTCCCTCCACAACGACATGAGGAGGGTTTTACATGGTTGACGTTCGTAATGATGGATATGACGATCGTCGGGTTATCGTGGAAAAGAAGGGGCCGGGCCGCACAATCGCGATTGTGCTGATCGCCATTCTTGCGATCGTCGGCATCCTGTTCGCCACCGGCTTCTGGAAAGCCGACGTGAGCGGCGGCGACATGCCCGAAGTCAGCGTCGATGGCGGCGCACTGCCCAATGTCGATGTCGATTCGAAGGAAGTCGTTGTCGGCACCGAGGAAAAGACCGTCGAAGTGCCTACGGTTGGCGTCAAGGATAATGGCGAAGACTAAGTCTTCCCTTTCCGGCAGACAAAAAAAAGGGGCTCCGTGACATGTCACGGAGCCCCTTTTTCGTGTCCGGCCTCAGGCCGCCAGGAACATGTCCGGATCAAGCGCCATCAGCGCGTCGGCACCGCCCTCGATCTTGCGGCGGAGCGATCCTGCGTCGGGCATGATCCGCTCGGCAAAGAAGCGCGCCGTGACCAGCTTGGCTTCCAGGAATTTGGCATCGCCTTCGCCCGCCGCCAGCAGCGTCGCTGCCGCCTTGCTCATCCGCAACCACATCAGGCCGGTCGCGACGATGCCCAAGATGTGCATATAATGATGCGCGCCGGCCCCGGCATTGTCCGGGTTCTTCATGGCATTCTGCATCAGCCACATGGTCGCGGCGCCCAGTTGCGCGCTTGCCTTCTCCAGCGATTCGGCAAAGGGCGCGAGCTTCTCATTGCCCTTGGCTTCGGCCACCTCGTCGGCAACGACTTTGAGGAAGGCCTGCAGCGCGCGGCCGCCATTCATCGCCAGCTTGCGGCCGACCAGATCCATCGCCTGCACGCCATTGGTGCCTTCGTAAATCTGGGCGATGCGCGCGTCGCGCACATACTGCTCGACGCCATTTTCCCAGATATAGCCATGGCCGCCGAACACCTGCTGGCAGGCGACGGCGATGTCGAAGCCGCGGTCGGTGCCATAGCCCTTGATCACCGGGGTCAGCAGCGACAGCATGTCGTCGGCCGCCTGCCGTTCTTCGGGGGTTGCCGCGTGATGCGACAGGTCGGCCTGGAGCGCCCCCCACAGGATGAGCGCGCGCAGCCCTTCGGTCATCGCCTTGGCTTCCATCAGCATGCGGCGCACGTCGGGATGGACGAACAGCGTGTCGGCCTTCTCCTCCGGCTCCTTGGGGCCGGTCAGCGCGCGCCCCTGCCGCCGGTCGCGGGCATAATGGACCGCATTCTGGAAAGCGATCTCCGCCTGGCCCAGCCCCTGCAAGCCAACGCCCAGCCGCGCCGCATTCATCATGATGAACATGGCGGCGAGGCCCTTATTCTCCTCACCCACCATCCATCCGGTCGCGCCGTCATAATTCATGACACAGGTGGCGTTGCCGTGAATGCCCATCTTATGTTCGATCGACCCGCACGACACGGCGTTGCGATCGCCCAGCGATCCGTCGTCATGCACCATCATCTTGGGCACGACGAACAGCGAAATGCCCTTGCTGCCTTCCGGCGCGTCCGGCGTCTTGGCGAGGACGAGGTGGATGATATTGTCCGACAAGTCATGCTCGCCCGCCGAAATGAAGATCTTGGTGCCGGTGATCGCATAGCTGCCATCAGCGTTCGGGACAGCCTTGGTCTTGATGAGGCCCAGGTCCGTGCCGCAATGCGGTTCGGTCAGGTTCATCGTGCCGGTCCATTCGCCCGACACCATCTTGGGAATGTAGCGCTGCTGCAGCTCGTCGCTGCCCTTGGCGATCAGCGCCGCGACCGCACCGGCGGTCAGGCCGTGATACATTGCAAACGCCTGATTGGCGGACAGCACATATTCGTCCACTGCCGTCGCCACGACACTGGGCAGCCCCTGACCGCCAAATTCGGGCGGAGAATACAGCGTGGTCCAACCGCCCGCGACGAACTGGTCGAACGCCGCTTTGAAGCCGGTCGGCGTGGTCACGCTGCCATCGGGGTGACGGGTGCAGCCTTCCTTGTCGCCCACGGCATTGAGCGGAAACAGGACTTCGGCGGCCATCTTGCCGCCTTCGGTCAGGATCGCGTCGACGAGGTCAGGGGTCGCATTCTCAAATCCGGGTAGATTGGCATAGCGCTCTAGCCCGACCACATGGTCCAGCACGAAACGGGTGTCGCGAAAGGGGGCGGTATAACTGGGCATGATCTTCTCCTGCGAATTTTTTATGAGAGGCGGTTGGTATTCAGTGGGCAATGGTAGCGACGAAGGCATCCAGTTCGGCGATGGCGGCGTCGATATCGTCCTTCTGCCGGTTGAGCAGATCGATCCGCGCCTTGCACTTGGCGACCGTCACGCGGCGCTGTTCCTCATGGGCTTCGTCGGCGTCGTAGAGGTCGATCATCTCGCGGATTTCGGTGAGGCTGAACCCCACCCGCTTGCCGCGCAGGATCCAGGCCAGCCGCGCCCGGTCGCGCCGCGAATAGATGCGCGACAGACCCTGCCGCTCCGGCGAGATCAACCCTTCATCCTCATAGAAGCGCAGCGCGCGCGCCGTGACGCCGAATTCCTCCGACAGGTCGGTGATGCTGTAGCTCTGCCGGTCGCTATGATCGGGCAATTCGATGCCCGCGATGCTGCTGCGATTGTCCATAGGGATAGAGATAGTGGCACTTTACGTTTACGTCAAGGTGAGTGGGTGGGCTGGGACAATTTGTGTCGGTGACAGGTCGCCGATCATCGGTTAAGCGCGCAACGTGACCATGGGGGCAATCAGACGATCGGAGGGTGCGCGCGGCCTGCTGGCGGCGTTGGCGCTGCTCGTGCTCACCATCCAGATGATCGTGCCGCCCGGCTTCATGCCCGTCCGTACCGCGACTGGCGTCGTGGTGACGCTTTGTACCGGGCAGGGCGCGATCAATGTCGTGGTCGATCGCGACCAGGCACCGGGGCAGGGCGACCATCAACCCGATGACGCCATGGGCAGCCAGCAACATTGCCCCTTCGCCGCATCGGTTCAGCCGATCGTCCCGCCGCTGATCCTCGCCGATCTGGCGCTGCCCGCCTGGACGCTGGCTTTCGGTCCGATCGCCTTCGCGCTCAAGACCGGCCTGATCGCCCGCCTCGCCGCGCCACCCCCGCCGTCCTCCGGGCCGCCGACAGCCCTTTGACATCCTCCCCCTGTGGGGGAGGTGGCACGCCGAAGGCGTGACGGAAGGGTGTCGCCGCCATCGATAGGGTGACACCCCTCCGTCTGGCCTGCGGCCAGCCACCTCCCCTGTCAGGGGAGGATCGTGTCTGTCCAGCCCCCATCCAGCCGATCAAACAGAAGGTCGCTGGATTAAACTAATATTATCAATAGGTTAAATCCATGCGCCATCATTCCGGCCTGCGCAGCATATCGCTGTGCGCCCTCGCCCTGTCGTCCGTTCCCGCATCCGCCGAAGAGGCTGACGGCAGCCGCATCATCGTCACCGCCAGCCCGATGATTGAAGCCGCGACCGCCCGCGTCCAGCGCACCCCAGGCGGCGTCGATGTCGTCGCGGCCGACGCTTTCGAGGATAAGGTCGCCGTCTCGCTGCGCGATGCGCTGACCTTTTCGCCCGGCGTTTATACCCAACCCCGTTTCGGGCAGGAGGTCCGCATCTCGATCCGTGGATCGGGCCTGTCGCGCGGCTTCCACATGCGCGGCCTGACCCTGTTGCAGGATGGGATTCCACTCAACCTCGCGGATGATAATGGCGATTTTCAGGAACTCGACCCGCAAGTCTTTCAGCATATCGAGGTTTATCGCGGCGGCAATGCGCTGCGCCTGGGCGGATCGACGCTGGGCGGGGCGATCAACGCCGTGACGCCGACCGGCCGCAGCGCGCCCGGCGTAGACCTGCGCGTCGACGGCGGCAGCTTCGACACGATCCGGTCAAAGGCCGCCTATGGCTATGCCGACGAACGGGGCGACGCCTGGGCCGCGATCACCACCGATCGCTCCGATGGCGACCGCGACCATGGCAAGCGTCGATCCTATCGCTTCAACGGCAATGTCGGGGTCAAGATCAGCGACACCATCGAAACCCGCTTCTACGCCAGTGCCCAAAATATTCGTCAGAAGCTGTCCGGGTCGCTGTCCGAAAAATCAGTGCTGACCGATCCGACCAGGGGCAATTTCGTCGGCGATCAGGCGCGCGACATCGATTCGATCCGCCTGCAAAACCGCACCACCATCGCCCTTACCAACGGCGCGCTCGCCTTCGGCCTCTTCTTCAATGCCAAGGATCTCTATCATCCCATCTTCCAGGTGATCGACCAGAAATCGGAGGATCGCGGGGCGTTCGCCAGCCTTGATCTGGCGGGCGATCTGGGCGGGATGCCGGTGGAAATGACACTCGGCAGCCAGGCGCGCTTCGGCAAGGTGACCGCACGCCAGTTCGTTAATATCGCAGGCGACCGTGGTGCCCCAACCGCTTTGGCCCAGCATCGCGCGCAGACGATCAACAGCTATGGCGAAGCGCGCATTGCCCCGGTGCCCGGCCTGTGGCTGATCGGCGGCGGCCTCTACACCCATGGCGAGCGCAAGATCGACAATCGTTTTGCCCCGGCGCGCAGCGGCGACGCCCGTTTTGACGCCTTCGCGCCCAAGATCGGCCTGCTTTACGAACCGAGCGAAACACTGCAATTTTTCGCCAATTACAGCCGCTCGGTCGAACTGCCAGGCTTTAGTGAACTGAGCCAAACGCCCGCAGGCGGTGCGCCCGGTTTCACGCCCGTCCGCGCGCAAAAGGCCTGGACGGCGGAGATCGGCACGCGCGGCCGGATCGGCATCGCGGCCTGGGACATCAGCCTCTACCGCGCCGACATCAGGGGGGAGATGCTGCAATATAGCGTGATCGCAGGCGTCATTCCGGCCGCCACCTTCAACGCCGACAAGACCCGGCATCAGGGGATCGAGGCGGGCCTGCAACTGGCCTTCACCCCCTGGGCATCGCTGCGGCAGGTCTATCAATATAGCGATTTTCGCTTCCGCAACGATGCGGTCTATGGCGACAATCGCCTGCCAGTGGTGCCGCGCCATTTCTATCGCGCGGAACTGCGGCTGGGCAATGACGGGATCAGCGTCTCGCCCTCGGTCGAATGGCTGCCGCAGGG
This sequence comes from Sphingobium sp. RAC03, assembly GCF_001713415.1. Classification (GTDB taxonomy): domain Bacteria; phylum Pseudomonadota; class Alphaproteobacteria; order Sphingomonadales; family Sphingomonadaceae; genus Sphingobium. Next base: position 727,043 of record NZ_CP016456.1, on the reverse strand, counting down.
GGCGTGGGTCGATTATGTCAACAGCAAGCGGGTCGGGAGCTATGCGCTGCTCAACCTTGGTGCGCAGGCGCAACTGCGCGACGGCGTGACCCTGTTCCTCGATGCGCGCAACCTGACGCAGAAGCGCGCCATCGGCGACATCAGCGCGCTGGTCCGCTACGCCGCCGACAATCCTGCAACGGCGGCGGACGAAGGCAGCGTCGCTTTCTATCCACTCGAACGCCGCGCCATCTATGGCGGCGTGCGCGCGCGTTTCTAAAAGCTCAAGGGGAGGACAGGATGATGACAGACGGTGCCTTCTATCGGGCGATGATGCGCTGGCATTTTTATGCCGGGATCATCGTCCTGCCCATCCTCGCGCTGATGGCGGTGACGGGCGCGCTCTATCTCTACAAGCCGGAGGTGGAGGCGTGGCTCTATCCGGTCGAGATCGCCGCCAGGCCGGGCGTGCCGATGCTGCCTGCCGCCCGCCTGATCGCCGCCGTCGAACAGGCCAGCGGCGAACGGGCGACCCAGATCACGCATCCCGCCAGCGCCAGCCAAAGCTGGCGGGTGACGACCAAGGGGGCCGATGGCGTGGCCACCGTCCATTTCGTCGATCCGCATGACGGCCGCCTGCTGGGAGACATGCAGGGCGGCGGCCTCATGAAGACAATCAAGGATCTGCATAGCCTGGCGCTGACCGGCGCGGTCGGCAACCGGCTGGTCGAGGTGGTGGCGGGCTGGGCCATCCTCCTGTGCATCACGGGCCTCTATCTGCGCTGGCCCCGCCGCGGCCAGCCCGCCATTGCCATAAGGGGCGGGGTGAAGGGGCGGCTCTTCTGGCGCGACCTGCATGGGACGCTGGGCTTCCTGTCGGCGGGCGTCATCCTGTTCCTCGCGATCACCGGCATGCCCTGGACGGATGTGTGGGGCGGGAGCCTGCGCGCGGTGGTCGCGGCGAATGATTGGGGTCGTCCGAAAATGGCGGTCATTCCCTGGACGGCCCCGGCCAAAGATGCACTCCCCTGGACGCTGCGCGAAGGCGGTGCGACGCCGGGCGCAGCGGGCGACATCGGCGTCGATGCCGTCGCGGCAATCGCGGCGAAGCGCGGACTAGCGGACGGCTATCAGCTCATCCTGCCCGCCTCTCCCGGCGCGCCCTATCTGGTGGCCAGCCTCGTCACGCGCGCCGCCGACTCCCGCGCCATCACCATCGACGCAGCCAGCGGCGCGGTGGTGCAGGATATGGACTGGCGCATGTTCGGTCCCGGTGCAAAGGCGGTCGAATGGGGCATCGCCACCCATCAGGGCCAGCAATATGGCGAGGTCAACCGGCTGCTGATGCTGGCTGGGTGCCTGTGCCTGCTCGCCTTGTGCCTGACCGCGCCCGTCCTGTGGTGGAAGCGGCGCAAACAGGGCCGCCTGACCGCACCACCGCGCGCGACAGGGCGCGCGGAACGGGTCGTCGCCGCCACGATGCTGCTGCTGGGGGCGCTGTTCCCGCTGACCGGCCTCAGCATGATCGTGGCACTTGTCGGCGAATGGCTGGTCGGGAAAATACGCCCCGCCTGACGCCGCTTCCGTTTGGGGCACAGAGCGACTATGGGCAGCACATGATCCGCCTTTCCGGCCTGAAACTGCCCCTCGACCATCCTGCCGAGGCGATGCCGCCTGCGATATGCGCGCGCCTTGGCCTGCAACCCGAAGAGCTGCGCGGGCATAGCCTCGTGCGGCGCGGCAATGATGCGCGGCGGCGCAGCGCGATCCAGCTCGTCTACACGCTCGACGTCGATGTCGCCGACGAAGCGGCCGTGCTGGCGCGCTTCGCCCATGACCATGATGTGCGGCCGACGCCCGACACAAGCTATGATTTCGTGACCCATGCGCCCGATGGCTGGCAGGGCAAGCGGCCGGTCGTGATCGGGGCGGGGCCATGCGGCCTGTTCGCCGGGCTGCTGCTGGCGCAGATGGGGTTCCGCCCGATCATCGTCGATCTGGGTAAGGTCGTGCGCGAGCGGACCAAGGATACCTGGGGCCTGTGGCGGCGCGGCGAGTTGAACCCCGACAGCAATGTCCAGTTCGGCGAAGGCGGGGCGGGCACCTTTTCCGACGGCAAACTTTATTGCCGGGTGAAAGATCCGCGTTTCCTGGGCCGCAAGGTGCTGGCGGAGTTCGTCGCGGCGGGCGCGCCAGACGATATCTTGTGGGAAGCGCACCCCCATATCGGCACCTTCCGCCTCGTCACCATGGTCGAATCGATGCGCCGCCAGATCGAGGCGCTGGGCGGCGAATATCGCTGGCAGACGCGGGTCGATGATCTGGTGCTGGAGCGGCGGAGCGACGGCTCGCAGCAATTGCGCGGCATCGTCATTCAGGATGGCAGCGTGATCGAGAGCGATCATGTCGTGCTGGCTGTCGGGCATAGCGCACGGCCGACCTTCACCATGCTGCATGGCCGGGGCGTGCATATCGAATCCAAGCCCTTTTCCATCGGCGTGCGGATCGAACATCCGCAAAGCTGGGTGGACAAGGCCCGCTATGGCAGTTGCGCAGGCCACCCGGATCTGGGCGCGGCGGCCTATAGCCTGGCGCATCACTGCGCCAATGGCCGCACCGTCTATAGCTTCTGCATGTGTCCGGGCGGCCGCGTCGTCGCCGCCACGTCGGAGGCAGGGCGCGTCGTCACCAACGGCATGAGCCAATATAGCCGCGCCGAATTCAATGCCAATTCCGGGCTGGTCGTCGGCATCGACCCGGCACGCGATTATCCCGACGGACCACTCGCCGGGATCGATTTCCAGCGCCATTGGGAATCGCAGGCCTATGTGGCGGGCGGCTCTTCTTATTGGGCGCCGGGACAGACCATCGGCGATTTCCTGGCCGGACGCCCGTCAACGTCATTGGGATCGGTCACGCCGTCCTACAAGCCGGGCGTGACCCCAACCGACCTGTCGCGCTGCTTGCCTGATTTCGTGGTCGAGGCGTTTCGCGAGGCGCTGCCCATATTCGGTCGGCAACTGGCGCACTATGACCATCCCGACGCGGTGATGACGGGCGTGGAGACGCGCACATCCTCCCCCATCCGCATCACCCGCGACAAGGATTTTCAAAGCCTCTCCGTCGCCGGACTCTATCCTGCGGGCGAAGGCGCGGGTTATGCAGGCGGCATATTGTCCGCCGCGATCGACGGGATCAAGGTCGCCGAAGCGGTGGCGAAGGCGATCGTCACCGCCTGACTTGGATCGGTCATCGCGCCGTCATATCGCCGCCGCCTGATCGTCGCATCATCGTCATCGCGCGGTCGCCACCCTGTCATCGCAGGCGGCTAGATAGGGTGTCATGCTGACCCATATCGACCGCTGCATCCGCATTTCCCCGGCCGACAAGGCCCGGTTGCGCCTGCTCTTCCTCGCCAAACATGCCCGCGCATCCGGCCAACCCGATGCGGTCGATGGCAATCACGCCCTCTATCATCATGAGATGCGATCGACGCTGGAGGCGATCGGCCTGCATGTTCGCGTCGCCGACAGCTATGAAGCGCTGTTCGACCGGCCCGATGTCGATTTCGTGGTGACCCTGCTCAATCGTGGCGGCTTCCAGAATAGCGAGATGTTAGCGCCCCTGCTGCTCAGCTGGCGCGCCATGCCGCACATGGGCGCAAGCCCCATATTGCGCGGCGTGTCCGACGACAAATATCTCTCCAAGCTGATCGCGCAGGCGCATGGCGTCCCGACCATGGCGGCGCAGGTCTTTCGGCGCGGCGGCCTGCCCGCGCAGCCCGGCTTTGCGGCCGAACGGCTGGTGGTCAAGCCCAACGCCTCCTCCGCCTCCTGGGGGCTGGCGATGGTCGATAGCTGGGACGAAGCGCTCGCCCATGTCGATCATCTCCAGGCCTTGGGCCATGACGCGCTGGTCGAAGCCTGGGCACCCCTGCTCGACATCGCCGTGCCGGTGGTGGGCGGCAGCGGCGGGCAGCCGTGGATATTGCCGCCGATGATGTATGTGCCCGCCGACCCCCATCGCGCCCGCAGCCATGAAGAAAAGCGCGGCCTGATCGACGCGGGCGATGATCCGCTGGTGCTGGTCGAGGATCGCGACTTGCTCGCCCGGCTCGACGACCTGACACGCCGTCTGCTGCCCGAATTATGGCCGTTCGACTATGGCCGGTTCGAGTTTCGCTATGATCCCGCGACCGGCGCGGTGCAATTCATGGAAGTGAACCTGTCCTGCAACCTCTGGTCCAAAAAGACCATTTCGCGCTCGGCCGCGTCGATTGGCGTCGATCATCAGACGCTGGTGGAAACCATCATCGGCCATAGCCTGGAACGGCAGGGTCTGCTGACCGAAGTGCCGATGCGGGTCGCGGCCTGATGGGCGGGCGCACCTCCGCGCTGGTGTTGGCGGGCAAGCGCGACGGCGCGACCGATCCGCTCGCGCTGGAAGCGGGCGTCACCCATAAATGCCTGGTCCCGGTGCTGGATCAACCGATGCTGGTCCATGTCATCGACGCGCTGGCGGCGAGTGAGCGGATCGGCGAAATCCGTGTCGCGATCGAGGAACCGGACGTGCTGGCGGGTCTGCCGCAACTGCGCGGTCTGATCGCCAGCGGACGGCTGGTGGCGATCGGCGCGCGGCCCAATCTGGTGGATTCGGTGCTGGCGGCGGCCGACGGCGCGCGCTTTCCGCTGCTCATCACCACCGCCGACAATGTGCTGCTGACCCCGCCCGCCATCGCCGAAATGCTGGATGGCTGCGTGGCCGAGGGCGCAGATGCCGCCGTTGCCTTCGCCCGGCGCGCATCGGTGCTGGCCGCCCACCCGGAGGGGCAGCGCAAATTCTACGCCTTTGCCGATGACAGCTATTCCAACTGCAACAGCTATTGGCTCAAGGACAAAGCCGCACTGGCCGCCGCCGAAACTTTCCGGTCGGGCGGCCAGTTCGTCAAGCATCCGCTGCGCATCATCGGGGCTTTCGGTCTGCTCAATCTCCTGCGTTTCCGCTTCGGTATCGGCACGCTGGCCGCGACCTTCGCCCGCTTTTCACGCCGCTTCCGCCTGACCATCGCGCCGGTGATCCTGTCCGATGGTGCGGTCGCGATCGACGTCGACAACGCCCGCACGCGCGGGGTCGCGAGCGAGGTGCTTGGTCGCTGCGTCACCATCGCCCAGGCTGCGGAATAGCCTTTGCCCACGCTGCGCGCGTTGCCCGGTCGGGGCGACAATGACCTGCTTGCCGCCTATCGCGCGGGGCTGACCCGGCACTGGCCGATGCGTCGGCACCTGCTGGCGCGTTTGCTCGCGGGGGCCGGGCAGGGCGGCTGGACCCCGGCCGAGCGGCATCTCCTGTCCGATGCGGTGCGGCAGCGGGGACTGAGCATGCGCGACCGCAAGGGGCTGCACCGGCTGCTCAATCCGGGTGCCTTTCCCTTCGCCACCAATCCGCTCAAGAACAAGCAGCTCTTCGCGGAGGTCGCACGGACGGCGGGTCTGACGATCGCGCCCGCCTGCAATCCCGACCGCGGCGATCTCGCCGCCTGGCTGGCAGCCGAGCGCGACATCATTGCCAAGCCGAGCTTTCGATCGAAAGGGCAGGGGGTCGAGCGTTTCTGGCGTGATGAGCATTGGCGCGGCTGTGATGGCCCCATCGGCGACGACCTGCTACGAGCGCGGTTGCTGCGGGTGTGGCGCGAGGGCGGCGTGATCCAGCGCCGCCTGCCGACCCATGCGGCGCTTGTCGATCTGTCGCCCGGCGCGCTGCCGACCTTGCGGGTGATGACATGCCTTGATGAAGATGGCGTGCCCGAAGCCTGCGGCCTCGCGCTGCGGCTGTCGGCCGGGGGCATCCGTCCGGTCGATAATTTCAACGCGGGCAATCTGGTGCTGGGCGTCGATGCCGCCGGGCGCTGCGGTCCCGCCTGGCTTGGCGGCGGTGCAGGTGCGCCTAGCCTGCATACGCACCACCCCAAGACAGGCGCGCCGATCGAGCGCATTATCCTACCCGACCTCCCCGCCGCGATCGCGCTGGCGCTGAACGCGCACCATGTCTTTCGCACCGGCTTCACGGTCATCGGCTGGGATGTCGGCTTGACCGACGCCGGGCCTATGTTGGTCGAGGGCAATTGGAACCCCGGCACCGACATCCTGCAATTGGTGGAGGGGCGCGGCCTCGCGGACATGCGGCTGGGCGCGCTCTATCGCCATCATCTCGACCGATTGCCTGCGCAAGCCTGGTGCGCCGCCCGCGCCATCGAATGGGACCGGCGGCGGGCGTGATCTGCGTCTATGTCCACGCGCTGGTCGCGACCGGCGTGGTCCGCAATGCCCGGCTGATCGCCGCCGATCTCGCCGCGCAGGGGCATGAGGTGCAACTCGTCACCGCGCTGCCGGGCGGGGAGGGGGTGCCGGGCGTCGTCCATCATGCCCTGCTGCCCGGTGCAGGCCGATCGCGCCTGTGGGAAAAGCTGCGCGCGGCATGGGCGTTGCGCGGCTATCTGCGCGCCAACCGCCCGGCGCTGCTGATCTCGGCGGGCAATCACGGCCATGGCACCGTCTGGGCGGGCAGTCGCGGCGCGCGGGGCGTGCAGCGCGTCTATCGCATCAGCAATGACATCATGCGCGCCATCCCCGGCGCGCCATCGGGCGGCATCAAGCGCTGGGGCCGCGCCGCCATGGCGCGGCTCATCGCCGCCGATGCCGCGCATCTGGTGCTGGTGTCGCCGACTTTGGCCGACACGCCCGCTTTTCACGCAGCAGCGCGCGCAGGGCGGGTGACGGTGATCGCTAACGGCATAGACGCCGCCGCCGCGCGCCAGCATATCGGTGATACAGCCCCGCACCCCTGGTTCGGCGGCCCGCTGCCGGTCGTCCTAGCCATCGGCCGCCTCGCCCCGCAAAAGAATTTCGCGACCCTGCTCGCCGCCTTCGCTCATCTGCGCATGACCCGGCCTGCGCGCCTCATCATCCTGGGCGAGAGCCGCGACGATGCCTGCACGCGGTTGCGCACGCAGGCCACAGCGCTCGGCATTGCCGACGATCTGGCGCTGCCCGGCACGGTCGCCAATGTCTTTCCCTGGCTGGCGCGCTGCGACGCCTTCGTGCTGCCCTCCTGGTGGGAAGGCTCGGCCAATGTGCTGCTAGAGGCGATGGCGGTGAATGCACCTTGCGTCGCGTCGCGGAGCGCGGGCAATGCGGCGCAATTGCTCGATGGTGGTCGCCATGGCCTGCTGGTCGATCCGGCCGATCCGCGCGCGATGGCGGACGCACTGGCGCATCAGATCAACCCGGCGACCCGCCTCCGCCCCGGCGACCGGATCGAGGCCTTCGGTCTGGAGGCGGTATCCAAAGGGTGGCGTGATCTCGTCAATCGCCTGCTCGCCGGGCGATCCTGACCGCCCGGCGACAGCGCAATCAGGCGGCGTCCTGCGCCAGTGCCGCAATATGCCCCAGCACCATCTCCGCATGCTCCTGCCGACAGATGAGCAGGTCGGGTAGATAGACGTCGCGCTGGTTATAGACGAGCGGACTGCCGTCGATGCGGCTGGCATGCAGGCCATGCGCCAGCGCGACGGCGGCCGGGGCCATGCTGTCCCATTCATATTGGCCGCCCGAATGGAGATAGATGTCGGCCTGGCCCAATATGATCGCCATCGCCTTGGCCCCCGCCGATCCCATCGGCACCAGTTCCGCGTCCAGCTTCTGCGCGATCGCCACCGCTTCGGCGGCAGGCCGCGTGCGCGACACCACCATGCGCAGCTTTTCCGGCGCAGGCGGCACGGTGCGCGGTTCATCCGTCCGCAGCACGACGCCGCCCTCAAACCCCGGCAAGGCCACTGCGCCGATCACCGGCGCTCCGTCGATCGCCAGCCCGACATGCACCGCCCAGTCGGCCCGCGCCTCGCCATATTCGCGCGTGCCATCGACCGGATCGACGATCCAGACGCGCGACTGGGCGAGCCGGTCGTCATTGTCCTTCTCTTCTTCCGACAACAGCCCATCCTCGCCCCGCACTTCGCGCAGCGCATGGCACAGGAACTGGTTGGCGGTCTGGTCGCCCGCCTTGCCCAGTGCCTTGGCACTGAACACCCCGGATTCGCGGACCTCGACCAGGATGCGTCCGGCCACTTCTGCCAGATGGGCGGCCAGCGCCGCGTCGCTCATCCCGGTCATGGGATCAGCCGCGCGACGATGGCATCGGCCGCTTCTTCCGCCGTCATGGTCAGCGTGTCGATATGGATTTCCGGGTCCACCGGCGCTTCATAGGGGCTGTCGATCCCGGTGAAATTCTTGAGATCCCCGGCCCGCGCCTTCTTGTACAGGCCCTTGACGTCGCGCTTCTCGGCCTCGGCGAGCGATGTGTCGATATGGACCTCGAAAAACTCGCCCGGCTGCATCATCTGCCGCACCATGTCGCGTTCCGATCGGAAGGGCGAGATGAAGGCGGTGATGACGATCAGCCCGGCGTCGGTCATCAGCTTGGCGACTTCGCCCACGCGACGGATATTTTCCACCCGGTCGGCGTCGGTAAAGCCCAGATCCTTGTTCAGGCCATGCCGCACATTGTCGCCATCCAGCAGATAGGTGTGCCGGTTCATCCGCGCCAGCCGCTTTTCGACCAGATTGGCGATGGTCGACTTGCCCGCGCCCGAAAGCCCGGTGAACCACAGCACGGCGGGCTTCTGGTTCTTGAGGTTGGCGTGGAAATCGCGCGACACGTCGGTCGATTGCCAATGGACATTCTGTGCCCGGCGCAGCGAGAAGTGCAGCATGCCCGCCGCGACGGTGGCATTGCTGATCTTGTCGATCAGGATGAAGCCGCCCAGCGTCCTATTCTGCTCATAGGGTTCGAACACGATCTGCTTGTCGGTCGACAGGTTGGCGACACCGATGGCGTTCAATTCCAGCGTCTTGGCCGCCAGATGTGACCCCGAACCTCCGGCATCGTTGACGTTGACCTGATATTTGGGCTGCTGGACGGTCGCGGTGACCATCTGCGTGCCGATCTTGAGCCAGTAGGATCGGCCCGGCAGCATTTCCTCGTCCGCCATCCACACGATGGTCGCTTCGAACTGGTCGGCGGCCTGGGGCGGATTGTCGGCCAGCGCGATGACGTCGCCGCGCGAACAGTCGATCTCGTCGGCGAAGCAGAGCGTGACCGATTGGCCCGCCACAGCTTCGTCCAGATCACCGTCCAGCGTGACGATGCGGCTGATGGTGCTGGTCTTGCCCGATGGCAGCACGCGGATCGCGTCGCCCGGCTTGACCGTGCCGGTCGCGATCAGGCCGGAAAAGCCCCGGAAATCGAGATTGGGACGATTGACCCACTGCACCGGCATGCGGAACGGCTTTTCCGCGTCGGTCGCGCTGTTGACCTCGACCGTCTCCAGATGTTCGATCAGGGCCGGGCCAGTATACCAGGGCGTATTTTCCGACGGGCCGGTGATGTTGTCCCCCTTGAACCCGGAAATCGGCATCGGCGTGAACGCCGTGATGCCGATCGACTTGGCGAATTCGGTATAGTCGGCGACGATCGTGTCGAACACGCTCTGATCATAGCCGACCAGGTCCATCTTGTTGACGGCCAGCACGATGTTGCGGATGCCGATCAGATGCGCGAGATAGCTGTGGCGGCGCGTTTGCGTCAGGATACCCTTGCGCGCGTCGATCAGGATGACGGCGAGGTCGGCGGTGGACGCACCCGTCACCATGTTGCGGGTATATTGTTCATGGCCGGGCGTATCCGCGACGATGAACTTGCGCTTTTCGGTGGCGAAGAAGCGATAGGCCACGTCGATCGTGATCCCCTGCTCGCGCTCGGCGGCGAGGCCATCAACGAGCAGAGCGAAGTCGATCTCCTGCCCCTGCGTCCCCATCTTCTTGCTGTCGGCGGTCAGCGCTTCGAGTTGATCCTCGAAGATCATCTTGCTGTCATAGAGCAGGCGGCCGATCAACGTCGACTTGCCGTCATCCACCGACCCGCAGGTGATGAAGCGCAGCATCGTCTTATGCTCATGCACCTTGAGATAGGCGTCGATATCCTCGGCAATGAGGGCGTCGGTCTTGTAGATGGGGTCTGTGAGGGTGTCGGTCATATCGCTACCTCGTCATCCCAGCGAAGGCTGGGATCTCGTTGATCTTGGTGAAGAATAAGGTGGCCTGAGGCCCCAGCTTTCGCTGGGGTTGACGCTTCGGAACGCTGCGCATTCCGTGGCGCGTCAAAAGTAGCCTTCCTGCTTCTTCTTCTCCATGCCAGCGCCGCCCGCATCCTTGTCGATCGCGCGGCCCTGGCGTTCGGATGTGGTGGTGAGCAGCATTTCCTGGATCACCTCCGGCAAGGTCGCCGCCTCGCTCTCCACCGCGCCGGTCAGCGGATAGCAGCCCAGCGTGCGGAAGCGGATCGAGCGGTCTACCGGCACTTCGCCGGGTTCGAGCGGGAAGCGATCGTCATCGACCATCAGCAACATGCCGTCGCGCTCCACCGTCGGGCGCTTGGCCGCGAAATAGAGCGGCACGATCGGCACGTCGTTCAGATGGATATATTGCCAGATGTCCAACTCGGTCCAGTTGCTGATCGGGAAGATCCGGATGCTCTCGCCCTTATTCTTGCGCGCATTGTAGAGGTTCCACAATTCGGGCCGCTGGTTCTTCGGATCCCAACCGTGGCTGGCGGTGCGGAAGGAGAAGATGCGCTCCTTGGCGCGGCTCTTTTCCTCGTCGCGCCGCGCGCCACCGAACGCTGCGTCGAAACCATAGAGGTTGAGCGCCTGTTTCAACCCTTCGGTCTTCCACATGTCGGTGTGCAGCGCGCCATGGTCGAACGGGTTGATGCCGCGATCCATGGCTTCCTGGTTGCGATAGACCAGTAATTCCATGCCGCTTTCCTGCGCCATCCGGTCGCGCAGCTTGTACATTTCCTGAAATTTCCAGGTCGTATCGACATGCAGCAGCGGGAAAGGCGGGGGCGAGGGGTAGAAGGCCTTGCGCGCCAGATGCAGCATCACCGCGCTATCCTTGCCGACGGAATAGAGCATCACCGGCTTCTCTGCCTCCGATACCACTTCCCGCAGGATGTGGATGCTCTCGGCTTCGAGCCGCTCCAAATGGGTCAGGGTTTTTGCGTCCACCATGCAATCCTCGCAATCTTTGTGCGTCATCCTATGGCAGGACGCACGAATCGATGGACCTCCCAAATGGGAGGGTATAGCAATGACCGATGCGATTGGACGATACAGGCCTGTTGACGGCGCTGCATGAAGGAATGTTCCAGCAGCCCTTGTGGCAGGATTTCCTCGAACGGCTGCGCCAGCGAACGGGCGCGGTCTACACCACCTTGGTCTTCCGCCCCATCGACGAGGATGCGATCGTCGAGCTGCACGCCGGGCCGCCGCCACCCGCGCATATCCACAATCTGTTCGTGGAAAAATATCGGCGCGATCCCTTTCCCTATCGCCATATGCGCGAAGGGCGGGTCTATGCGCTGGCCGAACTGATCGAGCCGGACAATCCCGTCCATCAATCCTTCCTCACTGACCTGATGGTGCCGCAGGGGATGAGCGATATGCGATCGGTTCGCGTGACCGAGCCGAGCGGCGTCGATGCCTGGCTCAGCTGCGCGGGAGGTCGATCGATCGGCCCAGCGGTCGGCGCGTTGTTGACCGCGCTGGCGCCGCATCTACGCATCGCTTTGCGCGCTTTCGTCGCGCTGGAGCGTGAGAAATTGCGATCGACCCTCACGTCCGAAGCCTTTGGGCGGTTGAATTTCGGCTGGCTGACGCTGGATGCGCGCTGCCGCATCGTCGACATGACGGCCCATGTCGAACAATTGTTCCAGCGTACCAGCCTGTTGCGGCGCGGTCGCTACGACCGGCTGACCCCGGCGTCGCCCGCGCTGGATCGCGAGCTGACCGCGCTCATCAAGCATTTCGCCGCCGATCCCGATGCCCGGCCCAAGGCGCTGAACCTGAGCCGTGACCCTTGGATGGACATGCTGGTCGCGCCGATGCGGGGTGGGTCGGTCGCGACCGGATCGACCCCGGTCGCCATCGCCTATCTCAGTGGCGATCGCTGGTCGCAGGCCGACCGCTGTGATCAGCTGGTCGATTTGTTCGGCCTGTTGCCCAGCGAAGCGCGGCTCGCCTGGGTGATCGCGCAGGGCATCCCGATCAGCGACGCAGCGGAAACGCTCGGCCTGACGGTCGAGACCGCGCGCAACTATTCCAAGCGCATCTATGCCAAGACGGGCGCGCGGGGGCAGGCGGAACTGGTGCGCATCGTCCTGACCAGCGTGCTGGCCATCGCCTAAGCGATCAAGCGCCAGCCCGCGATGATCAACACGATCGCCAGCAGCGGCTGCAGCACTTTTTCCGGCACTTTGGACGCCAGCATCGACCCGATGATGATCCCTGGGATCGATCCGATCAGCAGGTTGAGCAACAGCATCCCGTTGAAATTGCCGATCCACAAATGGCCGATGCCCGCCACCAGCGTCAACGGCACAGCATGGACGATATCGGTCGCGATTAACTTCTGCAGCCGCATCCGCAACGGATAGAGCAGCAGCAGTAAAGTGGCCCCCAGCGCCCCGGCCCCGACCGACGTCAGCGTGACCATGATGCCCAGCGCAGCCCCGGCTACGACGGTCAGCCCCGCCTGATAGCGCAGGAAGCGGCTGGCGGTATCGGTCCGGGCATGGACCGCCCAATGGTGGAACCGGCCCCGGAACAGGGTGGCGATGGCGGTAAAGATCAACACGATGCCCAGGGCCGTCATGATGAAGCCGCTCTTCACCTGATGCGTATCGACCTGCGACAACAGCAACAGTACGATGACCGCAGCGGGCAGGCTGCCGATGCACAGGCGGCGGATGACTTCATAGTCGGGGCCACCTTCCGCCCCGCCATGGCGATGATGGACGACCCCGCCCACCGCTTTGGTAATGGCGGCGAACCAAAGGTCCGTGCCGACGGCGGTGACCGGGGCGACGCCGAACAACAGGATCAGGATCGGTGCCATCAGCGACCCGCCACCCACGCCGGTCATGCCCACCATGACACCAACGAACAGCCCGGCGACCGCGTGCAACCAATCCATTCCATTCCCCCGACATGGCAGCCGCGATGTTTTCACGCCCCATCGTCAAAGCCATATCCATAGGCGAAGGCCGCGAACAGCCTTTTTTGCGGGAAGCAGGTTGCGCCTTGGCACCGATGTTCCATCGGACCGCCAGAAAGCGCGTGTCACAGACCTTTAAGATGCCCGATGTCGATTTGCGCGCCTCTATTCACGAGATGAGGCGGGCGTCATCATCATAGGGTAGCAAGAAGAGCCGAACAGGGCGTGTCGATCCGCAATTGGCTGTCTGCATCTATCAGCCAGCAATCGCCCTCTGCCCATGGCGCGCCATCGATCGTCCCGCTTCCGCCCAGCGGCGTGAACCATATGCGGGACGCGTCGGGAAGGATTACCGCCGCCCCGGCCTGCCAGTGGCGCAATTCCAGCTGGAAAGGGGCATCGGACGGTGAGATACGCCCCGCATTCTGGCCCAGAGGCGCATGAATGACTTGTCGATCATAGGGAAGGAGATGGCTGACGGCCTCTCCCTCATCCAAATGCAATTCGCGCGGCCGACCATAGTCATACAGGCGATAGGTCACATCGACATTCTGCTGAACTTCGGCCAGCACAATTCCCGCCCCGATGGCATGGACGGTGCCTGCCGGAATGAAATAACAGTCGCCCGGTTTGACGGGCTTCCAGTCGATCAGCTGCTCGATCGAGCCATCAAGCGCCGCGGCACGAAACGCCGCCGGGCTGATCGGCCGCTTGAGGCCTATGCCCAGCCGCGCATCCGGTTCGCAATCCAATATGTACCAGATTTCCTCTTTGCCGCCTGGCAACCCCACGGCCACCGCTGCCGCGTCGTCGGGGTGAACCTGGATCGACAACCGCTCGCTGGTGAAGATATGCTTGACGAGCAGGGGCAGATTGCCGTCGCCAACCTCATCTTCATACCAAATTTCACCGATCGGCTCTGGTCCAGACGGGCCAAACGTGACCGGCAAGTCCACTCGGCCCCATGGCTTCGCCACGCGACGAGGCCGCAATTTGCGAGCGGCTTTAGTCAATTCCATCATGATCTGCGCTACGGTCGTTCGATTACCGGGTAATCGCGTTGTCGATGGCCACGATCGGCAGTGCCGTAGAGGCAATCAGGCCGATGACGCGCTGAAATTCGGCGACGGGGTTGGTGGAGACATAGAGCACATCGCGATCATGAATGGCGAAATTCTGCATGGCGAAATAGGTGGCCGGATCTCGCATGTCGACGCGATAGACGACCGGAATGCGCCCGTCCGAACGGGGTGACACGGTTGCATTGCGATTGACGACCATCGCCGGATCTTCCCAGCGGAACACGAAGACCCCCTTTGGATCGGCGCGCCCCTCTGCCAGGCCGCCGACACGGCCCATGGCCTGCGCAAGCGACAGGCCGGTTGCCTCGAACGGCACTTCTTGGCTTTGACCCGCAGCGCCAAGCATGGTGAAGCTGTAGGGACGGAACAGGGCGGTTACGACATCGCCTGTCTTCAGGACAACATTCTGGCGCGGATCGTTGATCACGGCGGAAAAGGGCATGGAATAGACCTGCCCGCGGCGACTGACCTGGATCGTCATCTTGTCCGACTGCTGTTTGGTTCCACCCGCTGCTGCGATGGCATCCAATATGGTTTCCCCCTTGGGAGTCAGGGGCATGCGGGTGCTGTTGGCGACCTCACCCACCACGGACACGTTGGCGCTCAGGTTGCGCAGCAAGCGAACGGCGACCTGCGGCAAATGGGCTTTGCCGCGCAGTCGCGTGATGATGTCCTGCTCGATTTGGGGCAAGGTCCGCCCCGCCGCCTGAACCAGTCCAGCGAAGGGTATGGAAATCCGGCCAGAGGGACCGACGAGAAATTCCGGTAGCGCCGTTACGCCACTGGTCTGAACCGACATGCCGGTTGGGGCACTGGTACCGAACAATACAGCAGGTGGCGCTTCCCAGATGGTGACGTTGAGGACGTCGCCCGATCCCACGGTCTCGCCAACCGCATCGGAATAGCCAAGCCCAGTTGCGAAATCAGGGGTGGTGACGCGAGGCAGTTCGACCAGCGATCGTTCGTCCAGATTGATGACTTGTATGCCCTTGATTGCGGCATCTTGGTCCTTGCCGACATTGACGACCCGCCCCGTTCCTGGCCCGATTGAGGTGCAGGCGGTCGTGGCAAGCAGCGCAGCAAGTAGGCAGAGGCGGGGAAGGCGAGCGCCGTTCCGAAGATGCGACAAGCAGTTCATGAATTCTCCAAATGCCCTTCGGCTCGACCCGACACTCCTGGCACAGACCTTGGAGATGCCGTCAATTCTAACAATGGCTCACGGCCGAATGAACGCTACATATCGCTCGATCGCCCGTCTGTCACCTGATCCCCAACGCACCCACAGACGTTGTCGCTATGCCGAAGCAAGATGCTCGAACGCCTAACTCAGTCAACGCACATGAACCTGTGATGGATGCGGCAGCTAATGAGAAACAGTGCAGTCGACACGTCCTTGGGCGTTCCGTACCTAACGCCACAGGTGCGGCTTCTCAGCTCGCCGCGCCGACGCGCGCGAGCGTAAAGCCAGCCTCGGTGACTTCGGCGAGCGGATAGATGTTGCGCAAGTCGACGAGCGCATTGCCGTTCATCGCGCTGGCAAGGCGCTTCATGTCGAGCGCGCGGAAAATGTCCCATTCGGTGACCAGCACCAGCACATCGGCCCCTTCGGCGGCTTCATAGGCGTCCTTGGCCATGGTGACGCTGGGCATCATCGGTGCGGCGACGTCCATGCCTTCGGGATCATAGGCGACGATCTTCGCGCCCGCATCCTCCAGCGCCTGGACGATGGCGAGGCTCGGCGCATCGCGCATGTCGTCGGTATTGGGCTTGAAGGTCAGGCCAAGCAGCGCGACTGTCTTGCCGCGCGCATCGCCGCCCAGCGCCTTGACGATCTTGCGGCCCATGGCGCGCTTGCGCAGGTCGTTGACCTGCACCACCGTCTCGACGATGCGGATCGGCGTGTCATGATCCTGACCGGTCTTGACCAGCGCCAGCGTATCCTTGGGGAAGCAGGAGCCGCCATAGCCCGGTCCTGCATGCAGGAATTTGGAGCCGATACGGTTGTCGAGGCCGATGCCGCGCGACACGTCCTGCACGTCAGCGCCGACCGCCTCGCACAGGTCCGCCATCTCGTTGATGAAGGTGATCTTAGTCGCGAGGAAAGCGTTGGCGGCATATTTGATGAGTTCGGCAGTGCGCCGCCCGGTGAACATCAGCGGCGCCTGGTTCAGGTTGAGCGGCCGATAGACCTGGCTCATCACCGCGATGGCGCGTTCCGAGCCGGTGGTGCCGACGACGACGCGGTCGGGCCGCTTGAAGTCGCCGATCGCCGCGCCTTCGCGCAGGAATTCGGGGTTCGACACGACCTGGATGTCGAGGTCGGGCTTCAATTCCCGCGCGATTCGCTCGACCTCGTCGCCAGTGCCCACGGGCACGGTCGACTTGGTGACGATGACCGCCGGACCATCGAGCGCAGCGACGATTTCCCGCGCTGCAGCATAGACATAGGAGAGATCGGCATGGCCATCACCCCGGCGCGAAGGCGTGCCGACGGCAATGAAGATCGCGTCCGCGCCCTTGACGCCCGCGGCCAGATCCGTGGTGAAGGTCAGGCGGCCCGATGCGGCATTGTCGCCGACCAGCTTGTCCAGCCCCGGCTCGAAAATCGGCATCCGCCCCGCTTCGATCGCCGCGATCTTGCCCGCATCCTTATCGACACAGACCACATCATGGCCGAAATCCGCAAAACAGGCCCCTGACACAAGGCCCACATACCCCGTGCCGATCATCGTGATTTTCATAGTTTGAAACGGTCCCCGTTGTATGACAACGCTTCGCCCTAGCATGAGATTTAGACATTATAAAGGGACGCCATGATACGGCATTCCGGCCGTCGCAAGCCGCAGTACCGTGGTTTCAATCCGCTGGACTTTGAGAAACGCACCTCCTAACACGAGGGCGAACCATAGGCATGCCGGGTACCGATGATCAAAATTCCTGAACGTATCGGCAAATTGCCGACTCTCTTCGTCGCGGCGGTACTTGTACCCACGATGATTTCTGCTGTTTATTTCACAATGAGTTCCGACGTCTATATGTCGGAATCGCGTTTTGTCGTTCGGAGCCCGGAAAAGAGCAATAATACCGGTCTAGGCGCTTTATTCCGGGCCGGCGGGATGTCGAACGACGCCAACGAAGGCTATGCGACGAAGGATTACATGGTTTCGCGCGACGCCCTCGCGGCGCTAAATCGCGACAATCTCGTTTCAAATGCCTATGGCAACGAAAATGTGTCCATTCTCAACCGCTTCAATCCGTTCAACCGGGGGGGCGTGAAAGAAAAGCTCTATAAATATTATACCAAGAAAGTGGAGGTGACCCATGATGTTGCCTCTTCGATCACGGTTTTGAGCGTGCGGGCCTTTACGCCTGAGGACGCGCATGAGATCAACAGACGACTGCTTGTTCAGGCAGAAGCGCTGGTCAACAAGCTAAATGGCCGCGCCCGTTCCGACTTGATCAATTATGCTAATGACGAGCTGGACGAAGCGAAGGCCCTGGCACGGACAGCCGCTCTGGCATTGTCTGATTATCGCAACCGCGAAGGGGTGGTCGATCCCGAAAAGCAGGCGACCGTCCAACTGCAGATGATCTCCAAATTGCAGGACGAGATGATCGCGACGCAAACGCAGTTGATTCAATTGCGCGCCTTCACGCCGCAAAACCCCCAGATCCCTGTGTTGCAGAATCGCGTGCAGTCTTTGAGCCGTGAAATTGACAAGCAAACCGGCCTGGTCGCGGGTAACCAGAAATCGCTGGCCGCTACGGCGGCGCAGTTCCAGCGGCTGCAACTCGAAAGCCAATTGGCGGATCGTCAGCTTGGCGCAGCGATCAGTTCGCTTCAGGAAGCGCGGAACGAAGCGCGTCGCAAGCGGGCTTATGTCGAACGGATCGTTGAACCCAGCAAGCCCGACTATCCTCTTGAGCCGCGCCGTTTACGCGGCATATTGAGCACGTTCGTCGTTGGGTTGGTGATTTGGGCCGTGCTTTCGATGCTTGTGAGCGGCGTCAAGGAACATCGCGACTGATGACGCAGATGCAGGAACCAAGCCCGACCAGTTTCCTGCGGTCCTGGGCAATCCAGCAGCGGGTGATAGGCGCATTGTTGATGCGCGAAGTGATCACCCGCTATGGCAGGCATAATATCGGCTTTCTCTGGCTGTTCGTGGAACCGATGGTTTTTACCATCGGCGTCACGTTGATCTGGACAGCTACCAAAGCGGTTCACGGGTCCGACCTCCCCATCTCGGCTTTTGCCTTGACGGGCTATTCCAGCGTGCTGGTCTGGCGCAATATGCCGTCGCGACTTGTCGGTTCGATCGAGCCGAACTTATCGCTGATGTACCATCGCAACGTCAAGATAATCGATATATTCGCCGCCCGACTTTTGCTCGAAGCCGTTGGCGTTGGTATTTCTTTTTTTATCCTCACCTTGTTTTTCGCTGCGGTTGGTTGGCTTCAATTGCCTGAAGACCCGCTCAAGGTCGTATTGGGTTGGGTGATGTTGGTCTGGTTCGGCTCGTCCTTGGGCATGTTCCTGGGTGCCCTGTCGAACCGCAGCGAACTGATCGATAAATTTTGGCACCCGGCGGCCTATCTTCTATTCCCTCTCTCCGGCGCTGCCTTTCTTGTAGAGTCCTTGCCTGCTGGATTTCGGGAATGGATTTTATATCTGCCGATGGTACACGGGGTCGAATGTGTCCGCGACGGCTTCTTCGGATCGCAATTCACCCCCTATTATGACATCGGTTATATGGCCCTATGCAATCTTGGCCTTTCTTTATTCGCTTTGGCGGAGATACGACGCGCAAGCCGTAATCTGGTGCCAGCATGATCCAGCTACAGAATATCGGAAAGGCCTATGAAACCCGTCGCGGTCCTCGCTGGGTTTTCCGTAATGTCGACCTGACTATCGGGCGGGGCGAGAAGATCGGGATATTGGGGCGCAATGGCGCTGGAAAATCGACCCTCATCCGCATGATCAGCGGCATTGAGATGTTGAACGAAGGCCGGATCGTCACGGATATGTCGATCAGCTGGCCGCTGGCCTTTTCCGGTGCGTTTCAGCAATCGCTGACCGGGGCCGACAATGTGCGCTTTATCTGTCGCGTTTATGGTAAGAATGTCGATGATGTCATCGCTCTTGTTGATGATTTCGCCGAACTGGGCGCATATATGAACGAGCCAATCAAAAGCTATTCTGCGGGGATGCGCGCCCGGCTGGGTTTTGGCGTATCCCTAGCGGTAGATTTTGATTGCTTCCTCATCGATGAGATCGTCGCTGTCGGTGACGCGCGCTTTCAGCAAAAATGTCATGATGAACTGTTCGTCAAGCGACGTGACCGCTCCATGATCATCGTGTCGCACAATGACGGCTATATCCGCGAACATTGCGATCGGGCGGGCGTTCTGGCGCAACAGACGCTAACGAATTTCGCTGACATGGATGAAGCTTACGCCTTTTATAAGGCGCATGAACGGGAATGAACTGGATAGCCGGGTTGCTCGATCGGTTGATCCTTTCGAAGGCCCAGCGGACGGACCAGGTTCCAGCCGCCCCTTGTCGCTTGCTGGTCGATATGTCCACTATCGCCCAACAGGATGCCGGCACAGGCATCCAACGGGTCGTCCGCGCCATTTGGCTGCACCTGATGCAGATGGATCTGGGCAATATCACCGTCCTGCCAATCGCCGCGACCGCAAAGCGGGGCTATGCCATTGCAGAGGTTGATGCCACAGACGGCCGTTTGTCGCTACCACCCCCCAATGCACCACTGATCCATGCCAGCGCCGGGGACATATTCCTGGGGCTGGACCTCGCCGCGCATCGTTTGTCGCGGCATCAGCGGCAACTGGCGCGCTGGCGTCGCTCCGGCGCGTCGATCAATATCGTCATCTATGATCTGTTGCCACTCCAGCACCCACACTGGTTCCCGCGCAGCACGGGGCGCAATTTCGCAAAATGGATAGGCGTGGTCAGCCGCCTGGCGGATCGGGCCATTTGCATCTCGCACCAGGTCGCATCGGACCTCGACACTTGGCTTACCACCAATAGGGTCGCGCGGCGCGATGCCATTGAAGTGACCGTCATGCCGCTGAGCGGTGCCGTCGATGCGACCAACCCCAGCCGCGGTATCGGCGAAAAGGGGCGCGCGGCGATCGCGCGCGCGCAAAGCACGCAGACCCTGTTGATGGTCGGCACCATCGAGCCGCGCAAAGGCCATGATTGCGTTCTCGATGCCATGGAGCATCTGTGGCGGACGCAGCCCCCGAACGCTCCGCATGTCCTGATCGTGGGGCGGCCGGGCTGGCGCACCGAAGCGATGCAGGCTCGTCTCGCGGCGTTGGAGGCGCGGGCAGACCATCGGTTGACCTGGCTCAGCCAAGCCTCGGACGAACTGCTCGCCGCGCTCTATGCCCGCGCGGCCCTCGTCGTCATGCCATCGCGCGGTGAAGGCTTCGGCCTGCCGATCGTTGAAGCGCTGCGCCAGGGGCGCAAGGTGCTGGCACGCGATCTTCCGGTTTTCCGGGAACTGGCGCGGCCGGGGCTTTTCTATTTTGACGATGATCGCCCGGCGGCGCTTGCCGACAGCATCCTGACCACATTGCAGGAAGCTGATCCGCCGATTCCGGTCGGCGAGGAATG
Source organism: Sphingobium sp. RAC03 (assembly GCF_001713415.1). GTDB lineage: Bacteria > Pseudomonadota > Alphaproteobacteria > Sphingomonadales > Sphingomonadaceae > Sphingobium. The sequence goes on along the minus strand of NZ_CP016456.1, from coordinate 706,227 downwards.
GGACGACAGCGTCGCCATCTTGCTGCGGGCGCTGGGTCTGGAGCAGAAAAAAGCCCCGGCCTGACCGACCGGGGCTTTTGCCTTCAACCCTGTTCTTTGATCTGTGCCATCATGACGCGCAGATTGTCGCGCCAATGCGGCGTCGGTCCGCCCAGCGCTTCGAAGGTCGATGCCTTGTCCAGCACCGAATAATGCGGCCGCGTCGCGGGCGTCGGATAGGCGCTGGTCGGGATTGGAATGACCGTCGCCTTCTGCGTCAGCAGGCCGATCGCCAGCGCTTCCTCCTGAATCGCAACGGCAAAGTCGTACCAACTGGCCGCCCCGGCATCGGTATAATGATGCAGGCCGGTCACGCCCGCGCCCGCCATCGTCCACAGCGCTGCGGCAAGACCCGGCGCATAGGTCGGCGTCCCGATCTGGTCGGCCACCACGCGCACTTCGGGCCGTTCCGCCATCAGCCGCAACATGGTGCGCACGAAATTGCCACCGGTCGGCGCATAGACCCACGCCGTTCGCACAATCAGCGCATCCGGCCCGGCCAGTTGCTCACCGATCAGCTTGGTGCGGCCATAGGCGCTCAACGGGGCGGTTGGCGCATCGGGCGCATAGGGCACGCCCGCCAGCCCATCGAACACGAAATCGGTCGAAACATGGACGAACCGCGCACCAACGGCCCGCGCGGCATCGGCCAGCGTGCCGACCGCCGTCCCATTGATCGCCAAGGCCAGTGCTTCGTCCTGTTCGGCCTTGTCCACCGCCGTATAGGCAGCGGCGTTCAGCAACAGGTCCGGCTTTTCCTGCGCCAGATAGGCCTCCACCGCGTCAGCCTGGGTGATGTCGAGTTCATCGACGTCGACACAGCTCAGCACCGCTCCGGCGGGCGCCGTCGCCTGCAGACCGCGTCCCAGCTGGCCCTTGGCCCCGACGATCACCGCCTTCATGCGAAGGCCTCGATCTCGCCCAGTGCCTGACCCTGCGCATCCTTGCCCGACAGGATCGGCTCGATCCCTTCCAACGGCCATTCAATGCCCACCGCCGGGTCGTTCCACATCAGCGAATGTTCGGCCGACGGATCATAGGTGGCAGTGCATTTGTAGAGAAATTCGGTGCCATCCTCCAGGCTGATGAAGCCATGCGCAAAGCCCGGCGGCACCCAGAACATCTTCTTGTTCGCGGCGGACAGTTCCAGCCCGACCCATTTGCCGAAATGCGGGCTGGACTTGCGGATATCCACCGCCACGTCCCACACCCGCCCAGCGACCACGCGGACGAGCTTGCCCTGCGGATTGGGGTTCTGGAAATGCAGCCCGCGCAGCACGCCGCGCGCCGACTTGCTGTGATTGTCCTGCACGAAGTCGAGGTCCAGCCCCGCCGCCTTGAAGGCGTCCGCATTCCAGCTTTCGTAAAAGAAGCCGCGATCGTCGCCGAACACGCGCGGTTCGATGATCAAGGGGCCGGGAATGGCGGTTTCCACGATGTTCATGCGATCGCACCCTTGCCTTTGAGAAGGTCCATCAGATAATTGCCATAGCCGCTCTTGCGCAGCGGCGATGCCACTTCTTCCAACTGGGCATCATCGATAAAGCCCTGCCGCCAGGCAATTTCTTCGGGGCAGCAGATCTTCAATCCCTGCCGGTCTTCGGTCACCCGGACATAGAGCGCTGCGTCGAGCAGCGACCCGTGCGTCCCGGTGTCGAGCCAGGCATAGCCGCGGCCCATGATTTCGACCGAGAGCGAACCTTCCTCCAGATAGAGGCGGTTGAGGTCGGTGATCTCCAGCTCGCCGCGCGGCGAGGGGGCCAGGTCGCGGGCCATGTCCACCGCACGGCCATCATAGAAATAGAGGCCGGTGACGGCATAGTTGGACTTGGGCTCTTCGGGCTTTTCCTCGATCGTCTCGGCGCGGCCATTCGTATCGAAGGACACCACGCCATAGGCCTTGGGATCACTGACATAATAGCCAAAGACCGTGGCACCGGTTTCACGCTCGCCGGCCCGTTTCAGTAGATCGACCAGGCCATGGCCGTAGAAGATATTGTCGCCCAGAACCAGCGTCGACGGATCGCTGCCGATGAAATCCGCGCCGATATGATAGGCCTGCGCCAGACCCTTGGGCTCCGGCTGGACCGCATAGGTCAGGTTGATGCCCAATTCCTTGCCATCGCCGAGTAATGCCTGGAAAGACGGTGCATCATGGGGTGTCGTGATGATCATGATATCGCGAATCCCCGACAACATCAGCGTCGAGAGCGGATAATAGATCATCGGCTTGTCATAAACGGGCATCAACTGCTTGGAGACACCCTTGGTCAGTGGATATAGTCTTGTGCCGGAACCACCCGCCAATATTATTCCCTTGCGCACGTATCACTCCCCATGAAAGGCGAATGCGGGTGTAAATTGCGTCGGTTACGATTGCAAGGCGATGTTGCGATGCGGCATATGTCCCAATAGGATAGGAAACCGCCGTCGGCAGAAGGCATCTTGCAGGCTGTTGCGCTTATGTCCGGGCACAAATCGCAATGCTCTGGGCGCTAGGCTTCGGACAGGCTGACGGCCGGGCGTTTAGCATTGACATAAAAAGTGCAGCGGTCAGAGATATGATGACCAGGGCAATCAGGGGTAGGCTTTAGGTGAACGATACGGTTTCGACTAAGGATGCGGACGCAACAGGTAAAGCACCGCGTGGCCGCGCCGTCGCTGCAACGCCGCAGCCTGCTCCATCAAAGATAACGGTCGCGAAACGGACTGCAGTTTTGGTCGTGGCGATGCATCGCTCCGGCACCAGCGCCCTGTCTCGCACGCTCAATTTGCTTGGCTGTGAATCATCGCCCAACCTCATGGGTGCGGACGAATATAATGAATCGGGCTATTGGGAATCCCGCCCCATCTATGAGTTGAACGAGAAGATATTGAGTTCCGGCGGCGGGGGCTGGGCCGAATGGATGGAATTCAACCCCAATTGGTTCCGTTCTTCGGCGATGGACCGTTTTCGCGAGCGCGCAGTCGCTTGTATCGAAGCGGAATTTGGCAAGTCCAACCTGTTCGTGATCAAGGATCCGCGGCTCAGCCTGCTTATGCCTTTCTGGCGTAGCGTCTTTGAATCGATGGACATCGAACCGGTCGTGATTCACACGCTGCGCAACCCTATCGAGGTCGCGCAATCGCTGGAACGGCGTAACAAGTTCCTGCAGCCCAAGGGTTTGTTGCTGTGGCTGCGCTATACGTTGGAGGGCGAACGCGGAACACGCGGCCTGCGCCGATTCTTCACCACCTATGATGATTTGATGGACGATTATGTCGGCTTTATCGATCGGTCGCAGGAGACGTTAGGCCTGTTCTGGCCACGAAATTCCGAAAAGCTGCGCCGCGAACTGGCGGGCTTCCTGACGTCCAATCTGCGCCATCACCGTGTTGACGGTAAATCGCTGCGGACGCTGGACTATGCGGCGAAGTGGGTTGAAACCACCTATGAAGTCCTGCGCGGCTTTGCCGAACATGGCGAGGATGCGGCCGGATGCGCGGCGCTTGATGCGGTCCATGCCGAGTTTACGGCAGCGGGTCACGCCATGGGGGCCATCGCCAAGGATAATGACGAGCGCTACGCCCAATTGACGAAATTGCATGCGGAGCGGGACGAGATCGCGGCCAAGCAAATCGAGGCCGAACGGGAAGCCGCTGCTGCAAAGGCCGAACTGGATAAGCTGCGCCAGGCCAAGGTCGAATTGGAACAGCGCACGGCCACGCTGGCCAGCGATGTCGAGCGCGTCAAAAGCGCTAAGGCGGAGATCGAGCAGCGCCAGCGCGCGGGCCAGGGTCAGCGGGAAACGCTGCTGGCGGAGAAAAAGGCGCTGGAAGCAGCCGTTGCCGAGGCGCGCCGCAAGAGCGAGGAATTTGAACGGAACGCGGTAGACCTGAAAACGCGAATCACCAGCGCCGCGAAGGCAAGGGATGATGCAACGGCCACGGTCACCGCGCTGCAGAAGCAGTTGCAGGCCGCGACACAGGAACGCGACGCCCTCCTCGACCAGGGCGAGGCAATGACCGCGACCCTTGCGCAACTCAGCGCTGATCGCGATGCGCTCGAAACGAAACTTGCTGAAATCCACGCCGATCGCGATACGCTTGAGGCGCGCCAGTCGGAGATCGAGGCCAAGGCTGTCGCTGCGTTTGAACGCGCGGAGTCGATTCAGCGGGCAAAGACAGCGTTGGAAGAGCGGCATCTCGCGACCCAGAAGGAACGGGACGCCTTAAGGGATGTGCGCGCCCGGCTGGAAACCGAACAGGCGGAAGCCGCCAAGCAGCAGGCCGCGCTTGCGGCGGAGAAGCAGGCTCTAGCAGCCATGCTCGCCGAAACCAGTGATGATCGCGATGCGCTCAAGAGCCTGCACGCGGAAACCGAAGCGCAGGCGGCAGCCGCGCTGGAACGGGCAGGAGCGATCGAGCGCGCCAAATTAGCGTTGGAAGAGCGACATCTAGCCACGCAGAAGGAGCGGGATGGTTTGAGGGAGGCCCGCGCCCGGCTGGAAGCGGAACAGGCCGAAGCGGCAAAGCAGAATGAGGCGCTCGCCGCAGAGAAGCACGCGCTGGAGCAGGCCGTCGCGCAAGCGCATGAGAAGCAGGCCGAATTGACGTCCAGTCGTGCCGAACTGGAAACCCGACTTGCCGCTGCTCAACAGCAGGCCAGTGGGATCGAGAAGGCAAAGCTGGCCTTGGAAGAGCGTCATCTCGCTACGCAAAAGGATCGCGATGGTCTGAGGGAAATACGCGCCCGGCTGGAAGCGCAACTCGCTACCGCCCGGCAGCAGACCCAGGCAGTTCAGCAAGAAAAACGCGTTCTGGAAGAACAGCATCTTGTAACGCAAACCGAGCGCGATTCACTGCGCAACGAGCGCGCAATGCTGGCAACGGATAAGGCGGCAGCGCTGAAGGAAGTTGCGGCGTTGGAGGCGCAAGCCTTGGCGCTGGAACAGGCGATGACCGAAGCGCGGCAGCAGCGCGAGGCTTTGAGCGCCGCCAATAGCGCGCTCGAAGCGAATTTGGGAGCGGAGGCCAAGCGAGCCGACGCACTGGAGCACGCCCAGGCCGCGCTGGAAAATGACTATCAGGTCGCCCGGCAGGATAGGGACGCCATTCGCGCGGCTCTTGCCGAACGCAACCAGACAATCGATTCCCTGCATCGGCAATTGGCGGAAAAGGATGATGCGATTGCAAGCCGCGATCGCGATCTGGCTGGCTTGACTCAAGCGTTGGCGGCGACAGAGCAAGCCGTCGCCGACGGGCAGATGAAGCTCAATCAGACCGAGCAGATCGCCCGCGAATGGGAGGACAAGTCCCGTCAACAGGACGAACAGCTCAAAGCGTTGCGCGCTGCGAGTGAAGCCGACATCGCGGAGTTGCAGAACAGGCTGGCGCAAACCGAAAGCGCTCTGCGCCAGCGTCAGCTCGAAACGGAACAAGCCGCAGAAGCTCTGCTTGCCGCCAGCAAACAGGCGCATGAGGATCGCGCTGATTGGAACAAGCGCCAGACTGCCCTTCAAAATCAGCTCGCCGAAGCAGGACGAAAGGCGGCTGAACTGGATCGGCGCCGCGCCGAGACAGAGGCCGCGCTTCAGACTCGTTTCGGTGAAATCGCGCTCATCAGCGAACAACTGGCGTTGCGCGAAAGCGATCTGTCGGCCGCGAAGTTTGCCCTGGACGATCATGCGCGCGCGCTGGAAGCGGTCAGCCGGACGGCCCATGAACGACAGGCGCGTATCCTCGATCTGGAAACAACCGTCGCGGGTCAGGCCACGGAGTTGGATGCGGTAAGAGCCTCGCTCGAACATGACCGCAAAATGCTGGACGAATTGCGCGCCACCGTTGGCAACCGCGATTCGAAAGTCATGGAACTGGAGGAGCAGATCCGTGCGCGCGAGGCGGCATTGTCAGCGGCGGTCGAGGACCATGCGCGCGCGCTGGAAACGATCAGCCGGACAGCGCACGAACGGCAAGTCCGTATCGTGGATCTGGAAACGACCGTCGCGGGTCAATCGACGGAGTTGGACGCGGTAAAAGCGTCGCTCGAACATGATCGCAAAATGTTGGAGGACTTGCGCGCTGCCGTTGGCGACCGCGATGCGAAAGTCATGGAACTGGAGGACCAGATCCGTGCGCGTGAAGCCGCATTGTCAGCGGCGGTGAAGGACCATGCGCGCGCGCTGGAGACGATCAGCCGGACGGCCGATGAACGCCAGGCACGCATCCTGGATCTGGAGGTAACGGTCGCGGGTCAGTCCACGGAACTGGACGCTGTGAAGGTCTCGCTGGAACGCGATCGCAAAGCGCTTGAGGACATGCGCGCTGCGGTTGGTGATCGGGACGCTCACGTCGCCGAATTGGAAACGGTGTTGGAGGAGCGGCGCGCCAACTTGGCGGCGGCCGAGGACGAATTGGATAGGCAGCGTCAGGCGCTCGATCAGATGGAGCGAGTGGCAAGCGAGCGTGGCGCGCAAGTCGAGGATCTCAGCACAGAATTGCAACAGCATAGCGCGAAGCTGGCCGATGCGGCGCAAGATCTTGATGCGGCGCGCCAGGCGCTTGAAACGGAGCGGGCTTTGGCGGAGCAAAATGGCGCACGCGTCAAACAGCTGTCCGCCATAATCAATGATAATCAGAATGAAGCCAACAAACGCTATCTGCAAATGTCACGATTGCAGGATGGTTTGGCGGAGCATCAACGTCTGATTGCGCAAGAACAGGCCGAGAAGGCCAAATTGCGTACCGAGTTGGACGACGCCACGGAGCAACTTGCCAAGCGGCGCGAACAGATGGATCAGGCGCAAGAGACTTTGCAGGATCGAAATCAACGGCTGATGAAAGCCGAAGAGGCCCATCAAGCTCTATTAGCCAATCTTGAAAGGGCGAGAGAGGAGGCGGGCCGGCAAAAGGAGATGCTGCGCGCGACAATGCTCGCCAATCGGGCGGAACTGAGTGAGCGGGATCGAAAGATCGATGAGGCCTGCGCCGCCAGCCTGCATGTCTACCATCAAATGTCGAAGACGCTCCAAACTATGCTGGCGCAGGCGAAGCTGCCCTTCCCGGCGCTGACCGGTAAGAGGACCGAGCAACGCCAGCGCCGCATAGTGGAAGATTATGCACAGTTTGATCCGGACTGGTATCTGGCCCATTATACGGACGTGTCAGAGGTCGGCATGGACCCTGTGCTGCACTTCATTCACCATGGCCTTGCTGAAGGCCGTTCGCCCAACGCCGCGACGGAAGCATTGCGTCAGGCCGCATTGGGGCAGTAAAAACAGGATCTATGTGCTTATCGACATGCCTGATCCCCATCGGTAGCCGTAAAATAGGGAAACCCGGCTGGTTAAGCTGGCTGTTTCCCTTGTCTCCGGGCTATCCGCGCCAATCCTGCATCGACGATCCTGCATAGCAGGCCAGGGTCTGCTGTAAAATCGGCGTTGCCCAATTGGGCAGGGTC